>JASBUD010000110.1 GCA_030148105.1 Microbacterium sp. | reverse complement strand
ATCCAGAACCCGCCGTCCGCAGCCATGCCGATGACGGCATCCGTCTCGACGGGCCAGACGAGGTCCGCGACCCTCACCTGCGGGGTGTCCATGCCGATCAGGAGCGTGGGCTCGTCGAGGATGTCGAAGAGCGTGGCGATGCGTTCGTCCAAGCTCCCCTGCCGCTGCGGGATCACCTCGAAGCCGGCCGGGCATGTGCCGTCCGGCTCGCCGTCGAAGTAGAGAATGCGCCGGGCGGCGAGCGATGCGACGGTCGCCAACGTGTCGGCGAGGCTGGCCGCAGCGATCTCGGCTGCCTCCTCCAGCGAGAACGGCGGACTCAGCCTGGTCTTGACCCTGCCCGGGATGCACGCCTTCGCGACCACCACCAGCGCCGTCACGCCCGCGCCTCCCGCAGGATGCGGTTCATGTCGTGCACGGCGGTGAGCGTTCCGCGCACGGTCCCGGTCACTTTCGACCGCCCGATCCGCGGGGTGTAGGCGACCTCGGTCTCCACGATGCGCCAGCCGGCCGCCGCTGCACGCAGCACCATCTCGAGGGGATATCCGCTGCGGCGGTCGCGGAGATCGAGTCCACGCAGAGCATCGGTGCGTGCGACGCGCATCGGTCCGATGTCGGTGACCCGGACCCCGGTGAGCCGTCCGATCCGTCGGGAGAGGACTCCGTTGGCGATGCGGGCGTGCGCGGGCCACGCCGACCGCTTCGTGGGGATGCGACGGCCGAGGACGAGATCGGCGCCGTCGTCGAGCAGAGCAAGCAGCCGCGGCAGCTCGGCGGGATCCAGCGAGGCGTCTGCGTCGCAGACGGCGATCAGCGGGGCCCGGGCTGCCTCCACTCCCGCCGACACGGCCGCACCGAACCCGCGCCGGGACTCCGTGATCACCGTGGCGCCCGCGGCCCTCGCGACGTCCGCGGACCCGTCGGTGGATCCGTTGTCGACCACGATCGCACGGACGTTCGCCGGGACACGCTCGAGCACCCAGGGCAGCGCCGCCGCCTCATTCAGACACGGGAGCACGAGATCGACATCGGCCATGCTCTGAACGTAGGCTCGCGGTCGGTCGCCGTCTCCGGGAAAGTCTTACGGAACGCGGACGACTGCGGAGGACCCGGAGTCGCGGCCGGGCGCGAGGCGTACTGTGTGCATGTGATCGCAGAACCCTCGCGCACGCTGGGCAACGAGGACCTCATCGATCGTCGGATCCTCGTCGTCGATGACGACCCGACCGTCGCGGAGGTCGTCGGGCAGTACCTGCGTTCGTCCGGGTTCGTGGTCGACCGCGTCGCCGACGGCTTCGAGGCGATCGAGGCCGAGGCCCGCATCTCACCCGACCTCATCGTCCTGGACCGGATGCTGCCGGGCATCGACGGGATCGAGGCATGTCGCCGCATCCGGGCCACGAGCTCGACCCCGATCATCCTGCTGACCGCCCTCGGGAGCGAGGAGGAGAGGATCCGCGGCTTCGAGGCGGGCGCCGACGACTATCTCACCAAGCCCTTCTCGCCGCGTGAGCTGGTGCTGCGCGTGCAGTCCGTTCTGCGCCGCTCCCTCGGCGAGCACGCCCCCGAATCGGCCCTGGACCGCGGTCCGTTCCACATCGACCCGGCTGCGCGCGTGGCGAAGATGAACGGTGTGCTGCTGCCGCTGACGGTCAGGGAGTTCGATCTGCTCTCGTTCCTCGTGAAGCACCCGCGCCAGGCGTTCAGTCGTGACGAGCTCTTGACCTCGGTGTGGGGGTGGACGTACGGAGACCTCTCGACGGTCACCGTGCACGTGCGCCGGCTGCGCGAGAAGATCGAGCCCGATCCCACGCAGCCGACCCTGCTGACGACGGTGTGGGGCGTGGGCTACCGACTGGACATCGGACGGGGGGACGCATGAGCTGGCCTGACCTCCTGCAGGTGGCGGGCCTGTCGCTCGCGATCACCCTGGCGATCGGCGGCGTCGCCGTCGCCGCGCTGTTCGTGCTGCGCCGGTCCTCGCTCGCCGTCCAGGTGTGCGTGCTCGTCTTTGCCGCAGTGCTCGCGGTGATCGCGAGCATGGTCGGTGCGTCGTGGCTCATGTTCATCTCTGCGCACGATCTGACCGTCGCCGTGAACGTCGCGGTGCTCTCCGGCGCCGTCTCGCTCGCCCTGGTGGCGGTCCTCGGCCTGGTCGTGGTGCGCAACACCCGGTCGCTCTCGCACGCGGCGCGCAGCATCGGCGCCGGGGAGCGCGTGGATGCCGTCGGGCCGCAGTCCGGCGCGGAGTTCCGGGCGCTGGCCGCCGAGCTGGTGGCCATGAGCACGAAGCTCGCCGAGTCGCGCGAGCGCGAGCACCGCATCGAGGAGTCGCGGCGGGAACTGGTCGCGTGGATCGCCCACGACCTGCGCACGCCGCTGGCGGGGATCATGTCGATGGCCGAAGCGCTCGAGGACGACCTGGCCACGGATCCGCAGCGCTACCACCGGCAGATGCGCGAGCAGGTCTCCCGGCTGTCCGCCATGGTGGACGACCTGTTCGAGCTGTCCAAGATCGACTCGGGAACCCTCCGGCTGAGCCTGCAGGACGTGTCCCTGTACGACGTCATCTCGGACACGGTCGCGGAGCTGCGACCCGTCTCCCAGGGCCACGAGATCCGGATCGAGGCGGGACTGGACAACGACGCCGTCGTCCACGCCGATCCGCGGGAGCTGTCCCGGGCGATATCCAATCTCCTGCTCAACGCGATTCAGCACACCCCCGCCGGCTCGCCCATCACTGTCGCCGCATCGGTCGTCGAAGGACGCGCCTCGGTCACCGTTATCGACACGGGCGGCGGAATCGACGAGGACGACCTGCATCGCGTGTTCGACCCGGGCTGGCGCGGAGTCCCGGCGCGGACCCCCGAGCAGCATCCGCACAGCATCAGCGGCCCATTGCGCTCCAGCGGTGCGGGACTCGGCCTTGCGATCGTCCGCGGCATCGCCACGGCGCACCAGGGCGAGGTGACCGTCCAGAACGTCGCGGGCGGATGCCGCTTCGACCTGATCCTGCCGAGCGTCACGCACGGTCGCGAGGAGTCCTTCGCCTGACTCAGCCGCGCAGCGGCGCCCGGGCGAACTCCCGCATCCCGTCGGCGACGCTCACCGTCGGCATCCACCCGAGTTCCACACGCGCGCGAGCGGAGTCGGCCGTGATGTGACGGACATCGCCGGCGCGATACTGCCCGGTCACCACAGGAGCGGGGCCGCCGTGTGCGCGGGAGAGCTGGTCGGCGACGTCGAGGATCGTGGTCACCACGCCGGATCCGATGTTGAACGCCCGTGCATCCGAACCGGCGCCCGCGGTCCACTCGAGCGCCGCGATGTTCGCCCCGGCGATGTCATCGACGTGGATGAAGTCGCGCCGTTGACCGCCGTCCTCGAACACCCGCGGCGCGTCGCCGCGCTCCAGCGCGGACCGGAAGATCGCCGCGACCCCGGCGTAGGGCGTGTCGCGCGGCATGCCGGGGCCGTAGACGTTGTGGTAGCGGAGCATCGCCGCACGCCCACCGGTCTCGGCCGCCCAGACCCGGACGAGCTGCTCCTGCGCAAGCTTGGAGACGGCGTAGAGGCTGCGTGGGTCCAGCGGCGCATCCTCGCGCGTCATCTCCGGCATCAGGGACTCGCCCGTCTCCGGGTCGCGCGGCTCGAACATCCCGGCACGCAGGTCCGCCTCGTGCCGCGGCCCCGGCCGCACGAGGCCGCGCGGCCCGGCGTACCGACCCTCGCCGTAGACCACCATCGACGAGGCCAGGACCAGCCGGCGAACGTCCGCGCGGCGCAGGGCGGCGATCAGCTCTCCGGTGCCCACGACGTTGATCCGCATGTAGGCGGGCGCGTCGGACACGTCCACGCCCATGCCCACTTTCGCCGCCTGGTGGCTCACCACCTCGACGCCGTCCAGAGCGGCATCGAGCGCGGCGGGGTCCGTGACGTCGCCGCGGACGAACTCGACTCCGGCGACGGCCGCCGGCGCGGAGGCGTGGACCTCCGGCGACAGGGAGTCCAGCACGCGAACGGTCCATCCCTCTGCGAGCGCCGCCGACGCGACGCGCGAGCCGATGAAGCCCGCTCCCCCGGTGACCAGCAGCACGCTCACCGGCTGCGGCCCGCCATCACCCCGGCGACCGCATCCCGGTCGATCAGCTCACGCGCGACGTAGTCTGGCGGGACGGACGCCGCGATCCGTGCGATCGCCGAGATCAATCGGGGTCGCGCCTCGGCCAGGCGGGCGAAGACCGTCTCCGCGGTCACGGCCTCCTCCGCCGTCTCGCCGCTGTCCACGTCGGTCACCAGGCACAGCGCCACCATGTCGATCCCCAGCTCCGCGGCGAGCGCAGCTTCGGGGTAGAGGGTCATGTTGACGAGGTCGATCCCGGCGGTGCGGTTGATCATCGACTCGGCGCGGGTGGAGAACCTCGGCCCCTGGATCACGAGCACGGTCGCACCGTCCACGAGCTCCGGACACGACTGCAGCGCGAGCTCGCGCAGACGGGACCCGAACGGATCGGAGAAGGGCAGGTGACGCACCGTGGAGCCGTCGAAGTACGAATCCCGCCGACCCCACGTCCGGTCCACGAGCTGATCGGGCACCGCGATCGTGCCGACCGGAAGAGCCGGGTTCAGGGATCCGACGGCGGCGGTCGAGATCAGCGCGCGCACCCCGAGCGAGGCGAGCGCCCAGATCGTCGAGCGCGCGGGGATCAGGTGGGGCGGAACGGAGTGGTCGGCTCCGTGCCGGGGAAGGAACAGGATCTCCCGACCGCCCAGCTCTCCCGAGGTGAGGACGACGGTGTCGCCGAAAGGCGTCGCGACCTCGACGCGCTCGGACGCACCGTCGAAGAGCTCGTAGAGACCCGACCCACCGATGACGGCGACGGCTGGAGAAGAGGTGTTGTCCACTCTTCGACAGTGCCACCGCGTCGTGCCGCGGCACAGCCGCGATCCTTACGGTTCGATGACCGATCGCGGTCGGAGCCCGCGAAGGAGTGCGCTCAATGCGCGTGCGCGGCCTCGTGCGCGTGCGGGTCGGCGGCGGGCGCAGAACCTGCCGGATCATCGAGAACCGCGCCGACGGCATCCGTCACCGCGCCCCGCGAGTGCTCGACGCGTCCGCCGACGAGCGTGACCTCGGCGTGCTCGCCGAGCAGTCGCGACGGGTCGTGCGCGTGCGCGAGGAGGTCGCCCGACCACATGACGATGTCCGCGAGCATCCCCGGCGCGAGGCGGCCGATCTCTCTCTCCCGATGCCAGGCGCGTGCGCCGTGCACGGTGTACGCCTCCAGCGCGCGATCGATCCCGACGCGCTCAGAGGCCGTCCACGCATCCGAGCCGTCCAGGCCCGCGCGCGTGGCCGCCGAGTACATCCCGACGAGCGGGTCCATCTCCCCCACCTGCCAGTCGCTGGAGAACGCCACGGTCGCGCCGTCGTCGAGGAGGCTCCGGAACCGCCATGCCCGATCCCAGCGCTCCTCGCCGACGTTGTCCATCCATGTGCCCGCGACCAGGTCGGGTGAGCAGTGCCGCGGCTGCATCGCCGCCGTCACGCCGAGCTGCCGGAACCGGGGCAGGTCGTCGGCATGCAGGCACTCGACGTGCACGACGCCGTGGCGGCGATCGCGCGTGCCGTTGGCCCGTGCCGCGTTCTCGATCGCGTCGAGGGCGAGCCGGATGCCGGCATCCCCCGTCGCGTGCGTGTGGGTCTGCAGGCCCAGCCTGTCCAGTTCGGTGATGATGTCGACGAGTTCGCGGCCCGGGTAGCTGGGCCGGCCGCGACGCCCCGCGCGGTTCGCGTAGTCCTCGAGCATGAGCGCGGTGTGGGGCTCGATCACGTCGTCGGCGTACAGCTTCACGGGGCCGACGCTCAGCCGCGGGTCCGCGGGGAAGCGGTCGATGGTGTCGCGCAGGGTGTGACGGAACGCCCCATCCGCGCCCACCGGATGGAACAGGGCGGCGATCACGCGCGAGGACAGCTCCCCCGCAGCGAGCGCGCGCTCGAACAGCGGCAGCTCCGCGAGCGGCACCTGCGGCTCGACCACGGTCGTGATCCCGACCGAGGTCGCCATCCGCATGCTCGCCAGGATCTTCCGGTAGCGGCGCTCCGGGGAGTACATCGGGATGTCGCGCTGGAGCTCGGCGAGTCCCGCGGCGGTCATCGCGCTCGTGTAGAAGTCGGTCACCCAGCCGGTCGGCTCGCCGGTCTCGGCATCCCGTTCCGGCCGACCCCAGGCGATGTCGCCGCCGCGGGAGATGCCGAGCACATCCAGTGCCACGCGGTTCAGCCACACCGAGTGCTGGTCGTACGTCGTGACGAAGACGGGCCGATCGGTCAGGCCATCGAGGTCGCGGAGATTCGGACGGCGGTTCTCGACGATCGAGTACACGGCGTTCTCGGCGCACACCCATGCCAGCTCGGGCCGCCGCGCCGCGAAGTCCGCGATCCGCCGCCGCACCTCGACGAGATCATGAGCGCCCTCCAGGCTCACGGCGTCCTCGTCGAACCCGAGCAGCAGGTGATTGTGGCTGTCCACGATGCCCGGGGTGACCAGCCGCCCGTCCGCCTCGATGACGCGCTGTGCCACGGGAGCCTGGGCGGCATCGCCGACGTAGGCGATCCTGTCGCCTTCGACGCCGATCGCTTCGGCGAAGGGGGCATCGGGAGCGAACGTGCGCACACGGGCGCCGGTGATGAGCAGGTCGAGCATCAGAGGGTCTCCTCGTCGTCGGTTCCCGAGAGCAGGTGGGCGGTGGCGGGGTTCGTGCGGAGATAGACCAGGTAGTAGAGGAATCCGGCCGCGACGATGCTCGCGGCGATGCCGAGACTCAGCCACTGCGCCGGATCGAGGATGCCGATCACGAAGATCGTCGCGATCGCCACGATCGCCACGACGGGCGCGACCGGCCATGCAGGCATCCGGTAGATCCCCGGCGCATCGCCGGACCGCGTGCGACGGGCGACGAGCGCGGCCACCGCGATGAAGCCGTAGCTGAACGCGAGGGTCGAGCCCGTGGCGTTCAGCAGCACATCCAACGGCACGAAACACGCCGCGAGCGAGATCACCCCCACCGTCAGGGTGGCCGTGATCGGCATCCGGGTACGCGTCGAGATGCGCGAGAGGGGTCGGGCCAGCGCGGCGGGCATCGCCTGATCGCGGGCGGCGGCGAACAGCAGCCGGCCCGACTGCAGCGCGATCGCGATGATGGCGTTGATGATCGCGAACGCGATCGCGACGAGGACGAAGATCGTGATCACGGGCCCGGACCGCTCGGCGAGGAAGTGCTCGACCGGCAGCGCCGCGCCGAACAGCTCGGGTAGGGAGCTCGCTCCCAGCAGGATCGCGGTGAGCGGCACGAGCTCGGCGATCACGGTGATGAGCGCGCTCCACAGCACCGCACGGGCGATCGTGCGACGGGCGTTCCGGGTCTCTTCGGCGAAGTAGATCGCCCCGCCGTAGCCGTTGTACGAGAAGATCCCCTGCGTGACGGCCAGCACGAGCCCGGCGATCCCCAGCGGCGCGAGGCCGCCGGTCGCGGAGTCGAGGAATTCGGGCTGCAGCAGTGCGGTGAGGGGTCGCTCGACGTGGATGAAGCCCAGGAGTGCCAGCAGCGCGAGCGCCGCCATCTCGATGAACAGGAAGACACCGGTCACCCAGGCGTTCGTGCGGATGTTGAAGCACGCCGTGATCGTGGTGAGGACGATCACGATGAGCGCGGTCCACAGCGGATCCAGACCTGCGATCGCGACGCCGAGGTAGTCGGCGACGCCCAGGGCGAAGATCGCGATGATGAGCGGGAGGCTCACCAGGCTGATGAAGAAGACAGCGGATCCTGCCGCCGGACCGAGGACCCGGCTGACCAGCGTGTAGTCGCCGCCGGCGATCGGATGCCGCGACCCGAGTTCGGCGTAGCAGAAGCCGACCAGGATGCTGATCACACCGGCGAGGAGGAATCCCCAGAACACCCCGGTGCCGTAGACGGCGAGCGCGGCGCCGCCGAGGATGAACACGCTGGATGCCGGGGAGATGCCCGAGAGCGTGATCAGCACGTTGCCTCCCAGCCCGAGCGAGCGGGACAGGCTCGCACCGTGCGTGGTCAGGGTCGCGGTGTCCAGGGGTGCGTGGTCGCCGGTGTCGGTGTCAGGGGACACGATCGCTCCTTTGCGTCGGCGGAGACTGATTCTTTGACACGATCGTTAAAGAATGATCGAGAGCCTGACATTCTTTTGCATTAGTGTCAAGGAATGGCTCGTCCTCGTCGTCAAGAAGGCCGGCGCGCATCGCTGATCGACGCCACGCTCGCCGTGGGCGCCGAGCGCGGCCTGCGGGCGCTCTCCCTCACCGACGTCGCGCAGCGCGCCGGTCTCACGCGCGGCGCCGTCCTCTATTACTACGACGATCTCGACGCGCTGCTGCGTGAAGCGCACGCCGCAGGCATCGAGCGCTTCTGCACCGCGCGCGACGCGGCCCTGGCAGAGATCGAGGATCCGCGTGTGCAGCTCGCGGTCGCGATCGCGGCGGGTCTGCCGACCGGGCCGGACGATGCGCTGATGGGCCTGCTCTACCAGTTCGACGCGCTCGCCGGCGATGCGTCGGCGCACGACGAGCTCGTGCAGGCGCTGTACCTCCGCCAGCTGGCGACCTACCGCGGCATCGTCGCGCGGGGTCGCGCGACAGGAGCGTTCGCCCCGCGCCTGGACGATGAGACACTCGCGATGACGTTCGTGGCGCTCGAGGACGCGTACGGGCTGCACATCGTCGGCGGAAATGCCTTGATGACCGTGGATGCCGCGGCCTCGGCGATGCGCGCCGTCGCGGCCGACCTGGGATGCCCGGTGGTCGCGTCGTGACAGCGGTCGGGCCGCGGGAACGAAGGAGGGAATCGTGCGTGTGACGGGAGCAGTGCTCGAGCGCTCTGGTGCGGAGCGGCCGTATTCGGCATCCCGCCCGCTCGCGGTCGAGGACATCGAGCTCGAGGCCCCCGGCGCGTCCGAGGTGCTCATCCGCGTCGAGGCGGCCGGCGTCTGTCACTCCGACCTCTCGGTCGTCAACGGCGACCGCCCGCGGCCGCTCCCCATGCTGCTCGGACACGAGGCCGCGGGTGTGGTCGAAGCCGTCGGCGACGACGTGCACGACCTCCGACCGGGGGATGCCGTCGTGGCGAGCTTCCTCCCGCGCTGTGGTTCCTGCCCCGAGTGCGCGACCGATGGACGGGTGCCCTGCCGCAACGGGAGCGCCGCGAACGGCGCGGGCGAGCTCCTCGGCGGCGGTCGTCGCCTCACCCGCCGGGGCGAGCCGATCGCGCACCACCTCGGCGTCTCTGGATTCGCGACCCACGCCGTCCTGCACCGCAGCAGCCTGGTCGCCGTCGGCGACGGCGTGCCCGCAGACGTCGCCGCGCTGATGGGCTGCGCCGTCCTGACCGGCGGGGGCGCGATCGTCAACGTGGTGCGCCCCGCGCCGGGCCGGCGCGTCATCGTCGTCGGCCTCGGCGGGGTCGGTATGGCAGGCCTGCTCACCGCGCTGGCGCACGACGGCGTCGAGGTCGTGGGAGTGGATGCCGCTCCCGCGAAGCTCGAGGCCGCGCTCGCGCTCGGCGCCCACGCGGTCTACTCCCCCGCTGACGCGATCGCCGCCGGGATCCGCGGCGACGGCGTCCTGGAGGCCGCCGGAAGCGCCCGTGCGTTCGAGACGGCGCTCGCACTGACCGCGATCGGCGGAGCCATGGTCACGGTCGGCCTCCCCCACCCGGACGCACGAGCCGCGGTCTCACCGCTCGACCTCGTCGCCGGCGCCCGCACGATCACGGGCAGCTCTCTCGGCTCCGCCGTCCCCGCGCGCGACATCCCGCGCTGCGTCGAGTGGTGGCGCAACGGCCGGCTCCCCGTCGAGCGCCTCATCTCGTCCTCCGTGCCCCTCGCCCAGATCAACGAAGCGATGGACGAGCTCAGCGAAGGTCGGGCGACGCGCCAGATCATCACGATGGGCTGAGGGCCGGTTCCACGCGACGGCTCGGTGGGCACGTTGCGCGGCATCCACAAGCCCGATACCGCAGAACGCGCCCACCGAATGCGGTCCCGGCCGGCTCAGTGGACACGATGCGCGGCATCCGTGTGGCGGAAGCAGCACGGACCGCCCACCGAGCGCGCTGTGGTTCTCCGCGACACCCGTGTCAACCCTTTGCGATCCGCCGCGCGGCCGTGTGGAGTGGAAGCATGCCTTCTCCTGCCCGCCGCCATCGCGTCCTGATCATCGGCGGCGGAAACGGAGGGCTCTCGGTCGCGGGTCGCCTGCGCCGGGCCGGCATCCAGGACATCGCGGTGATCGAGCCGCGCGAGCAGCACGTGTTCGCGCCCCTGCAGTCGTACATCGCCGGGGGCCTCGCTCGGGCGTCGCAGGCGGGACGCCCGCAGGCATCCGTCACGCCGCGCGGGGTCGCGTGGATCCGCGATCGCGTCGTCCGGGTGCATCCGAACGACTCGTCCGTCGAACTGGAATCGGGCGACCGGGTCGGCTACGAGCACCTGGTGATCGCGGTGGGGCTGGAAACCCGCTACGACGCCGTCCCCGGACTCGAGGACGCGATGAAGCGCCCGGACGGCGTCTCGAGCTACACGCTCGATCTCGCCGCGAAGGCCTCGCACGCGCTGCGCGACGTCCGCGGCGGAACTGTCGTCTTCGTCCAGCAGCCCGAACCCGCCTCAGCCGCCGGAGTCTCGCAGAAGCCCATGTACCTCGCGTGCGACTGGTGGCGCGCGCGCGGAGTCCTCGCCGGCATCCGCGTCGTCTTCCTCTCCCCCGAGCCCGCCGCCTTCGGCATCCCGGCGATCAGCAGCGAGCTCCAGCGCGCGCTCGACGCCTACGGCATCGAGTCGCGCTTCTCCGCCCGCGTTCGCGAGGTGCGCACGGGTGAGGTCGTGATCGAACAGGACGGCCGGACCGAGGTGCTCGCCTACGATCTGCTGCACGCCGCCCCGCCGCAGTCACCGCCGGCGTTCATCGCGGCATCCGGCCTCTCCGATCCGGCGGACCCCCACGGGTTCGTCGACAACGACCCCGGCACGCTCCGCTCGCGCCGGTTCGCGAACGTGTGGGCAGTCGGCGACGCGGCGACCGTGGACACCCTGCGCTCGGGCGGCGGCATCCGCCCGCAGGCGAAAGTGGTGACGACGAACATCCGCGCGGCTCTGCGCGCGCAGTCGCCGACCGCCCGGTACGACGGGTACTCGGTCTGCCCCATCACCGTCAGCAGACGCGCGCTCGTGTTCGCCGAGTTCGACGGGCGTGGGCGCCTGGCACCGACCGTACCCGGCTGGAAAAGCCTGTATCGGGCGCGCCGCCTCTCGTTCCTCGTGGACCGGCACATCCTCCCGTGGGTCTACTGGAACCTGATCCTGAAAGGACGAGCATGATGACCGGTGCCGATATCGCCGACGCGACGTGGGCGCGCGTCGACGACGGGTTCTATGTGGGCAGCCTCGAGGGCGCGTTCCTGGGCTGCATCGACACGCTGCCGGACGGGCGCTTCGCGGCGATGGACGCGCACACGCAGCCGATCCGCACGTGCGCCGATCTGCCCGAAGCGATGCAGACGGTACTGGAAGCGGCGGCGCAGGGGGAACGACCATGACGGATGCCGCACCCGAAGCGGGTCTGTACTCCCTGGTGTACGCGAGCAACGCCGCCTCGACGTTCGGCGACGCCGACCTCGCCGAACTGCTGAGCCAGTGCCGTGTGCTCAACGAGTCGAAGGGCATCAGCGGCCTGCTGCTGTACCGCAGCGGTCGATTCGTGCAGTTCCTCGAAGGACCCGAGGCGGAGGTGCGCGCCCTCTACGCGAAGATCGAGCGGGATCCCCGCCACACGTCACCGCGCGTCCTGAACGAGGGCCACCCGTCGCACCGGCAATTCGGGGACTGGACGATGGCCTATCAGCCGACGTCTCTGTCGGACGCACCCCCGCCACCCGGGTTCCGCAGCACGTTCGACGACCTCGACGACGCGGATGACCCGGACGGCGTCGTGAGAGCCACCCGGGAGCTCAGCATGCTCTTCCGCGTGCGGAGCAGGGCGTCGGAAGCCCGCTGAGCATGTCTTTCACCGCGGATCTGAGCGCGTGGGTGTCGCGTCAGCGCTGGTTCGCGGGCAAGAGCCACGACCCGCGCCTGAGGATCCTCGACGCCCAGCCCGCCCGGGAGGCCGTCCGCTACCTCGTCATGGACGACGCGGGTTCCCGACCGACGCTGTACCACGTCCCGCTCGCCCGACCCGCAGCGGGCACGGATGCCGAGACCGTCGCGTCCGACGCCTCCGGGCCCCTGATCGATGCCGCGCAGCATCCGCCGTTCACGATCGGTCTGCTCGCCGACATGGGAGTCGACGTCGAGCGCGTGCGTGGATCGCGTGTGCTGACGGGAGAACAGTCGAACACGTCGATCGTGTTCGAGGAGGACGACCGACCCACGATCATCCTGAAGCTCTTCCGCACCCTGCATCACGGGGAGAACCCCGATGTGACCGTCCAGCGTGTGCTGAGCGACGCCGGATCGCCGTATGTCCCGCGCTTCTTCGGGAACCTGGACGCGCAGTGGCCGGATATCGGCCGTCCGGGCGGCACCGCGCACGGCACTCTCGGATTCGCGCAGGAGTTCCTGCCCGGAGTGCGGGACGGCTGGTCGATCGCCCTGGCGGCCGCGCGGGCGGACACCGACTTCACACGCGCCGCCGGTGAACTCGGGGCGGCCGTCGCCGGCGTCCACGGCGCCCTCCGCACCCACCTCGAGACGATGCCGGCGGATGCAGAGTCCGTCGGCGCGACCGAGGTCGCCTGGCGCCGACGCCTGTCGATCGCGATGAGCGAAGTGCCCGCCGTCGCAGCGCGCGCCGACGCGATCGCCTCCGCGTACGACGACGCGCTCGCGCGACCGTGGCCGCGGCTGCAGCGCATCCACGGCGACCTCCACCTCGGGCAGGTGCTCGCCGTTCCGGAGGACGGCTGGCGCATCATCGACTTCGAGGGCGAGCCCCTGCGTCCGATGGCGGAGCGTGCGATCCCGGACCTCGCCACCCGCGACGTCGCCGGCATGCTCAGGTCGTTCGACTACGCCGGCGCCGTCGGCGGCCGCGATGACGCCGCGCTCTGGGCGGCCGCGTGACGCGCCGCGTTCCTCGATGCCTACACGCGTGCGCAGGGCGCCGTCGAACTGGACGATGTCGTCCTTCGGGCCCTCGTGCTGGACAAGGCGGTCTACGAAGCGATCTACGAAGCCCGGAATCGTCCGGACTGGCTGCCCGTCCCTCTC
>JASBUD010000101.1 GCA_030148105.1 Microbacterium sp. | reverse complement strand
GAGCGCCGCGGCGATCTTCGGCTTCACGCTGTCGAAGACCGTGTCGTCCTCGGCGAACCCTCGGGCGTGGATCTCAGGGCCCGTGATGATGCGTCCGGTGGCGGCATCCACCACGACGATCACCGAGATGAAGCCCTCCTCCCCCAGGATCCGCCGGTCCTTCAGGTCGGCCTCGGTGATCTCGCCCACGGTCGAGCCGTCGACGTACACGAAACCGAGGTCGAGCTGCCCGACGACTTCGGCTCTGCCGTCCTTCAGGTCGATCACCGTGCCGTTCTCGCCGAGGATCGTGCGGTCCGCGGGGACGCCTGTGTCCTGCGCGAGGCGGGAGTTGGCCATCAGGTGACGGTATTCGCCGTGGATCGGCAGGACGTTGCGCGGCTTGAGGATGTTGTAGCAGTACAGGAGTTCGCCGGCGGCGGCGTGGCCGGAGACGTGGACCTTCGCGTTGCCCTTGTGGACGACGTTCGCCCCCAGCTTGGTCAGGCCGTCGATCACGCGGTACACGGCGTTCTCGTTGCCGGGGATGAGGCTCGAGGCGAGGATCACGGTGTCCCCCGGACCCGGGTCGATCTCGTGGTCGTTGTTGGCCATCCGGCTGAGGACCGCCATCGGTTCGCCCTGACTGCCCGTGGACATGTAGACGATCTTGTCGTCCGGCAGGTCACGCGCCTTCTTGTAGTCGATCAGCACGCCGTCGGGCACGTTGAGGTAGCCGAGCTCCTCCGCGATGCCCATGTTGCGCACCATGCTGCGACCGAGGAGGGCGACGCGACGGCCGTGGGCGGCGGCGGCGTCGAGCACCTGCTGGACGCGGTGGACGTGGCTGGAGAAGCTCGCGACGATGACCCGCCGCGGGGCCTTGCCGATCACCTGGTCCAGGACCGGGCCGATGCTGCGCTCGAGCGGGGTGAAGCCGGGCACGTCCGCGTTCGTGGAGTCGACCAGGAACAGGTCGACACCCTCTTCGCCCAGACGCGCGAACGCCCTGAGGTCGGTGAGCCGGTCGTCGAGCGGGAGCTGATCCATCTTGAAGTCACCGGTGGCCAGCACGAGGCCGGCGGGTGTGCGGATCGCGACGGCGAGCGCATCGGGGATCGAGTGGTTCACCGCGATGAACTCGAGGTCGAACGGGCCGATCGACTCGTGCTGACCCTCGGTGACGGTGAGGGTGTACGGCCGGATCCGGTGCTCCTTGAGCTTCGCCTCGATCAGGGCGAGCGTGAGTCCTGAGCCGATCAGCGGGATGTCCTGCTTGAGCTTGAGGAGGTACGGCACCGCACCGATGTGGTCTTCGTGACCGTGCGTGAGCACGACCCCGACCACATCGTCGAGGCGATTCTTGATCGGCTCGAAATCGGGCAGGATCAGGTCGACGCCGGGCTGGTGCTCCTCCGGGAACAGCACCCCGCAGTCCACGATCAGGAGCTTGCCGGCGTACTCGAACACCGTCATGTTGCGGCCGACCTCGCCGAGACCGCCGAGCGGGGTCACGCGCAGGGTCCCCGCCTCCAGGGCGGGCGGGTCGTACACGGTACTGGGCATCAGGGGCCTTCCTCGGGATGCCGCGGCATCCGCTTTCGCGCGCGCGAGCGCTCAGCGCTTCGCGCTTCGCATCATCTGGTTGTTCCGGAGACCTTCGGCAGCGCTCCGCCGGCGGCGGCGTTGCGGTCCGGGCGGAAGTTGGAGAAATCCGCGCCCGGGACATCGCGCACGAGCGCGAGCTCGTCTTCGATCTTGGCGGCTTCCCACTCCTCCGGGCCCACGAGGGGCAGCCGCACGCGCGGGCTGCCGATGCGGCCGAGGCCGTGCAGGATGTACTTCGCCGAGACGGTGCCGGGGACGTGGGTCATGACGGCACGCACGAGCGGTTCGAGCTGCTTGTGAGCGGCCGTCGCCGCCGCCAGATCGCCGCGGTTGACGGCATCCACGATCGCCCGATAGGGCTGGGCGGCGATGTTCGCCGTCACGCCGATGAGGCCCGTCGCGCCGATCGACAGGTGCGGGAGGACGTTTGCGTCGTCGCCCGAGAAGTACATGAGGTCGGTCTGGTTGAGGACCCGGCTGACTTCGCTGAAATCGCCTTTCGCGTCCTTGATCGCGAGCACGTTCGGGTGCTTCGCGATGCGGAGGATCGTCTCGTACCGGATCGGGACCCCCGTGCGACCGGGGATGTCGTACAGGATCACGGGCAGATCGGTCGCGTCCGCGACGAGCCGGAAGTGCGTCAGGACGCCGGCCTGGGTGGGCTTGTTGTAGTACGGCGTGACGATCATGATGCCGTCGGCGCCGACCTTCTCACTCGCCTTGTACAGCTCGATCGCGTGGGCGGTCTCGTTCGAGCCGCCGCCGGTGATGATCTTCGCCCTGCCCGCGGCCACGTCCTTGCCCACTTCGACGAGGCGGATCTTCTCGGCATCCGTCAGCGTGCTCGTCTCACCCGTGGTGCCCGTCACGACGATGCCGTCGGCGCCCGCGGTGATGACGTCGTCCATGTGCTTCTCGACGGCGGGCCAGTCGACCTCGCCGTCGGCCGTCATCGGGGTGACGAGCGCGACGAGCACCTGACCGAACGGATTGGCGGTGTGCGTCATGGTCTCAGGGTATCGGCTCGCGCGTACCCGCACCGGCGCGCGCTGTCGCCTCCCGGCGCGTTCGCGCCCTCACGGCACGTGGTGCCGCACGGGCCGCGAGTCGGCGCACATGCCGCGAGCGCCCCCACGACCGGCGCGCGGTGCCCCGGCTCAGCGCCCGCGCTCGCCCACCGAGGCCAGGAGGCCAGCCGGGAGCACACGGGTCAGCGCGACGATCGCCTTGTACCGCAGCGACGGCACCGACACCGCCTTGCCGCGGGCGATGTCGCGCAGTGACTGCGCGACCACGTCGTCGGCGTCGAGCCACATCCAGCCCGCCAGCCCCTCCTGCCCCGGCGGCAGCCCCATCCGCTCGTGGAAGTTCGTGTGCGTGAAGCCCGGGCACACCGCGGTCGTGGTCACTCCGCGGGCCGCGTACCGCGTGTTCGCCCAGCGGCTGAAGCTGATGAGCCAGCCTTTGCACGCCCCATACGTCGAACGCGGGATGAAACCCGCGACCGACGCGATGTTCACGATCCGCCCGCCGCCGCGCGCGAGCATCGGGCCGAGGGCGGCGTGCGTGAGCCGCATCGGCACCTCGACGTGCAGCCGCAAGTGGTGCACCTCGTCCTCGATGTCGTTGCGCGCGAAGCTCAGCGGCAGGCCGAACCCGGCGTTGTTCACGAGCATGTCGATCGGACGGGCGGCATCGCCCAGTCGTCGCTCGACCTTCTGGCGCTGGCGGTGATCCAGCAGATCTGCGGGAAGCACCTCGACCTCCACCCGGTGTCGCGAGACGAGCCGGTCGGCGAGCGCGGTGAGCGCGGATCGATCGCGGGCGACGAGGACGAGGTCCGTGCCGCGCGCGGCGAGCTGACGGGCGTACTCGGCGCCCAGGCCGGAGCTCGCGCCCGTGATCAGTGCGGTTCGTGCCATGCGCTCGAGCCTAGGCCGGTGCGCGCCGCTCGTAGCGGATGAACCTGTAGCCGATCCCGCTCGTGGACGTCTCGGCGGCGGCCGATTCGACGACGGCGAACCGCTCGGGGTCGATCCACGGCGCGATGACGTCGCCGGGCTGCGGTGCGAAGCCGTCCGGATGCCGCAGCTCGGTCTTCTCGATCCGGTCGGCGCTTCCGATCGCGAGGTCGAAGATCGCTCCCCCGCCGATCACCCAGATCCACTCCGGCGACGAGTCCGCGGCAAGCTCGAGCGCGTCGTCGAGGGATGCCGCGCGCTCGGCACCGGGCGCCGACCAGGCATCCTGACGGGTGACCACGATGTTGCGGCGCCCCGGGAGCGGCCGCCACCGCGGGTCGAGCGAGTCCCATGTGCCGCGGCCCATCACGACCGGCGACCCGGAGGTCAACGCCTTGAAGTGGGCGAGGTCCTCGGGAACGTGCCACGGCATCCCGCCGTCCCGACCGATGACCGAGCCCTCTGCCTCCGCCCAGATGAGCCCGATGCGGGTCGTCATACCGCGACGGCTCCGCGGATCGCCGGGTGATGCCGGTAGTCCTCGACGACGAAGTCCTCGTACCGGTAATCGAAGATCGACTCGGGCGTCCGGGTGATCGAAAGCGTCGGGGCCGGGTAGGGCTCGCGGCTCAGCTGCAGGCGGACCTGCTCGAGGTGGTTGTCGTAGATGTGGCAGTCGCCGCCGGTCCAGACGAAGTCGCCGACCTCGAGGCCCGTCTGCTGCGCGATCATGTGCGTGAGGAGCGCGTAGGAGGCGATGTTGAACGGGACGCCGAGGAACATGTCCGCGCTGCGCTGGTACAGCTGGCACGAGAGCCTGCCGTCCGCGACGTAGAACTGGAAGAGCGCATGGCAGGGGGCGAGCGCCATGTCGGGGATGTCGGCCGGATTCCAGGCCGAGACGATGAGCCGACGCGAATCGGGATTGCGCCGGATCTCCTCGATCACCCCGGCGATCTGGTCGATCGGCTCTCCGGAGGGGGTCGGCCACGAGCGCCACTGCACGCCGTAGACGGGACCGAGTTCGCCCGCGGCGTCCGCCCACTCGTCCCAGATCGAGACACCGTTCTCCTGCAGCCACCCCACATTGGACTCGCCACGCAGGAACCACAGCAGTTCGTACACGATCGACTTGAGGTGCACCCGCTTCGTCGTGATCAGCGGGAAGCCCTGGGACAGGTCGAACCGGATCTGGCGTCCGAAGACGCTCCGGGTCCCGGTGCCGGTCCGATCCGTCTTCACGGTGCCGTGCTCCAGCACGTCGCGCAGCAGGTCTTCGTAGGGGGTGGGGATCGTCTCGGACATCGTCTCGATGCTAGCCCCGCCCCCGACCCGCCGCTCGGCGAGGCTCGTCGTGTCCCCGCGCTTTGTTACGACGGGTCCGTCACAGTGGCGGCATCCGGCACCTATTCAGGCGCAAGCAGTTACCCTGGGATGCTGTGACTCTCGTCGACGCACTCATCGGTCTCGCCCTCCTGCTGGCGGCCACACTCGCGTTCGGCGTCTTCCTCCGCTGGCGCCAGAGTCGGCCGCGCCGGCACATCGCGCACGAGGTCGTCGAACCCGCCCGCCTCGGTGCGGACCGGCTGGGCGAAGCGGCCACTCTCCTGCAGTTCAGCACCGAGATGTGCTCGCGGTGCCCGGGCGTGCATCGCACCCTCGCGGCGGTCGCGGACGGGCGCGACGGCGTCGTGCACCTCGACATCGACCTCACCCACCGGCCGGACATCGCGAAGCACTTCCACGTCCTGCAGACGCCGACGACGCTGGTCCTGGACGGTGCCGGCGTCGTGCGCACCCGTTTCGGCGGCGTGCCCAACCGCGACGTGCTCGAGCTCGAGCTCAACCGCCTGACCGGAGAGGACGCCCATGTCTGATCGAACGGATGCCGCCCGCCGGGCGCGTGGAATCGACCCGCGGGGTCCGCGCTTCGCCGCCGGGATCACCGCACTCCTGCTGCTCGTGGACGTGTTCCTCGGCCTCACGACGCCGATCGGCGCCACGGTGGCCGCCCGCGCCGCCGAACCGGCGTTCGTGCTGCTCGTGATCATCTGGGCGCTGTTCCTGTGGGGGGTCCTGTCTCCGCGGACCGCACCCTGGGGCGCGCTCTACCGCGCGGTCATCCAGCCGCGCCTTTCGCCGCCGACCGAGCTCGAGGACCCGCGGCCGCCGCGGTTCGCGCAGGGTGTCGGCCTGTTCGTCGTCTCGATCGGCCTCGTCCTCCACCTCGCCGGCGTCGCGTGGGCGCTGCCCATGGCCGCCGCGGCGGCGGTCGTGGCGGCGTTCCTCAACGCCGCATTCGGGCTGTGTCTCGGATGCCAGCTGTACCTGGTCCTGCAGCGCGCCGGACTCATCGGACGCGCGCGCGATCTTCCCGCCTGATCCGGTCGCGCACCCCCTGCGCCGCGGTTAGGCTCGACCGCGAGGCGCCGCGTGCGCATGTCGATCAGGAGGACCGGATGAGCGTCACGAGCGAAGCAACCACCGTCTGGAAGGGCGGTCTGGCCGACGGATCGGGCGAGGTCGCCTTCCGATCGTCCGGAATCGGGCCGTTCGAAGTGAACTGGAAGGCCCGCAGCGAAGGCTCGACGTCGGTGACGACGCCCGAGGAGCTCATCGCGGCCGCTCACGCGTCGTGCTTCAGCATGGCGTTCTCGCACGCCCTGGCCGAGAACGGCACCCCGCCGGAGTCCATCGACACGACGGCATCGGTCACTTTCGCCCCGGGAACCGGCATCACCGGCAGCCACCTGAATGTCAACGCCGTCGTCCCCGGCCTGTCGCGCGACGACTTCGACCGCATCGCCGCGGACGCGAAGGCCAACTGCCCGGTCTCGAAGGCGCTCGCCGGCATCGAGATCACGCTCGAGGCCACGCTTGCCTGACCACCCCCGCCGCGTCGTCGTCGCCGGCGCCTCCGGCCTGATCGGCTCGGCGGTCGTGGACAGCCTCCGCGCGGACGGGATCACCGTCACCACTCTCGTGCGGCGTCCGGCCACGTCCCCGGATGAGATCACGTGGCTGACCGACGGCGACGCGCTGGACCCGGACGTGCTGGCGGGAGCGGATGCCGTCGTCGGGCTGAACGGTGCGTCGATCGGGCGCTTCCCGTGGACGCGCTCGTACAAGGACACCCTGCTGTGGTCGCGGATCACCCCCACGCGTGCGATCGCCCGGGCGGTCCGCGAGCTGGGCGCGGACGCTCCGGCGTTCGTCTCGGCGTCCGCCGTCGGGTACTACGGATCCGCGCCGGGGGCGATCCTGGACGAGAACTCCCCCCGCGGCAGCACGTTCCTCGCGGAGCTGTGCGGCGAGTGGGAGAGCGCGGCCCGCGGTGCGGGCGACAGGGCGCGGGTGGCGCTGCTGCGGACCGCCCCCCTCGTGCACGCGCGAGGCGTGTTGAAGCCGCTCATCCTGCTGACGCGCTTCGGCCTCAGCGGCCCGATCGCCGGCGGGCGGCAGAAGTGGCCGTGGATCTCCCTCGAGGACGAAGTGCGCGGCATCCGTCACGTGATCGACGCCGGACTCACCGGTCCCGTCAACCTCACCGGACCGACGACCGCGACGGCGAACGACCTCGGTTTCGCCCTCGCGCGACGGATGAACCGACCGTTCGTCGTCCCCGCACCGGGCTTCGCCCTGAAGCTCGTGCTCGGTGCGGACGCGACGGAGGGGCTTCTGACCACTGACGCCGCCGTGCTGCCGAACGTCCTCACCGAATCCGGCTTCCGCTTCGCTCACGCGACCGTCGAGGAGGCGGTGGATGCCGCGGTGCCGCCCGCCGGAAGCTAGCCCTTCCGCTCCCCCGCTTCGAGCCTGATCGCGCGGCGCACGGCCTCCCGCGCCCGCCGGCGGTCCCGAGCGGCGTCGTACGCGAGCGCGAGCCGGTACCACGCCCGCCAGTCCTCGGGACTCTGCTCGACGTCGGCGCGGTAGCGCGGGAAGGCGGCATCGGCGTCCTCGCGCACGATGCGGCCGCTGGGGGTGACCGTGACCTGCTCGTCCGGCATCCCCCCCTCGGACTCGAGGCGGCGGGCCAGCTGCTCGGCGCGGAACCCGAACCACAGTTCCCGCCCCAGCGCCCAGACGGCGATCGCCGGGAGCACCACGAGCGCCACGCCCATCGCGATCCCCACCGCGTCACCGCTCTGCAGCAGCAGCCACGCGCGCTGAGCGACGAGGGCGATGTAGAGCGCGAGCAGCACCGCCATGACGGCGACGCCGATGCGTGCGCTCATACGCCGGTCGCGCGGGCCACCTGACCCGGGACGCCGCCTTCACCGAAAGGGCGCTCTCGGCTGGGGCGCGGCACGCGGATGCCGATGTCGAGGAAGCTGTCCAGCCCGACGGTCACCCCTCGGGCGTCGCGAGCGGCGGCGAGGGCGATACGGATGCCGGGAGCGTAGGCGAGCGCCGGGTCGACGGTGTCGTGGGTCAGCGTCAGGGACTCCCCTGCGCCCGAGAGGACGACGTCCTGCCGAGCGATCACCCCGGGGCGACGGAGCGAGTGGATCGGAACGCTCGCGACCTGCTGCCCGCGCGCGCGCTGGTCCACGTGCGGGGATTCCACCGGCCCGACCTCCGCGCGCGAGGCGGCGATGAGCTCGGCCGTGCGCACAGCGGTGCCGCTCGGGGAATCGACCTTGGTCTCGCGATGCGCCTCGACGATCTCGATCGACGGGAAGAACGGTGCGGCCGCCGCGGCGAGGGCGGAGCCGAGGACGGAGCCGAGCGAGAAGTTCGGGATGAACACCGCTCCGGTCCCGGCCGCCTCGACCAGAGGGCGGACCAGGGCGATGCGTTCCGCCGACCAGCCGGAAGTGCCGACGAGGACATTGACACCCCGCTCGACCGCGGCGCGGATCACGTCGATCGAGACCGCGGGAGTGGACGCGTCGACGACGAGATCGGCGCCGGCGAGCTCGGCGAGGTCCGATCGGGAGGACAGCACCGCGACGACCTCGAAGTCTTCGTCCGCCTCGATCACGTCGCGGATGATGCCACCGAGCTTGCCGGTGCCGCCGACCAGGGCCACGCGCGTCGTCATCCCTCCATCGTAGGCGCGACGAAGCGGCCGGCCCGCGCGCGGGGCCGCGACTACGCTCGGGGGATGCCCACGTTCACCGCGACCCCCGTCGACGACCCCGCCGCCCGCGACCTGCTGGCGGAGTACTTCGCGATGCGGGTGTCGACGTTCCCCGGACACACCTACACGACCGTCTTCCCGGATCGTCCGGTGTTCGAGCCGCCGGCCGGGGTGTTCGTCGTCGTCACGGACGACGCGACCGAGGACACCGAGGCCCACCTCGTCGGCTGCGGCGGCATCCGACGCGTGGACGAGGGCCCGCTCGGCGTGCGGTACGAGGTGAAGCACCTCTACCTGCGCCCGGAGACGCGTGGTCGCGGGTGGGGGCGACTCCTCATCGAGGACCTCGAGCAGCGGGCGATCTCCCTCGGCGCGCGCGAGCTGGTCCTGGACACCCACCACACCCTCGAGGCCGCCGGGCGCCTGTACGAGGCGGCGGGCTTCACCGCGATCGATCCGTACAACGACAACCCGAACGCCACGCGGTGGTACGGCAAGTCCCTCGCCGGCGGCTAGACCGGGTACACCTCGGGGAGACCGGTGCGCAGCTCGACCGGAAGGTGCGCGAGGTCGTTGTGCGAGAGCAGCGTCCACGGGCGCCCCTGCTTCTGGGCGATGACGCTCAGCCCGCAGTGCGCCTGGTTCAACGTCATCCAGCGCCAGTCCGGAGCCTGCAGCACCTCACGCACGAACCAGCCGATCACGAAGTTGTGGGTGATCAGCAGCTCGTGGACCTCGCCGCTGCGGCGGGCGAGGTACTCGCTGGACGCATCGGCCATCTGTGCGCGCCCGGCTTCGATCTCGGCTTCGGTGACGGCGCCGAAGAACGGCTCGAACACGCTCGGCGTCTCCTCGGTCATCCCGGTGGGCACGCAGTCGAACAGCAGCGCGGACGGCTTCGGCGACAGCGACGGCATCCGCTCGGCGACCGCCCGCGCGGTCTGGCTGGCCCGCTCGAGGGGCGAGTGCCACACGGCGTCGAAGGGGACGCCGGACAGGCGATCCGCGAGCAGGGCGGCCTGACGACGACCGCGCGGCGACAGGGGTCCGTCGACGAGTCCGTGCTCGGCGTCCTGGTGTTCGCCGTGCCGCACGAGATAGATGTAGTGCGTCACACTGCTCACTTCGTCGGGGATTCGCGTGCCCGTGGGCACTCTTCCAGCCTATGTCACGCCTCGGACGCGGACCCGGTCACACGGAGGCGCGGGCGATCTCGGCAAGGTGGCTGCGGCTCAGCCGCACGCCGACGCCCTGCACGAGTTCCTCCACCTGCGCGGCGGCATACGCGTTGACGATCGGCGCCGTCACGAGACGCTGCGCGAGCAGCCACGCCACCGCGACCGCCGCATCGGGCACTCCGAGATCGGTGCCGACGGAGTCGAGCGCACGCAGGGTCCGGCTGCCGCGACGGTTGATGTTCGCGGCGATCTGCGCGCCGCGAACGGACAGCCCGCCGCGCAGGCGGGTGCGGTGACGACCCGCGAGGAAGCCGTGCTCGAGCGCATGCGACGGCGTGACCGCCATCCCCTGCGCACCCGCGACCAGACGCAGGTCCGCGTCGAACTCGTGGCGGCGCAGGACGTTGAACGGCACGTCGAGGACCGTGATGCGCGGGTAGCCGGCTGAGACGTAGATGCGCGCCTCGACGAGCTGGGCGGCCGTGAACCCGGCGGCGCCCAGAGCGCGGGCTTTGCCGGAGTCGACCAGCCACTCGGCGGTCGCGAGCGTCTCCTCGAGCTCGGTCGCCGTGCCGGTCGCGGCATCGAGATACAGCACGTCGATGCGATCGGTCCGCAGCCGGGTGAGGGACGCCTCCACGGCACGGACGAGGTTCACGGGTCCGAGACCCGGGTTGTCGGGGTGACCGCCGACCTTGACCGCGAGGGTGATGTCCTCGCGGAGTCCCCGTGAGTGCAGCCACTGCCCGATGATGTGCTCGCTGCGCCCTGCCGAGAAGCTGTCCGCCGTGTGGAGCATGTTGCCACCGCGCTCGAGGAAGGCGTCGATGATCTCGTGACTGGTCTCCAGGTCGACGTTCCACCCGAACTCCGCACCGCCGAGAATCAGCGGGAAGACGTCGGCGTCGGTCTCGCCGAGCTTCACACGGACGGACTGCCCGACGGGCGGGCCCTGGACCGGAATCGGCGCAGACGGATGCACGCCGCCCGGCGCGGGCAGCAGGGGCGGGCTCTCCGAGGAGACCGCGGAGCCGATACCGGTTCCTGTCATGCTCCCACCCCCTCACGAACACCCGGACGGAGCCTTCGTGACTGCGAAGTTCTGCACGCCCCCCGACGCTTAGTTCCGAGGGTAGGCCGTTCATCCGCGGCACCCGGGCATTCCGGCATCCGGTCGGTAAATATTGGATAACGCTTGCGTCACGAGCCGCTATGATGCCGTCCGCTGTCCACCATTCGGGGGACAGGAACGGCGATGCCCGCCCCTGCGGACAGGAACGGGCATCGCACGGGCAGGATCAGCCTTCGGCGGGAGCCTCCGGGCCGGCGCTCGCCGCAGCGCGCCCCTCCTGGTCGGCGGCCTCTTCGAGGACCGGCTCGAGCGAGAGCTTGCCGCGGTCGTCGATCTTCGTGATCTTCACGAGGATCTTCTGACCCACGCCCAGCACGTCCTCGACGTTCTCGACACGCTTGCCACCG
>JASBUD010000090.1 GCA_030148105.1 Microbacterium sp. | reverse complement strand
TAGCGGGAGCGGCGCTCGGCGCAGTTCGCAGGTGATCCTGCAGAAGTCCGGCGTCGAATACTTTGGCAACTGCACTTCGGGGGTGGTCGAAGCGTCCTGGTCAGTCATGTCTGATCGTCGGTCAGCGCAACCCTCGAGCGTTGCGCTGACCGGCGATCGCTCGCGGCTTAGCCGGCGGGTTGTTGGGCGGGGGTTTGGGTGGTGATGTCGTTTTTGGTTTTGCCTCGTTTGAGCATGGGCCAGTCTTTGGCGGATTGGTCGAGGGCGACGGCGATGATGACGACGAGGCCGGTGACGATCTGTTCGTAGAAGCTGGGGACGTTCAGGAGCACGAGTCCGTTGGTGAGGGCGCCGAGGATGAGGGCGCCGACGAGGGTGCCGGCGATGCGTCCTTCGCCGCCCATCAGGTTCGCTCCGCCGATGACGGCTGCGGCGATCGCGGTGAGGAGGTAGGGGCTGCCGCCTTCTGTCTGTGCGGCGTTGATGCGGGCGACGAGGATGAGGCCGGCGAGGCCGGCCAGTCCGCCGGAGAGTGCGTAGACGGCGATCTTGACCCGGTTGACTCGGATGCCGGAGAGCCATGCGGTTTCCTCGCTGCCGCCGACGGCGATCACGTTTTCGCCGAAGACGGTGCGTCGCAGCAGGAACCAGCTGAGGATGCCGACGGCGGCGACGATGAGAATCATCACGGGGACGCCGCCGATGTAGCTGTTGAGCATCAGCACGAACTCGGGCGGGATGTTGTAGACGGGCTTCCCATCGGTGGTGACGTAGGCAAGGCCCTGGAACACGCTCATCGTGCCGAGAGTGGCGATGAAAGGCGGCAGCTTGAGGCGTGTGATCAGGAGCCCGTTCGCGGTGCCGCAGGCGAGTCCGACGAGGATGCCGATCAAGAGCGCGAGAATCGGGGCAACGCCGCCGCTGACCATGAACGTGGCCGCGACGATTCCCACCAGGCTGGCGATCGAGCCGACCGAGAGGTCGATACCGCCGGTGATGATGACGAAGGTGACACCGAGGCCGATGATCGCGTTGATGCTGGCGGCGACGGCGATGTCACGGAGGTTCCCGATCGTGAGGAACGACGGGCTGAGGATGCCGAAGACGACGAAGATGATGATCGCAGCGCCGAAGATGCCGAGGGTCTGGACGTTGACGCGTGGTCGGCGTCGACCGGTGGTGGGAGTGCTCATTGGGTTCCTTCCGCGACGCCCATAGCGGCGGCTACGAGGGTCTGTTCGTTGATGTCGGTTCCTTCGAAGGAACCGACGAAGCGGCCGGCGCGCATGACGAGCACGCGGTCGCTGAGGGAGATGATCTCGGGGAGATCGGATGACACGACGATGATCGAGTTGCCTTCGGAGGCCAGCCGATCGATGAGCCGATAGATCTCGATGCGACCGCCGACGTCCACGCCCTTGGTGGGCTCGTCGAAGAGGTAGACCGTCGCTCCGCGCCAAGTCCATTTCGCGATCACGAGCTTCTGCTGGTTGCCGCCGGAGAACTGGCGGGCATTCAACTTGACGTTCGCGGGGCGCAGCGACATTCCCTGCGTCTGAATCGTGGCGGTGTCGATCTCACGCTTCTTGCTCACGATCGGGCCCACGGCGTGGAACTGTCGATCGGCGGTCATCGCGATGTTCGCGTATGCCGGGATCTGCAGCACGAGGCCTTGACGCTTGCGCTCTTCCGGGATGAACGCGATGCCGGCGGTGCGACTGGTGTGCGGGTCCACGACTCGGTGCGGCGTGCCGTCGATGGTGATGTGACCGGCGCTGCCCGCGTCGGCGTGGACGATCGCGCGGAGGAGTTCGGTCCGGCCCGATCCGACCAGACCGGCGATCCCGACCACTTCCCCGGCACGAGCAGTCAATTGCAGGGGGGCGGGATGACGTGGGTGACGGATGTCCTTCGCTTCGAAACGGACCGGGGCGTCCGCCTTCACGGGGTGCTCGCGGGTGAACGCGAGCAGCTCTCGCCCGACCATCTTCTGCACGATCTCGTGTTCGCTGGTCTCGCTGATCTCCGCGCGGAACGCGGTCTTCCCATCGCGGAGCACCACGACGCTGTCAGAGACCCGCATCACTTCAGGCATCTTGTGTGAGACGAACAGCACCGCGACTTCACGTTCCTGAACGATCTCACGCACCCTTTCCAGCACGTGCACGGCATTGTGCTCGAGCATGCTCGTGGTCGGCTCGTCCAACGCGATGATCTTCGCGCCGAACGCGAACGACCGCGCGATCGTCAACGCCTGACGTTCCGCCGGGCTGAGTGCCGATACCGGAGTTGAAGGGGTCATCTCGAACCCCATCCGCTTCAAATCGGCGATCACACCCGAGACCGCGTCCGGCGTGTCACGACGCTGAGCCCGGGACTTGCCGAGCGTGACGTTCTGAGCAACGGTCAGCTGCGGGACCACGGCGGGTTCCTGCTGGGCGATGACGATCCCGTCGGCCAGCGCCCGGCGCGGGGAGTACTCCTCGCGCCGGACGCCGTCGATGGTGATCGAACCGCGATCCGGAGTGAGCGACCCACCCAGGATCCCCAGGAGCGTGCTCTTGCCCGCTCCGTTCTCGCCGGCGATGGTGCAGATCTCTCCGGCCTTGACCTCGAAGGTCACCCCATCCAGTGCGCGAACCCCGGGAAAGCTCTTCGCAATGTCCTCGAGCTGCAGCAGTGCATCCATTTCGATCACCTCGTTGTCTCGAAACCTGGGCTGCCGGTTACGGCATACCCTCGGCGTAATCGGCGACGTTCTCGGAATCGATGATGAAAGCCGGAACTTCAATCCACCCGGGAACCTCTTCGCCGGCAAGCAGCCAGAGGCCGACATCGACGCCCGCCGCGCCCTCCTGACCGGGCTTCTGGCTCACCGTCGCCGTGATCCGCCCATTCTGGATCTCGGTCTTTGCCTGCGGGATCCCGTCGGTCCCCACGATCAAGACCTCACCGGTCTTCCCTGCCCGCTCCACCGCGGTGGCAACGCCCAGCGCCATCCCGTCGTTCTGCACGTAGAACGCCTTCAGATCCGGGTTTGCCGTCAGCATCGTCGTCGCGATGTCCTGAGCCTTGGTCTGGTCCCAGTTCGCCGTCGCCGACGCCACCAACTCGAGGTTCGGGTGCTCAGCCAGACCCTCCTTGAAGCCCTCACCCCGGTTCAGCGCGTTCGAGGACCCAGGATCGCCCTCGACCATCGCAACCTGGCCTCCCTCCGGCAGCTTCTGCGCGATGTAGTCCGCAGCCGTGCGACCTGTGGTCAGCGAGTCAGGACCGGAATACACCACGCCGGGCAGAGTGCCCTTCGCATCGTTCAGCACGATCGCGGGAACACCCGCAGCCAGCGCTTCCGTGAAAACAGAGTCCAGCCCCGTCGCCGAGATAGGCGACGCCAACAGCACTGTGCAGCCCTGAGTCAACGCACCCTTGGCCTTATCGAGCTGCTCCGTGATCGAGGCCTCGTCATTGACGGCGAAGATCTGCACCTCCGCACCCAACTCCTTCGCACGATCCTCAACACCCGACGCCACGAACGACCAATACTCGTTCGACAGCGTCCGCGTCACATAACAAACCTTCGCGCCATCCGGAACCGACGGGTCCCCCAACGAATCGAGGACATCCTCATACGGCCGGACCTCATCCGCCTGCACAAGAGAGACGACGTCGGAGCCCTCAGCGGACCCCCCACCACCGTCAGGCGAAGCGGAACAGCCGACGACGCTGACGCCCAGCGCAGCAACAGCGAGAGCAGCGACCGTTAGTCGGGTAGTGCGGGTCATTCTCATACCTTTCATCTTTGTAAGGAGGGTGTTCAGGTCGGGTGTCGCAGGCTAAGCCGACACGAAGAGGGCTTCGGTTTCGCGTCGAAGTTCGAGCGCTGTCGTAAGGGAGTCGTCCATCTTCACGTCATCCCAGTTGACGATCTCGCCCTTCGGGACATCACGGACCAGCTCGACGTGGTGGGCGAGCGCGACGGGCAACGCGTGCGTCGAAGTCGAGCGGGCAGCTGACACGAGCTTGCCCCAGACGGTGTAACCGCCCTCACCGTCGAGGAACTCGCCAGCGGTCAGGTCGCGTTTGGCGGTGGCGACGACATCGGCGTAGAAGCCGACCGGGGATCCGGTCGCGACGCCGCGAATGGCCGCATTGGCGATCGAGATGTTCAACTCGAGCCCGACGTAGTGGTACGGCCGGTAGAGAGCGGCGTACTGCCCGCTGGGGTCCGGGTGCCAGGGGTACTCGACAAAGCAATCGGCGACATATGCATTCGTCGCTTTGACCACAACGAACACGCCCTCTTGGGTGTTGTGGGGGATCCAGTCGCCCTCGCGCGTAACGCTGGACATCACATCAACACTGCCTTCGTGGGCGAGCACCCCTCCCGTAGACGCCGGTCGGCAGATCGTCGCGATCTGCTCGACGTCGCCGGGAGTGAAGGTCAGCCCTTCGTCCGAGGGGACGAGCGCCGCCGCGTTCGCAACGGCCGCCATTTCGATCGCCGCCTTCGTTCCGTCGCGGAACGACGTGTGCATGTAGGGGTTGAGCTGACCGGAGTCGGTGAGCTCCTTGGAGAACTCCCAGTTCTCCCAGACGTTGTCCGGATTCATCTCGTGGTAGTGCGACAGGTACTTGGCTCCCTTGCCCGCGCAGACCACGTCGAATCCGGACGTGCGGGCCCAGTCCACCAACTCCATGATCAGGGCAGGCTGGTCTCCGTACGCCATCGAGTACACAACACCGGCCTGCTCGGCGCGTCGCGCCAGCGCCGGGCCGGCGAGCGCATCGGCCTCCACCGTGACCATGATGATGTGCTGCGTCGCGGCGAACGCGCGCAGGGCGTGATCGATCCCGACGATGGGATTTCCGGTCGCTTCGACGATCACGTCGATGTCGCCGCGGAAGAGCTCGGCCGATGAGCCGACGATGGCGGTCGTACGGTGCTCGAGCGCGTCCGCGACCGAGTCTGCGATCAGCGAGTCCGGCCACCCGGCGAGGGCGAATGCGTTGCGGGCTCGCTCGACGTTGATGTCGGCCACGGCGGCAACGTGAATGCCCGGAATGTTCCGCGCCTGGGCGAGGTACATGTTCCCGAAGCGTCCCGCGCCGATGAGACCGACGCGAATGGGCCGCCCGTCGGCCTCGCGCTGGGTCAGTTGATGGTGAAGGTTCATCTCTAATTTCTCCCTCGTTCGACCCTGACGAGGAAGGCCGCTGATGCGGTGGACGTCGGTGTCGAGAAGCGATAAAGTGGTAACGGTTCCACTTTTGTACCACTCCGATTTACGCACCGTCAAGGACCGAGCCGAAACTCGGTCTCGGATGAGCCTCGCTAGCATGGCGGACACGATGGGAGGATCGCGATGAGGAAGCAGCCGACGATCCGGGACGTCGCTTCTGCCGCGGGTGTGTCCGTCGCCGTCGTGTCCCGGGTCATCAACGAAGGGACCGGCCCCGTCGCTGCGAAGACGCGCGACAAGGTGATGGAGACGATCGAGGAACTCGGTTTCCGCCCGCGCGCGGCGGCTCGGAGCCTGGTCAGCGGTACGACGACCATCGGCCTGATCGTGACCGACCTCGAGAATCCCTTCTTCGCGCGGTTGGCCGACCGGGTCGTATGGGAAGCGCGGGGCGCAGGACTGCAGGTGCAGCTCATGACGACACAGGAGGACGCACAGCTCGAGCGGGAGATCCTGGATCGCCTCCAGGATCGGTCGGTGGCGGGGATCATCGCCACACCGACGGGTGCGAACGTGGACAAGTGGCATCGGCTTTTGGATCTGGGAGTGCCGATCACATTCGTGGACCGGGCGATCCGCGACCTGCCGATCGATGTCGTCCGCATCGAGAACGTGACCTCCTCACAGGAGGCCACGGACCACCTGCTCGACCTCGGCCACGAGCGCATCGCGTTGATCTCCGGCCCATCGACGACGACAACCGGAGCGGAGCGCGTCGACGGCTACCGCCGCGCCCTCGAGGCACGCGCCATCGCATACCGCAGCGAGCTGGTGCACTCGGTGCGCTTCCGTGGCGACGCAGGCGCGGACGCCGTCGGGTCGCTCCTGGACCTGCGAGAGCCTCCGACCGCTCTCATCGTGGCCAATACCGCGCAGGTCAGAAACGCCCTTCGGCGACTGGCTCAGACGAGGATCGCCATCCCGGAGGACCTTTCCGTCGTGGTCTTCGACGACAATCCCTGGACCGAACTCGTGAGCCCTCCGCTCAGCGTCGTGCGCCCCCCCACGAGCATGCTGGCGGTGCACGCTCTCGAACTCGTCTCTGCGCGCCTGCGCGGCCGGGTCACCGACGAGCCGCGGACGATCTCCGTCCCGGCCGAGTTCGTGGCACGCTCGAGTACCGTCACCATCACACCGAACCCCTGGAGGGCACCCCACACATGACAGATGTGATTGTCACCGCCGTGTTCCACGCATCCGCTGGCGCCAAGGAGCGCTTGCTCGCGGCACTGCGTGCGGCGATCCCGAGCGTCCACGCCGAGCCTGGGTGCGTCCTCTATGCGATTCACGACGCCGACGATGACTCGATCGTCATGATCGAGAAGTGGACGTCGCGCGCCGCACTCGACGCGCACGCTGCAGGACCCGCCGTCGAGCGTCTGAACGAACTGATCGCTCCGCACCTGGACCGTCCGGTCGCTGTCACCACGATGCTTCCGCTCGCGGCAGGAACCACCTCACAAGGCATTCTCTGAGTCCGGTTTCGGCGCCGGCAGACTGCGCGTGCGGAGCGCGATGCCGCCCAAACCGTGCTGACCGCCCGCTACGAACGAAGAGGCCCCACGAGGGGGCCTCTTCGTTCGTAGCGGGAGCGGGGCTTGAACCCGCGACCTCACGATTATGAGTCGTGCGCTCTCACCAACTGAGCTACCCCGCCGCGTCATGCCGGTGGATGAACACCGGATGCTGCGAGCCCCGAGTCAGGATTGAACTGACGACCCCTTCCTTACCATGGAAGTGCTCTGCCACTGAGCTATCGGGGCGTACCCAGGCGCACCTGGGCAACTAGAAGAGAATACCAGAGCGACGGCATCCGTCTGAATCGGAGGTCAGCCGCCCGCGTGCTCCCGCAGCCACGGGATCGGGTCGATCGGAGTCGTTCCGTTCATCAGGATCTCGAAGTGCGTGTGAGCGCCGAACGACCGACCGGTGTTGCCGGTGTGCCCGACGATCTGGCCGACGGTGACGTGGTCGCCGACCTCGACTTGACGCGATCCGTACAGCATGTGCGAGTAGCTGCTCGAGACGAGCTGTCCGTCGATGATGTGATCGATCACGATGTGGACGCCGAACGCACCGCCGGAATCGGTGGACTCGCGGACGACGCCGTCGGCGACGGCCTGGATCGGAGATCCTTCGCCCGGCGTGAAGTCCACGCCCTCGTGCATCGTCCCGTCGCGCATGCCGAAGCCGTAGCTGATCGGCACGCCGACCGCGAACGGCCACTGGATCGGCGAGTTCGGGTCGTTGACGAAGAAGTTCGAGAAGTTCGAGATGCCCGAATCGGCGGCGAGCTGCGCCATCGTGAGTGTCGTGTAGGTCTCGGAACGGCTGATCGGCGCGCTCTGCATGTCCGACGGCGTCACGTACGCCTGGATCTCGCCGGCCTCGGGGGCGACATCCCCCGCGGCGACGGTGAGGTTCGTGGTGCCGGCCTTCGACGCCGGCGCGGCGACCGCCTCGGCAGGCGTGGTCAGTCCGACCGTCAGGAGCCCGACGATGCCCATCACGCCGAGCGAGAACGAGGCCGCGGTGACCCGCTTGAACGACGCGCCGCGCGGTCGTCGGGGCGCGACATGCGTGACATCCGGCTTCTCGTCCGCGACCGGCTCTTCCACAGGGCGCTGGATAGCGGTCTCACCGGTGAACGAGAACAGCCGTGCAGCGGCTTCGAACGCGTCGGCGGCCGCGTCCGCGTCCGGCGTCGCGGCGGCGGCCTCGTCCGGCGTCGCGGTGGCGGATGCCGCATCCTGGGCGTCTTCGGCGGCGATCACGACAGGCTCGGCCGGCACCTCGTCGAAGATGAGCTCCTCGACGGTGGTCACGGGCTGCGCGTCCGCCACGGGCTCGGCGACCTCGACCTCCGCCTTGACGGCGGCGGGCTCAGCCGGGCGATTCGCGCGGCGGCTGCGACGCGTCAGCGGCGCGGCGACCGGCTCTGCGGTCTCGGTGCCGAGCGCCTCTGCGGCGAGCGCGTCCGCGGCGACCGCCACGGCGACGACGGTCTCCACCGCTGCGATGACGGATTCATCCGAGGGGGCCTCGGTCACGGCATCCGGAGCGCCGGCTGGCCGCGACGCGCGCCGACGCAACTCTGCACGCGAGAGCCCTGCGGTCTCCACCGGCGCCGAGGACGGCGTGGCGGAGGGCTTCCGGCTGGAACGGCGCGTCGGGGCGGCGTCAGCCTGGAGGGCATCAAGAGGCAATGCGGAGAGGGGCTCTCAGATCGTGTCGCAAAGGGGGGCAACGGTCGGATGTCGGGCTGGTGATCACTTCCGCCGGTTCGGGTGACGAAAGTAACGATCGGGTAAAGACTATCCGGACCGACCTGAGAATGCCATGTGCGGCACACCCCGGCGGACCGGATCGCTCCTTCTCGATCTTTTCACGAACCGACCGCGGCGGCGAACAACCCGCCGAACAGCCTCGGCCCGGCAGCGACGAAAAGCGGCCTCCCGGGATCGTCCGTGAGCTCCGCACGGGCGAAGCGGCCGCCCGCCTCGGTCACCAGGAGAGCCCCGGCCGCGTGATCCCAGGGGTTGAGTCCGCGCTCGAAGTAACCGTCGAGCCTGCCTGCCGCGACGAAACACAGATCGAGGGATGCCGCTCCGATGCGCCGCAGATCGCGCGCCAGCGGCATCACACGGGCCACTCTCGCAAGGTCGCCGGCGTGCGTCGCGGGGTCGTACCCGAACCCGGTCCCCAGCAGGGCGCCCGCCGCGGACACGGGCTCATTCACCGCGAGACGCTCGTCGCCGAGCCACGCCCCACCGCCGGCCGACGCGTGGAACAGCTCGCCGGAGACGGGATTGCACACGGCACCGGCCAGACCCTCCCAGCGATCGGGCACCGGCTCGCCGCGGACGGCGGCGATGCTCACGGCATACGCGGGGATGCCGTACGCGTAGTTCACGGTGCCGTCGATCGGGTCGACCACCCACGTGATGCCGCTCGCGCCGCTCTCGGCGCCGGACTCCTCCCCCAGGAAGCCGTCATCGGGCCGCTCGGCGGCGAGCCTTCCGCGGATGAGGTCCTCCACCTCGCGGTCGGCTTCGGTGACGATGTCGGCGATCGAGGACTTCGTCGCCGCGATCGCCACACCCTCGGTCCGCCGCCGATGGGCGAGCTCCGCGGCCTCCCGCGCGATGTCGATCGCGAGTGCTTCGAGCTCTTGCGCTGATGCCATACCTCCACGCTATCGGGGTGGGTCGATCGCGCCGCTCGCCGGTTAGCGTGGAACCATGCCGCACACTCACGATGTCGTGATCGTCGGCGGAGGCCACAACGCTCTGGTCGCCGCCGCCTACCTCGCCCGCGCCGGGCGTTCGGTGCTCCTCCTCGAGCGCCTCCCGCACTTCGGCGGCGCCGCGGTGTCCGAGACGCCGTGGGAGGGGGTGCAGGCCCGGCTCTCGCGGTACTCCTACCTCGTGAGCCTGCTGCCTCGCCGGGTGATCGACGACCTCGGCCTGCGCATCGACCTGCGTCGCCGCCGCTTCTCGTCGTACACGCCGGATCCGGCGGATCCGGAGCGCGGCATCCTCATCGACACCGCGGATGCCGCCGCAACGGCGGAATCGTTCGCCAGGACGACCGGCGACACGGCGGAGGTGGACCGCTACGCCGCGTTCACGGGACGCCTGATGCCGCTCGCTCAGCACCTGTTCCCGGGGGTGACCGAGCCCCTCGCTCGTCGCGCAGCGGTCAGGGACGGCTTCGCCGACCGCGATCTGTGGGACGCGATCGTCGAGCGACCGCTCGGCGGACTCCTGCGCTCGTCGCTGCAGAGCGACCTCGTCCGCGGCATCGCCCTCACGGACGGGCTCATCGGCACGTTCTCTTCGGCCGACGACGTGAGCCTGCGCCAGAACCGCTGCTTCCTCTATCACGTGATCGGCGGCGGGACCGGTGACTGGGACGTCCCCGTCGGCGGGATGGGGCGCGTAAGCGGCGAGCTGGAGCGCGCCGCGCGCGCCGCCGGAGCGGACCTGCGCGCCGGTGCCGAGGTGGTCGCCGTGAGCCCCGACGGCGAGGTGCAGCTCGCGGGCGATTCCGCGGCCGTCATCCGCGGGCGGCTCGTCCTCAGCGGGGTCGGCACCGCCGTCCTGGCACGCCTGCTCGCCGCCGGAGGTGCCGACGGCGTGGTGGCACGGGAGCAGCCGGAGGGCGCGCAGATCAAGGTGAACATGCTGCTTCGTCGGCTCCCGCGGCTCCGGGATCGGACGGTCTCCCCCGAAGCCGCGTTCGCCGGCACGTTCCACATCAACGAGAGCCTGTCACAGCTCGACGACGCCTTCGCGGTCGCCACCGGCGGCGGCATCCCCGATCCCCTCCCCGCCGAGATCTACTGCCACTCGCTCACCGACCCGTCGATCCTCGGTCCGGACCTCCAGGCCGAAGGCGCCCAGACTCTGACTCTGTTCGGCCTGCAGGTTCCGCACCGTCTGCTGAGCGGACACGATCCGGATGCCGCGCGCGCGGCGCTGCTGGAGGCGGCGACCCGCTCACTCGACTCGGTGCTCGCCGAGCCGATCGCGGACTGCGTGTACGTCGGGCCGGACGGCGTCCCGTGCGTCGAGGCCAAGACCACCGGCGACCTCGAGCGTGCGCTCGGGATGGCGGGCGGGGACATCTTCCACGGCGGTCTGTCCTGGCCGTGGGCGGACGACGAGGAGCCGCTGGACGGGCCGGCGCAGCGCTGGGGGGTGGCCACCGCGCACCCGGGCGTCCTGATGTGCGGATCGGGCGCGCGGCGCGGCGGTGCCGTGAGCGGCATCGGCGGGCACAACGCCGCGATGGCGGCCCTCGAAATCCTCGACTGAGGCGTCGGCCTACGACCGCGGCGGCAGCGGCGGAGGCGGCGGGAAGCCCTCGTAACCGTGCGGCGCGGTCGGTTGTTGCTGCGGTGCATTCTGGGCACCGGCATCCGGCTGCGCCGCCCACTGCTGATCGACACCCGGCTGCGGCGCCCACTGCTGACCGGCAGGCGCGGCGAACGGCGCGACCGGGGCGATCGCCTGCGCCGTCTGCGACGGGTAGCCGGTGTAGTAGGCATTCCAGTCCGGTGAGCCGTCGGGCATGATCGGCAGCGGCGTCATGCCGTCGGCGTAGGTCGGCCACGGCGGCAGAACCGGCGCGGCGGGTGGGGCCGTGAGATACGCCGGTTTCGGCTTGCGCGGCGCGAAGAGCACGTTGACGAGGGGCACGAGCGCGGTGCCGACGGCGGAGAGGATCGTGATCGCGACGACGAAGCGCCAGTACAGGTCACTGAAGTCCACCCACTCGGCCAGCATGAGCGGCAGAACGAGCATGATCGCGAGGATCACGACGAGGGAGATCGTCACGATCGTGATGATCTGCGTGAACGTCGTGACGTGCCGCTGGAAGGCCTTCGTGTAGAGACGGATGTGCAGCAGGGCAAGCTGCAGGACGAGCACGATCAGCAGGAACTGGATGAAGCGTCCGAAGCCGCCGAAGGAGTAGCGCTCCGGCATCCAGATGAGCACCGCTCCGATCAGAAGCGTCACCACCCACGTCGCCATGCTCGCCAGCGCGAACCACGCGGGCCGCCGGGCGGCGAGGTGCGCATCCATGATCGCGACACCGGCGAAGCCCGCGAGGAGCAGGATCGTCAGGAACGCGCGGCCGACGATGCCGTTCTGCGATCCGATCAGCACCCAGATGACGCAGACGATCGCGGCGGCGATGAGGGCGCCGATCGCGACCCAGATGGCCGCCCGGACGAGCGAGGACGCCGACGGGTCGAATGTGGCGTCGCGGGTGTTCGGATCGGGCGCGGTCATGGCGTTCCTCTCGTCGGCGGGAGCTTGCGCTCACGGCCATCCTGGCATGCGCGCCCCCGGCGCCGGAGGGTTCTCCCCAGGCCGGATCACTCGACGAGGCGGGCGAGACCTTCGATCACTTCGGCGCCCGGGAGCGCAGCCAGCACCGCACCCGGGAGGAAGATCTTGCTCGCGCGCACGCCGCCGCCGATCACCACCTCGGGAGATGCGGCGACCGCCGCATCGATCAAGACCGGCCACGTTGCGGGCAACCCGATGGGCGTGATGCCGCCGTACTCCATGTGGGTCAGCGCCACCGCCTCATCCATCGGGGCGAAGGAGGCGGTGCGCGCGTCGAGCCGACGCCGGATCACTCCGTTGACATCGGCGCGCGTGGTCGCGAGGACCACGGCGGCCGCGAAGCGCTCCTCGCCGCCTCGACGCCCCCTGATGATCACGCAGTTCGCCGAGACCTCGGGGGCGACGCCGTAGCGTGCGCAGAACTCGGCCGTGTCGGCGAGGGTCGCATCGATCGGCGTCACGCCGACCTGGGCCGCGAGGGTCTCGTCCAGTGAGGCCAGCGCCGCCGCCACCGGTGCGGCGACGAGGTCCAGGTGCGCCGTCGCGGGCAGGGCGGTCAGGGTTCCGGTCGCGTGCCAGGGCATGCCACGGATCCTATTGCCGCCGACTGCCGGGTCCGCGCCACCGGGAGGCGGCGCGGACCCGGCAGTCGGCATCCCCTCAGCGTCGGCCGAGGTTGCGGATGATCGCGCCGACGAGGACGACCGCGCCGGCGGCCGCGGCGATCACGACGGCGGGGCGCTCGCGGTAGGCCTCCTTGAGCTTGTCCGTCCACTCGCCCGCGACCGTCCGCGTCTGGGCGACGAGCTGGTCGACGTCGAGGTCGCCGGCGGCGTCCTTGAGCTTCTCGCTCGCGGCCTTCGCGGCATCGGCCGCGGCGTCGGCGGCCTTGCTCACGGATGCGGCGACATCGGATGCCGCTCCCTTCGCGCCTTCCACGACGTCGCTGATCTTGTCCGTGACCTTGTCGGTGACATCGCCCACGGTTCGCGATGCGTCGGCCGCGGCTGCCGAGGCCCGCTCGTTGACGTCCTCGGCGATCTGCTCGGCCGTCGCTCCGAGCGACTCTGCGCCGTCGGCGGCGGCCTCGCGCACCTTCGCGGCGGCGTCGCGCGCTGCCTGCGTGGCCTCTTCGGTGTTGCCCTGGGTGTCGCTCATGATGTGTCCCTTCGTGGGGTGCGGTCGCGTCATCGTACGCTCGCTCCGGGCTCCCCCGCAGGCCCCGAGCATGGGGTTGTCAGCGCGCGAAGGCGGTGGTAGGCCGACCTGGGCGTGCACGACGCCTCAAGATCTCGGGTCCGGCAGGGCTCCCGGGCCCGGTACGACCAACACCTGCCCGAAAGTGAGGAGTTGCGCACGGAGGGCCGAGGGCCGGCCGGCGGCGTTCCGCCCAGAAACGCGAAATGCCCCGCCGAAGCGGGGCATTTCCGAACGTGGCGAGTGAGGTGTCTGGGTTCACGACATAGGTCACACCTGATAGGTCTCTCATGAGTCGGGACATAGGTCTCAGGTGAGTCGCGTCATGGGCGACACTCGTGCATGTCGTCGAAGCACCGGGTCGTCGTGTTGAAGATCATCGCCGGAC
>JASBUD010000282.1 GCA_030148105.1 Microbacterium sp. | reverse complement strand
TCGGCGACCGCGATCTTCCTCGCGGCGCTCGTGTGCGTCTTCACGACGGTGGTCGGAGCGATCCTCGGCTTCAAATCCGCCGACAAGGCCTCGCTCGACGTCGTCCGCGTCTTCGGCGGCAGCTCGTGGACGCAGCTGCGCAAGGTGCGGCTCATCGCCGCGCTCCCGGCGATCCTGAACGCGCTGCAGATCGCCGTCCCCACCGCGTTCCTCGGTGCCGTGCTCGGCGAGTACCTGGGGGCGATCACGGCCGGCGTCGGCCCGACCCTCATCCGGCTGCAGGGGCAATTGGATGCCGCGGGCGTCTGGTCCGTGTTCCTGCTGTGCGCGGTGTTCGCGCTCGTCGCCTACGGCCTCGTCGGGCTCCTCGTGCGGGTCGTGACCCCCTGGGTATCGGGAGCGGCGCGATGACCCAGACCGCGGGGCTCGTCCTGACCGCCGATCCGGCCGCACAGGCACAGCTGAAGGCCGATCGCCGCAAGGCGCTCCTGCGCACGATCGGCCGCTCGCTCGGCAACGCCGCGATCACGTTCGCCGTCGTCCTGCTGCTCTGGCAGGCGATCGTGAGCTTCTCCGGGATCTCGCCCTACATCGCGAAGGGCCCGGTCGACGTCTGGAACTTCCTCTTCGCAGGCGAGGACGCCGCCGAGCACCGCGCGCAGATGGCGCCGCTCGTGTGGCAGACGCTCGTGGACTCGTCGATCGGGTTCGTGTTCGGGATGCTCACCGCGATCGTCTTCGCGATCCTGTTCAGCCTGTCGAAGTCGGTCGAGGCGGGCGTCATGCCGCTCGTGCTGCTCCTGCGCACGATCCCGCTCGTCTCGATCGCGCCCGTGATCATCCTGGTGACCGGGCGCGGGACCGTCGCCTCGGTCGCCGTGATCGGCACGATCGTCGTGCTCTTCCCCGCGCTCGCCAGCATCCTGTTCGGACTCAGCCGAGCGAGCAGGCAGAGCATCGACGTGATCCACGTGTTCGGCGGCGGGCGCCTCACGGCGCTGCGGAAGGTCAGCATCCCCGGAGCCGGTCCGTCACTGTTCGCCGCGGCCCGCGTCTCGGTGCCGGGAGCGGTCACCGGTGCCCTGCTCGCCGAGTGGCTCTCGACCGGTCAGGGCATCGGCGGGGCGATCCTGAAGTTCAACGCCCAGGCCCAGTTCACCCAGCTGTGGACCGCGATCGCGCTCATCACCCTCATCACGCTGCTGCTGTACAACATCGTGCAGATCGTGGAGAACATCGTGCTGGTGCGCATGGGCATGGCGCCGTCGCAGCGCTGACGCCCCGGCATCCGCTCCACCGGCCGCGTCGTCTGCCGTGGGGTCAGCGGGGCTCGGATGAGAGGTGCAGCACCGATTCGGCGAGGGCGCGGATGCCGAGCGCGACGTCCCCGGCGCTGACCGACTCCTCGGGATGATGGCTGATGCCGTCCGGGTTGCGAAGGAACAGCATCCCCACGTCGGTGATCGCGCCGATCGCCATCGCGTCGTGCCCGGCACGGCTGAAGATCGTCGCAGGCTCGTCGGCGCCGTCGGAGAGGGTCGCGAGGATCCCCTCGCGCACGACGTCGCGCAGGAGCGGCGCGCACATGACGGCGGGCGCGTTGTGGATCTCACGGGCGTGCCACCGCAAGCCGCGGCGCCCCGAGATCGCGTCGAGCTCGCCGCTGATCGCGCGCCACACCTCGTCGCGGGATGCGTCGAACTCCCCCCGCAGATCCAGGCTCAGGTGCGCCTCGCCGGGCACGATGTTCACCGCGCCGGGGAAGGCCTCGAGCTGGCCGACCGTCCCGATGATGTGGTGCTCGCCGCGGCAGATGCGCTCGATCGCGAGCGCGACCTCGCTCGCTCCGAGAAGCGCATCGCGGCGCATGTCGTACGGCGTTCCCCCGGCGTGCCGCGCCTCGCCCTCGATCACGAGCTGGAACCGGCGGGCGCTCGCGATCGACGACACGACCGCGAGCGACTCCCCGCGGCGATCCAGCTCCGGTCCCTGCTCGATATGCGCTTCGAGGTAGCCGACGAGCTCGTCCGAGCGGCGGGCGGCTTCACCGATGCGACCGGGGTCGAGTCCGAACTCGCGGAACGCCTCGCGGAGGGTCGTGCCGTCGGCATCCGTCAGCGCCCACCAGGCCTCGTCCCACGTGCCGGCCGCCGCCGACGAACCGAGCAGGGCCTTGCCGAATCGGGTGCCCTCCTCGTCCGAGAAGGCGATCACCTCGATCGCGGCCGCCCCGGGGGCCAGCCAGCCGTCGCCGTTCGGCACACGCAGCAGCCGGACGACCTCGAGCGCCATGAGGACCCCGACGATCCCGTCGAACGCGCCGGCATCGGGCACGGTGTCCAGGTGCGACCCGAGCAGGATCGCCGGGGCGCCGGGGTCGGATGCCGCAAGCCGCGCGGTCTGGTTGCCCGCGGCATCCTGTTTCGTCGTCATGCCCACTTCGCGCATCCACTCCGCCGCGAGGCGGTTGACGCGCGCATGCTCGGGCGACAGGTACACGCGCTCGATCGCTCCCGGCGTCGCCGAGACGCGCGCGAGCTCGCCGCAGCGCGCCATCACGCGGCGCGCGGCGGCGGCGACGGCGTCCGGCGAGAGCTCGGGAAGACGGGTGCGCATCGCGGTCAGCGACCCGCCGACGCGTATATGCCCTGCGCGGCATCCACTCCGCCGTTCGCAGCGACCGGCGCGCCGAACCGGCGCAGCACGGTCTCGAGAGCGGCGAGCGTCTGCAGCACGGCGTCGGTCCGGGCGTTGTACCCCATCGTTCCGATGCGCCAGACGCGTCCGTGCAGCGGACCGAACGACGTGCCGATCTCGATGCCGAAGTCCGTCAGCATCGCGGTGCGGGCGGCGTCCCCCGGCACCCCCTCGGGGATCTCGACGGCGACGACGTTCGTCATCTTGTGCGCGACGTCGCCGAAGACGGTGAGCCCGAGGCCCTGCACGCCGGCGAGCATGGCCGCGCCGTGCAGGCGGTGGCGCGCGATCACCTCGTCACGGCCTTCGAGCAGCAGCAGGCGGGCGCACTCGCGCGCGCCGTACAGCATCGATGTCGCCTCGGTGTGGTGGTTCAGGCGGCGGGGACCCCAGTAATCCAGGATCATGCCGAGGTCGAAGTAGTTCGAGCGGATGAAGTCCGCCGCATCCTCGTCGCCCTCCTCGCGAATGCCGGCCTCGATCTTCTTGCGCGATCGGATGAGCTCCACCGCACGCTCGGACAGCGTGATCGGCGCCGAGCCCGACGGGCCGCCGAGGCACTTCTGCAGTCCTCCGGTGGCGGCATCCAGTCCCCACGCGTCGGCCTCGAACGGATTGCCGCCGAGGGAGGCCGTGGCGTCGGAGTAGAAGAGGACACCGTGCTTCGCGCACAGCGCGCCGACCTCGTCGAGCGGCTGGAGCATCGTGGTCGACGTGTCACCCTGGACGAGACCGAGCAACTGAGGCTTGACGGCGAGGATCGCCTGTTCGATCGCGGAGACGGGGAAGACCTGCCCCCACGGCACCTCGATCGTGTGCACCTCGGCCATCGCGCGCTCGGCGATCTCGGCGAGGAGGTGACCGAAGCGTCCGTACACCGGGACGAGCACGCGGTCGCCGGGACGGATGAGCGAGATCATCGCGGCCTCGATGCCGGCGCGCGAGGTGCCGTCGATCAGGACCGTGGCGTCGTTCGCGGTGCCCCAGACCCGCCGGTAGAGCTCCTGCGTCTCGGTCATCGTCGCCGTCATGAACGGGTCGTACTGCCCGACGAGCGCGGCGGACATCGCGGTGAGCACGGACGGATAGGCCGAGATCGGCCCGGGTCCCATGAGCAGGCGCGCGGGCGGGGCGATGGGTCCGGGGATCTCGTTCATGCGGCTTCCTGAGTTCGGGGGTTCGCGGTGGGGGGCTGGGAGACGGCTCGGCGGGGTCATGCGCGCACCGCCTGGGCGAGGCGCCGCGCCAGGCGCACGAGGGCGACATCGGTGCCCGAGCGCGAGGTCACGCAGACCCCCACCGGACCGCCGGGCACGTGCAGCAGCGGTGCCGACAGCGACGGGAGGCCTGCGACCGCGGCGGGCGTGGTCATCCGCAGGGTCGCGGTGCGCACGGCGTCGATGCGGTCGCCTGCGGCGGTCCGCAGCGGGGCCGGGCCGGGAACGGTCGGCATGAGCAGCACCGCGTCCGCGACGGCCGACTGCATCCGCGCGGCGAGCGGCTCGAGGGCGCGGCGGGCGTCCGCCTCCTCGGCGGCGGTGACAGCGGATGCCGCGCGGAAGCGCTCGGCGACGGCGGGGCCGAGCGCGCCCGGATTCGCTGTGACCCACTCGCCGTTGTTGCGCCACGCCTCCGCGCCCTGCACCGTGCGGAACGGGACGAGGTACTCGTCGAGATCGCCGATCGAGACGCTGTCGAGGGGGGCGGCATCCGTCACCGCGAGCCGGTCGAGCAGGGCCTCGAACGCCCCGCGGGTCTCGGGCGCGGCCGCGTCGAGCACTTCGACGGGAACGACGAACCGCCATGGGAGGTCGTCGTCGGACTCGCCGTACACGTTCTCGGTCGAGGCGGACGAGTCGTAGCTCAGGCACCAGTCCGCGACCCGCTGCAGGGTCTCTCCGTCGCGCGTGAGCCAGCCGATCGTGTCGAAGGACTGCGCGAGCGGCAGGAGACCCTGGCGGGGCACGAGCCCGTGGCTCGTGCGCAGGCCCCAGAGCCCCTGGTAGGACGCCGGCACGCGCACCGATCCCGCGGTGTCGGTCGCGAGGCCGACTTCGGCCTGGCCTGTGGCGACGGCGGATGCCGGACCGCTCGAGGATCCGCCGGGCAGCGCCCCCGGTACCGCGCCGTTGGGCGGGGCGCCGTAGTGCGCGTTGTCGCCGGCGATGCTGTAGGCGAACTCGTCCGTGCGCGCGATGCCGCGCAGGGATGCGCCGGCGCGGAGGAGATCGGTGACGGCGGCGGCGGTCGAGGTCTCGGGGCGGGCGTCCTCGAGGAACGCCGGATTGCCGGCGCCGATGCGATAGCCGCTGATCGCGAACAGGTCCTTCACCGTGACCGTGAGACCGGCGAGCGGCCCCTCCCACGCGCCTTGGAAGAGCGGATCGCCGACCGTCCGCCACACCGACCGGTCGAACGCCTGCGCGCGCGGGGTCACGTGGGCGGCGGTGATGAGCCACCGGCCGCCGCGGCGCTCCCACACCTGGGTCTGCAGGCCCGTGCCGCCGCCGGTGAAGCGCGAGACGGAGACCACAAGCGCGGCATCCGCGCTGAACGGGCGGTACTCGATGCGCTCGATCACCCGCGCGGGCACGCCGCCGCGGGTGCCGCGGAACGCGCTGATCGCGTCGTGTCCGATCAGGAGGCCCGCGGCATCCCCCCGCATGGTGTCGGGTCCGGGCGCGAAGGCGGCGTCGAGCGCGTCGAGGTCGTTCGCCA
>JASBUD010000071.1 GCA_030148105.1 Microbacterium sp. | reverse complement strand
CGACCTCGCGCCGATCCTCACCGGACCCGCTTTCGGCGACGACCAGGCGCGCCGCAACACGCGCGCGCAGGAGCACGAGCTCGAGGAGCACTTCGACGTACCCCTCATCGAGGCGGCGCGCGATGTGATCGCCCACAACGGCACGATGTCCTTCGACCTGCCGATCCGCAACACCGAGCGGGCGGTGGGCACGATGCTCGGACACCACGTCACCCGCGTACACGGCGAGAACGGAATGCCGGCGGGGTCGATCGTGGTCAACCTCACCGGGTCCGCCGGCCAGTCCTTCGGCGCGTTCATGCCCGCCGGGATCACCCTGCGCCTGGAGGGCGATTCGAACGACTACGTCGGCAAGGGCCTGTCCGGTGGGCAGATCGTCGTCCGACCGCCGCGGGACGCGACCTTCGATGCGTCTCAGAACGTGATCGCCGGAAACGTGATCGGGTACGGCGCGACGCAGGGGACGATGTTCCTGCGCGGAGTCGTGGGGGAGCGCTTCTTCGTGCGCAACTCCGGTGCGACCGCGGTCGTCGAAGGCGTCGGCGATCACGCCCTGGAGTACATGACGGGCGGTCTGGCCGTGATCCTCGGGGCGACGGGGCGCAACCTCGGCGCCGGCATGTCCGGCGGCACCGCCTACGTGTACAAGCTCGACCCGCAGCTGGTCAACCGCGAGGCGCTCGCGTCGGGCGAGCTGGAGCTCGGGCCGCTCGGCGCCGGAGACGCGGAGATCCTCCGCGACCTGCTCGAGCAGCACCGGACCGAGACCGACTCGACGCTGGCCGCGCGCCTGCTCGAGGACTTCGACGGCGAGCTCGAGAACTTCGTGCGCGTCCTGCCGCGCGACTACGCGGCCGTTCTGCAGACCCGCCAGGAGGCGCTGGCCGAGGGGCTGGACCCCGACGGCGACGTCGTCTGGACCCGCATCCTGGAGGTGACCGGTGGCTGACCCCAAGGGCTTTCTGAAGGTGACGGACCGCGAGCTCCCGCCGCGTCGTCCCGTTCCCGTCCGCATCATGGACTGGAAAGAGGTGTACGAGCCGGGCGATTCCGCCGTGCTGCGACGCCAGGCCGGCCGCTGCATGGACTGCGGCATCCCGTTCTGCCACAAGGGGTGTCCGCTGGGCAACCTCATCCCCGAGTGGAACGACCTCACGTGGCGCGGCGAGGGTCGCTCCGCGATCGAGCGACTGCACGCGACGAACAACTTCCCGGAGTTCACCGGGCGCCTGTGCCCCGCGCCCTGCGAGAGCTCGTGCGTGCTCGGGATCAACCAGCCGGCGGTCACGATCAAGCAGATCGAGGTCTCGATCATCGACGAGGCCTTCGCGAACGGCTGGGTAGAGCCCGAGCCGCCGGGACGCCTCACCGGCAAGACCGTCGCGGTCGTCGGCTCGGGTCCCGCGGGACTCGCCGCCGCCCAGCAGCTCACGCGCGCGGGTCACACCGTCGCCGTCTTCGAGCGGGACGATCGCATCGGCGGACTCCTCCGGTACGGCATCCCGGACTTCAAGATGGAGAAGCGCCACCTCGAGTCGCGCCTGCGTCAGATGCAGGACGAAGGCACCCGCTTCCGCGCGGGGGTCGAGATCGGCAAGGACATCTCCTGGAGCGACCTGCGCGCCCGGTACGACGCTGTCGTCGTCGCGACCGGTGCGACCGTGCCGCGGGAGCTCCCAATCCCCGGCCGGGATCTCGACGGCGTGCACTTCGCGATGGAGTACCTCGTGGAGTCGAACAAGGCCACGGCGGGCGACGCGGTGCCGAGTCAGATCACCGCCGAGGGCAAGCACGTCGTCGTGATCGGCGGCGGCGACACCGGTGCGGACTGCATCGGGACCGCGCATCGCCACGGCGCCCTGAGCGTGACGAACCTCGCGATCGGAAAGCAGCCTCCCGGCACCCGCCCCGACAACCAGCCGTGGCCGATGGCCCCGCTGCTGTTCGAAGTGAGCTCCGCCCACGAAGAAGGGGGCGAGCGCGCATACCTGGCCTCGACCGTCGAGTTCCTCGGCAACGACGCGGGCGAGGTGCGCGCCCTGCGTGTGGCCGAGACCGAGTTCGTCGACGGACGCCGCGTCCCCAAGAGCGGGACCGAGCGCGAGATCCCGGCCGACCTCGTGCTGATCGCGATGGGCTTCACCGGTCCCGAGCGGGCCCACCTGGAGGACCAGCTGGACGCGCAGTTCACGTCGCGCGGGAACCTCGAGCGCGCGGAGGACTACCAGACGACGACACCCGGCGTGTTCGTCGCCGGCGACGCCGGTCGCGGTCAGTCCCTCATCGTCTGGGCGATCGCGGAGGGCCGCGCGGCCGCCGCGCACGTGGACCGCTACCTGATGGGCGAGACGGCGCTGCCCGCGCCCGTCGCGCCCACCGATGTCGCGATCGGTCTGCAGCCCGCGTAGGCTGGCCGCGGCTTCTCTGCCAAGAAATCCCGACCCCTCACGGAGTACACACACGATGAGACGTGCCAAGATCGTCGCCACGCTAGGACCCGCCACCTCGACTTATGAGCAGGTCCGCGCGATCATCGAGGCGGGTGTCGACGTCGCCCGGATGAACCTGAGCCACGGCGACTACACCGTCCACGAAGCCAACTTCGCCAACGTCCGCAAGGCCGCAGACGACGCCGGTCGTCCGGTCGCGGTCCTGGTGGACCTGCAGGGTCCGAAGATCCGCCTCGGCAAGTTCGCCGACGGCCCGCACGACCTCGCCGTCGGGGACATCTTCAAGATCACCACGGAGGACATCGCCGGAACGAAGGAGATCGTCTCGACGACCTTCAAGGGCCTGCCCGCCGACGTGAAGGCCGGAGACTTCCTCCTGATCGACGACGGCAAGGTCCGCGTCCAGGTCACCGAGGTCGAGGGCCCCGTCGTCACGACGAAGGTCATCGTCGCCGGCGCCGTCTCGAACAACAAGGGCATCAACCTGCCCGGTGTCGCCGTGAACGTCCCGGCGCTGTCCGAGAAGGACGAGGCGGATCTCCGCTGGGGCCTGCGCATCGGCGCCGACCTGATCGCCCTGTCGTTCGT
>JASBUD010000062.1 GCA_030148105.1 Microbacterium sp. | reverse complement strand
GCGAACGCGGTCGCGCTGCCGCACCTGGTCCACGACGGTGAGAACGGTTACCTGTTCGAGCCCGGCAACGACGAAGAGCTCGCCGCGCGCCTGACCGACGTGCTCACGGCGGCCCCGGCGGAGCGGCTCCGTATGCAGCAGGCGTCGCTGGACGGCGTTGCGATCCACGACATCAACCGCACGCTCGACACGTTCGAGGCGCTCTACCGCGCCGAACCGCTCCCGGCGTAGGCCCGATGCACGTCGTGATGTTCGGCGACCAGCACGTCGAATCGCTCGGCGGGGCGCAGGTCTCCATGCGCCTGCAGCGACGGTTCCTCGAGCGCGCCGGGCACACCGTGACGATCGTGGCGCCGAAGATGCACGGGCCCCGGGCCGGGTTCTCCCCGGACCCGGCCTACGTGGACACCCCCTCGATCGCGATCACCCCCGACCCGGCCTACGTGGACACCCCCTCGATCGCGATCACCCCCGACCGTGAGTATTCGCTGTCGTGGCCGGGCTCCCGCACCGACGGATTCGTGGATGCCGCGCTGCGCGGCCTTCCACCCGTGGACGTCGTGCATGTGCAGGCGGACTTCTGGGGCGCGTTCACCGGGCACCGGTTCGCGGCCCGGCGCGGGCTGCCGGTCGTCCACACGATGCACAACCGCGTGGATGTCGGCATCCACGCCACCGCCCCCTTCCCCCGTCTCGTGCTCCGCGCTCTGAACCGCTGGCAGCGACGCGCGCTGCGTGACGTCCCGGGCCGTGTCCAGGACGGCGGCGACGGCTGGGCGTATCTCCGGCGCTTCGCCGCGCGCTCGCACGCGGTCACGGCGCCCTCCGCGCACTTCGCGCGCCGGCTCGACGAGCACGGCGCGCTCTCCCTCGTCGGGGAGCGCGTGATCGACGTGTGGAACGGCATCGACGACGATGTGCTGGATGCCGCGCTCGGCGACGCGGCCGAGCGGCTGCCCGGACGCCCGCGCTTCGTGTGGCTGGGACGGATGAGCCCGGAGAAGAGGCTTCTCCCCTTCCTCGAGGCCCTGGCGCAAGCCCGCATCGACGCCGACGTCGAGATCATCGGCGGAGGAGGTCAGGAGAAGGCGGCGCGCCGCCTCGTGCAGCGCCACGATCTGGCCGGCACGGTCTCGTTCGCGGGGCGCTTGCCGTACGCACAGACGCTGCGTCGGATCGCCGCCGCCGACGCGGTCGTGCAGACCTCGATCGGCTTCGAGACGCAGGGCATGACCGTGTTCGAAGCCGCCGCGCTCGGCACGCCCGCCGTGATCAGCGACCCCGACATCGCCGACGAGCTCGGGGCAGGGTTCTGGTCGGTCGCCGACGGCTCGGTCTCCGCGCTCGCCGACACCCTGCGCGTCGCGGCAGCCGCCATCTCCGCCGATGCGGCCCCCGCGCCTGACCCGTCGATCCGCGAGCGCTTCCGGCAGTCCTCGCGGACCGCGGCCATGGTCGAGATCTACGAGCGGGTGATCGCGGGCTGATCGGCCCGAATCACTGCCGGCTGGGGCAGATGTCGCCGCGGAGCGCGGTGCCACGACATCACGCGCCCCGACCAGCAGTCGTTCGGCACGCGCCGCGCGCGACGGTCAGGGCAGGCGAGTGCGGTCGGCCGGCATCCGACGGTAGCCGTCGTTGCGGAGGGAGACGATCGAGGCGCCGATCGCGTAGGCGGACAGGGATGCAAGAGCAATCATCATCAACATGGCAGAAACGCTACGCTTGACCTGATCCTGCCAATAGTGGCAGGATGGACACCTATCGTTCGAATACTGCCAACGCCCGGGAGTCGCCATGAAGACCGTCGCCGTCATCGTCCAAGACGGTTTCGCGCCGTTCGAATTCGGGGTCGCGTGCGAGGCGTTCGGCCTCGATCGCTCGGATGACGGCATCCCGAACTTCGACTTCAAGGTCGTGACGCCGACGCCCGGCGTCGTCACCTCGAAGCTCGGCTTCTCACTCAACGTCGACGACGACCTGTCGTTCGCGTACACGGCAGACCTCGTGGTCGTCTCGCCGACTCCGCGCGAGTGGTGGGACAACACCGACCCCCGCGTGCTCGACGTCGTCCGCGACGCCGCCGCGCGCGGCGCGTGGCTGCTGAGCGTCTGCAGCGGATCGTTCATCCTCGCGCAGTCCGGCGTCCTGGACGGCCGCAAGGCGACCACCCACTGGATGTACGCCGACACGATGGCCCGCATGTATCCGGCGATCGAGGTCGACCCCGACGTGCTGTACGTCCAGGACGGTCGCATCATCACGAGCGCCGGCACCGCGGCGGGACTGGACGCCTGCCTGCACCTGCTGCGGCAGGAGCTCGGCGCGGAGATGACGAACACGATCGCCCGTCGAATGGTCGTGCCGCCGCAGCGCGACGGCGGGCAGGCGCAGTACATCCAGCGCCCCCTGCCGGAGGTCTCGAGCCTGTCGCTCGCGCCCGTCACCGATTGGATGCTGGAGAACCTGCGTGCGGACCTCACGGTCGACCAGCTCGCCGCGAAGGCGCACATGTCGGCGCGCACGTTCGCCCGCCGCTTCAAGGCCGACTACGGGACCACCCCCGCGTCTTGGCTCGGACGCCAGCGGATCATCCACGCGCAGCGACTCCTGGAACAGACGGACTACGGGCTGGACCGCATCGCCGAGGAATGCGGTTTCGGGTCGGCATCCGTTCTGCGTCAGAACTTCACCCGCGTGCTCGGCACGACCCCGACCGCATACCGCAACACGTTCTGCTGCGGGATCGGAACGGGCGGGTCTGCGCTCGAGCGGCGCGCGGAGGAGCTCGCCGGGTCGGCCGCGTGAGCCGACGTCTCACCTGATCCGGGCGAGGCGCGGGCAGAACGTCGCCGATAGCGTGTGAGCGTGCGCGTGGGGTTCGGGAGGCTCTTCTCCCGCAGGACGATCGGCAAGGATGCCGTCTCCGGACTCGTGCTGGGCGTCGAGGCGGTCCCCGACGGGCTCGCGGCGGGGCTTCTCGCCGGCATCAACCCGCTCGCCGGTCTCTACGCCTACCTGTTCGGGATGATCGGTGCGGCGTTCTTCACCAGCAGCACGTTCATGGCGGTGCAGGCGACCGGCGCGATGGCGCTCATCGTCTCGGACTCCGACCTGCAGAGCCGCGCTGACCCCGACCGGGCGCTGTACACGCTCGCGATCATGACGGGGATCGTGATGATCGTCGCCGGGCTCCTCGGCGGCGGGCGGCTCGTCCGCTTCGTCCCGACCCCGGTCATGACCGGATTCGTCACCGCGGTCGGCGTGAACATCGTGCTCGGGCAGCTGTCGAACTTCACCGGTTTCGCCTCCGAGGGGCCCAACCGCCTCTTCAAGCTCGTCGATCTGCTCCTGCACATCCCGCAGTGGAGCGCCGCCGCCGTCGCGGTCGGGCTGGTCGCGATCGGACTGATCTACCTGTTCCGCCTCACCCCGGTGGGTTCGCTCGGTCTCGTGATCGCGGTCGTGATCGGATCCGGATTCGCGGCCTTGCTGAACGTGTGGGTGGCCGAGCCCGTCGTGCTCCTCGACGATGTCGTGGACGTGCCCAACGGCCTGCCGGCGCCGGTGCTGCCGAACGTCGACGACGTGCTGTTCCTGCTGCTGCCGGCGCTCTCGCTCGCCTTCGTCGGGCTCGTGCAGGGCGCCGCGGTCTCGGCAGGGCTCCCGACCGCCGACGGGCGCCCCGCGGACTCGTCGCGCGACTTCGTGGGGCAGGGTGCCGGCAATCTCGTGGCGGGGATCTTCCAAGGGATGCCGGTGGGCGGGTCGATGTCGGGTTCGTCGCTCATCGTCCAAGCGGGGGCGAAGACCCGCCTCGCTTTCGTGTTCGCCGGCATCGTCATGACGCTCGTGATCTTCTTCGCCTCCGATCTCGTCAGCTACATCGCGATGCCGGCCCTCGCGGGTCTGCTGATCGTCGTCGGCATCGGGGCGGTCAAGCCGAGCCGGATCTACTCGGTCGTCAAGAGCGGACCCCTTCCCACCGCGATCATGGCGGTCACCTTCGGGCTCACCCTCGTGATCCCGTTGCAGTACGCGGTGCTCGTCGGGGTGGGGCTCGGGATCATCCTGTTCGTCGCCCAGCAGTCCAACCGCGTGCGGGTGCGGCAGGTGCACGTGCTCGAGCAGGGGCGCATGCGCGAGAGCGCGCCGCCGGCGCGGATCGAGGCCGGTCAGGTCGTGGTGCTGCAGCCGTACGGGAGTCTGTTCTTCGCGAGCGCTCCCGTGTTCGATTCGCAGCTCCCGACCGTGGATGAGGGCTCGCGGGGAGCGACGGTCATCATCCGGCTCCGCGGCACCGACCAGATCGGCCTGTCGCTCATCGAGGTGCTGCGACGCTTCGCGGGGGAGCTGCGGGCGGTGGAGGGCGCGCTCGTGCTCGTGATCAGCGAGAAGCTCGTGTACGACCAGGTGGTCGCGAGCGGGCTGCGCGACGAGCTCGGCGCCGCGAACGTGTACCGCAGCACCGAGTGGGTCGGCGAGACCGTGCGTCAGGCGTATGCCGACGCGCTGTCCCGCATTCGCTCCTGACTCCCACCGACACCCTGGCCCCGCGAGACTGCAACCGCGCGCCGAGACTCAGGGGATTCCCCCAAGTGTCGGCGTTCCGGTGCAGTCTCGCGGTCAGCGCCGACCCATTGCCGGGGGACCGGTGCTCTGATAAAGTTGAGTGCAGAAGGCTCAAGTTTTGCGGAGAGCCTCACCACGGACTTCAGGAGACACCATGAACGCACAGCCCCAGCCCGGGCAGGAGGAGCAGCAGAGCGCCCTCGAGCAGTTCGGCATCAACCTCACCGACCGTGCTCGGCAGGGCAAGCTCGACCCGGTGATCGGACGCGACAGCGAGATCCGCCGGGTGAGTCAGGTGCTGACCCGCCGCACGAAGAACAACCCGGTTCTCATCGGCGAGCCCGGCGTCGGCAAGACCGCCGTCGTCGAGGGCCTCGCCCAGCGCATCGTCGCGGGCGACGTCGCCGAGTCCCTCAAGAACAAGGAACTCATCACCCTCGACATCTCCGCGCTCGTCGCGGGCGCGATGTACCGCGGGCAGTTCGAGGAGCGCCTGAAGGCGGTGCTCAAGGAGATCACCGAGTCCGACGGCCAGATCATCACGTTCATCGACGAGCTGCACGTGCTCATGGGAGCGGGCGGCGGCGAAGGCTCCGTGGCGGCCTCCAACATGCTCAAGCCCATGCTCGCCCGCGGCGAGCTGCGCCTGATCGGCGCGACGACGCTCAACGAGTACCGCGAGTTCATCGAGAAGGATGCCGCGCTCGAGCGCCGCTTCCAGCAGGTCTATGTCGGCGAGCCGACGGTCGAGGACACCGTCGCGATCCTCCGCGGACTCAAGGAACGGTACGAGGCCCACCACAAGGTGGCGATCGCGGATGCCGCGCTCGTGGCCGCGGCATCCCTCAGCAACCGGTACATCCCCTCCCGGCAGCTGCCCGACAAGGCGATCGACCTGATCGACGAGGCGGCGTCCCGGCTGCGCATGGAGATCGACTCGGCGCCGCTGGAGATCGACGAGCTGCGTCGCCACGTCGACCGCCTCAAGCTCGAGGAGCTCGCGCTGAAGAAGGAGAAGGACGCGGCATCCAAGGAGCGCCTCGCCAAGCTCCGCGATGACCTCGCCGCCGAGGAGGACAAGCTGCGGGAGCTGCAGGGCCGCTGGGAGCGCGAGCGCTCTTCGCTGAACCGCGTCGGCGACCTGAAGACCAAGCTCGACGCCGCGCGCATGGAGGCCGAGCGCGCGCAGCGCGAGGGCAATCTCGAGAAGGCGTCCCGGCTGCTGTACGCCGAGATCCCGGCGCTGGAGCGCCAGCTGATCGACGCCGAGCGCGATGAACCCGCCGGCGACCGCATGGTCAACGACCAGGTGACCGACGAGGACATCGCGTCGGTGATCGCCGCGTGGACCGGCATCCCGGTGGGTCGTCTGCTGCAGGGCGAGACCGAGAAGCTCGTGCATCTGGAGGCCGAGCTGGGCAAGCGCCTGATCGGCCAGAAGGATGCCGTCAAGGCGGTGGCCGATGCGGTGCGCCGCTCGCGCGCGGGCATCTCCGACCCCGACCGGCCGACCGGGTCGTTCCTGTTCCTCGGCCCGACCGGCGTCGGCAAGACCGAGCTGGCGAAGTCGCTCGCGGACTTCCTGTTCGACGACGAGCACGCCATGGTGCGCATCGACATGTCCGAGTACGGCGAGAAGCACTCGGTGTCGCGCCTGGTCGGTGCCCCTCCGGGATACATCGGCTACGAGCAGGGCGGCCAGCTGACCGAGGCCGTGCGGCGGCGCCCGTACTCGGTCGTGCTGCTGGACGAGGTCGAGAAGGCCCACCCCGAAGTGTTCGACGTGCTGCTGCAGGTCATGGACGACGGGCGCCTCACCGACGGACAGGGGCGCACGGTCGACTTCAAGAACGTCATCCTGATCCTCACGTCCAACCTGGGGTCGCCGATCCTGATCGACCCGACGCTGACGCTCGAGCAGAAGCGGGATGCCGTGCAGGGGCTGGTCCGGCAGGCGTTCAAGCCCGAGTTCGTGAACCGACTGGACGACATCGTGATCTTCCAGGCGCTGAGCCAGGACGACCTCGCCCAGATCGTCGAGCTCGCCGTCGATGCGCTGCAGCGGCGCCTCCGCGACCGCCGGCTCACGCTCGCCGTCACTCCGGATGCCCGGGCTTGGCTGTCCGAGCGCGGCTACGATCCCGCCTTCGGCGCACGGCCGCTCCGCCGGCTCATCCAGTCCGAGATCCAGGACCGGCTCGCGATGGCGATCCTGTCCGGGGGCGTGCACGACGGCGACCTCGTGCGCGTCGACGTGGCGGCCGACGACTCCGCGCTCGTGCTCACCAGTGCCGGGCCCGCCGCGCCGGCGGAGCCCGCGGACGACGACGTGATCGAGGCGGAGCTGCTCGAAGACTGACCTACGGCGGCAGGGGCGGGTACGGTCGGGGGATGCGCATCGCATCCACCGGCCGTTTCGTCTTCATCGCGCAATGGGTCGCCGCCGTGCTGCTCCCGGCCTTCTTCTTCCTCGGGCGAGGCCTGGTCGGCGCCGAGCTCGGCTGGCTCGCGGTGCTCGGCTTC
>JASBUD010000049.1 GCA_030148105.1 Microbacterium sp. | reverse complement strand
GCAGGGCGAACCCCGCCTCGTCCGGCTCTTCCTCGGCCTGCGCCGCCCCCGCGTCGCCGGTCGGGGGATGGACCTGGCAGGCGCCGTCGTCGCGCTCGGCGCGGATGTGACCGGGTTGCGGGTCGGCGACCGCGTGGTCGGTGCGCACCAGGACACGCTCGCCGAGTTCGTCGCGGTCCCGCAGAAGCGGCTGTCGGCGATCCCCGCCGAGGTGTCGACGACGGATGCCGCAGCCCTGCCGATCGCGGGCAACACGGCACTGACCGTCCTGGACCGGTGCGGGGTCGGCAAGGACTCGCGGGTGCTCGTGGTCGGCGCCGGCGGCGGCGTGGGGACGTTCACGGTGCAGCTGGCCGCAGCCCTCGGCGCCGAGGTCTGGGCGACGTGCGGGGCGCGGGCGGAGGAGACGCTCCGCGGGCTCGGCGCGGCCCGGACGTTCGACTACCGCACGACCGACCTCGCCGATCTGCCCGCCGACCACTTCGACGTCGTCGTGGACATCGCGGGCCTGCCGCCCCTCACGCTCTTGCGTGGACTCCTCCGCCGCGGCGGGAAGGTCGCGCTCGTCGGCGGAGACGGCGGTCGCGTCCTCGGCCCGGTCGGTCGCATCCTCCGGTCGCTCGTCGTGGGGCGGCCCGGCCGCCGCTTCGTCCCGATCACGGCGGTGACGAAGACGCCCGTCACCGAACGACTGCTCGCGGAAGCGGCATCCGGTCGCCTCACGCCGGTGATCGAGCGCACGTTCGCGTTCGAGGACGCGAGCGCCGCGCTCGCCCACGTCGAAGCCGGTCGCACGGTCGGCAAGGTCCTCGTGCGCGGGGCGCACGCGGGTTGACCGACCCTACGGCTGGACGAGCACCCCGGCGGTGTCGGCGGCCTTCGTCGCCCGGATCAGCTCGTCCTCCCGCGCGTCGTCCGCCGCCTCCTGCAGCGCGGACTTCGCGCGCAGCGGCGGCGTGCGGAAGAACAGCGACAGAATGAACGCCACGATCACGACCCACATCGCGACGCGGTACACCAGCACCGCCGAAGCGTTGAAGGCGATGAGGATCGGCGCGGTCAGCGCGGGAGCCGCGCCCGTGAGGAACGACGTGTCGTCCAGCGCCGCGGAGTCCATCTCGCTCGTGCCGCCGCCCGAGGCGAATCGGTCCTCGATCACGGGGACGGCCGATTCCACGTAGGCCGCGCGCGCGGCGTCGTCGGAGAAGTCGAGCGTCACCGTGCCGTCCTCGGAGATCTGCGCGACCGGGATCTGCTGCTCGAGCTGGCTCGCGGGCACGCCCTGCGCAAGGGCGTCCTCGATCTGGGTGGTCGTGGCGGTCGTGAGCTGGGTGATGATCGGCGCGTAGATCTGGTCCATGATCGCGGCGTTCTCGGGGGCCTCGGCGACCGCCGGGTCCAGCGCCGCATCCAGAGCCGTCGTGAGCGTCTCGGTGTCGGCGAACGAGGTCTGCACGTTCGCGGGCAGCACGGTGAACAGCAGTGAGAGCAGCACCGCGGTGCCGAGCGTCCCGCCGATCTGCCGGAAGAACGTCGATGAGCTCGTCGCGACGCCCATATCGCGGATGCCGACCGAGTTCTGGCTCGCGATCGTGAGGGTCTGCATGAGCTGGCCGAGTCCGAGACCGATGAGCAGCATCCCGCCGGCGATGTACCAGTACGAGGTGTCGTACTGCAGGAAGGTCAGGGCGAAGAAGCCGAGGGAGAGCAGCGCCGTGCCGAGGATCGGGAACATGCGGTACCGCCCGGTGCGGGCGATGATCTGTCCGGATCCGATCGAGGCGATCATGAGGCCGAGGATCATCGGCAGCATCTGCAGGCCGCTCTCGGTCGGCGTCGCGCCCGTGACGAGCTGCAGGTAGAGGGGCAGGGTCAGCATCGCGCCGAACATGCCGAAGCCGATGAAGACGCCGATCACGGTCGCCATCGAGAACGTCGAGGAGCGGAAGAGCTTCAGCGGGATCAGCGCGTCGTCCTTCATGAGGACCTCCGCGATCACGAAGCCGATCACACCGAGGGTGCCGACCACGTAGCACGTGATCGCGAGGGGCGACCCCCATCCCCACTCCCGGCCGAGCTCGGCGACGAGCAGCAGGGGAACGAGCGCGATCACGACGAGCGAGGCGCCCCACCAGTCGATCCGCACGGAGTGCGCGGGGTGGCGGGGGATGTGCAGGAAGCGCAGCACGATGCCGAGCGCGACGAGGCCGATCGGGACGTTGATGAGGAAGACCCAGCGCCAGCCCGCGATCCAGAGGATCTGGTCGGCTCCGGCGAACAGGCCGCCCACGAGCGGGCCGATCACGCTCGAGATGCCGAAGACCGCGAGGAAGTAGCCCTGATACTTCGCGCGCTCGCGCGGCGCGAGGATGTCGCCCATGATCGCGAGCGGCATCGACATCAGGCCGCCGGCGCCGAGGCCCTGAATCGCGCGGAACGCGGCCAGCTCGATCATCGAGGTGGAGAAGCTCGCCAGGAGCGAGCCGATCATGAACACGACGATCGCGAAGATGAACAGCGGCCGGCGCCCGAAGATGTCCGAGAGCTTGCCGTAGATGGGTGTGGAGATCGTGGAGACGATCAGGTAGGCCGTCGTGACCCACGCCTGCTGGCTCAACCCGTTCAGGTCGTCGCCGATCGTCCGGATCGCCGTACCGACGACCGTCTGGTCCAGCGCGGAGAGGAACATCCCGGCCATCAGGCCGAAGATGACGAACATGATCATGCGGTGCGTCATCACCGGTTCCGCGCCGCGGGTGCGGATGCGACCGGTGGCCGTCGTAGCGTCAGACATCGAGACCTCGGAGCGAGAAGAGGAGCACTCAGCGACGACGGTAGTTGTCGCAGGTCAACTACCTTAGCGCGGATATCGCTGTGCGAGAATGAAATCGGCGTGCCCGAGTCGCCGGCTTCCGCAGCTCCGCCGGGCCCCGAGGACAGCGTCCGCCGCCCCTCTGCACAGGAGCTCATCATGACGCAGAACATCGCGCCGGCATCCACCACCGCCGGCACCACCACCCGCACCGCGCACCACCGCCGCTACCTGATGTGCCGCCCCGAGCACTTCACGGTGAGCTACACGATCAACCCGTGGATGGAGCCGGCCAACCCGACGGACACGGCGCGCGCCGTCCGGCAGTGGCAGGACCTGTACGACACGTACATCGCGCTCGGCCACGAGATCGAATTGATCGACCCCGTCGAGGGGCTGCCGGACATGGTCTACACCGCGAACGGCGGGTTCCTGATCGACGGGATCGCCTACGGGCCGAAGTTCCGCTTCGCCGAGCGCGCCGGGGAGGCCGGTCCCTTCATCGACTGGTTCCGGGCGGCGGGTTTCGACACCCGTGAGCCGGTCGAGGTCAACGAGGGCGAGGGCGATTTCCTCCTCGTCGGCGACGTGATCCTCGCCGGCACCGGCTTCCGCTCCACCGGAGACAGCCACCGCGAGGTGGGCGAGGTCTTCGGCCGCGAGGTCATCTCGCTCACGCTCACCGACCCCCGGTTCTATCACCTGGACACGGCGATCGCGGTGCTCGATCCGATCGAGGGCATCGAGCACGGCGGACCCGAGCGGGCCAACATCGCCTATCTGCCGTCGGCGTTCGACGAGGCGAGTCAGGCGATCCTCGCCGCGCGCTACCCCGATGCGATCCACGTGTCGGATGAGGACGGCGCGGTGTTCGGGCTCAACTCCGCCAGCGACGGCTACAACGTCATCATCTCGCCGCGCGCGAAGGGCTTCGAGGCGCAGCTGCGCGAGCGCGGCTACAACCCGATCATGGTCGACCTGTCCGAACTCCTCCTCGGCGGCGGCGGCATCAAGTGCTGCACGCTCGAGCTGCGCGGGGCCCGGGCATGACGACCCCGCAGGTTCTCGACGCGAACTCGGCGGCGATCATCGCCGCCGAGGACGAGCACGTCGCGCACAACTACCACCCGCTGCCCGTCGTGATCGCCTCCGGGGAAGGTGCATGGGTGACCGACGTCGAGGGTCGGCGCTACCTCGACCTGCTCGCGGCCTATTCCGCCGTGAACTTCGGCCACTCCCACCCGGCCATCCTCGCCGCGGCGCGCGAGCAGCTGGGCCGCATCACCCTCACGAGCCGGGCGTTCCACAACGATCGGCTCGGCGTGTTCGCCGCCGCGCTGGCCGAGCTGTGCGGCAAGGACCTCGTGCTGCCGATGAACACCGGCGCCGAGGCGGTCGAGACCGGCATCAAGGTGGCCCGCGCGTGGGGCTACCGCGTGAAGGGCATTCCCGCCGATCGCGCGACGGTGATCGTGGCGGGAGGCAACTTCCACGGTCGCACGACGACGATCGTGGGCTTCAGTGACGACCCGCAGGCGCGCGACGGCTTCGGGCCGTACGCCCCGGGCTTCGTGACGGTGCCCTACGGGGATGCCGCAGCCCTCGAGGCAGCGATCGACGAGAACACGGCAGCGGTGCTGCTGGAGCCGATCCAGGGAGAGGCCGGGGTCGTCATCCCGCCGGCGGGGTACCTGCGCGCCGTCCGCGAGATCACTTCCCGGCACGGCGTGCTCATGATCGCCGACGAGATCCAGTCCGGGCTCGGCAGGGTGGGCGAGACGTTCGCGTGCGACCGTGAGGGCGTGGTTCCCGATGTATACCTCCTCGGCAAGGCGCTCGGCGGCGGCATCCTGCCCGTCTCCGCCGTGGTGGCGAACCGCGACGTGCTCGGCGTGATCCGGCCGGGCGAGCACGGGTCGAAGTTCGGCGGCAATCCCCGGGCGGCGGCCGTCGGGACGCGGGTCGTGGAGATGCTCGCGACCGGAGAGTTCCAGCGACGCGCCGCGGCGCTCGGCGAGCACCTCGAGACGGGGCTCACCGAGCTCGTCGGAGACGGCGTGACCGGCATCCGTGTCGCCGGCCTCTGGGCGGGTGTGGACATCGACCCGGCCCGCGGCACGGGGCGGGAGATCGCCGAGAAGCTGCTCGCGCGTGGGGTGCTGGTCAAGGACACGCATGGACAGACGATCCGCATCGCGCCGCCGCTCGTGATCCGCGGCACCGAGCTGGACTGGGCGGTCGAGCAGCTCCGGGTGGTTCTCGCCGGCTGATCGCCCGGGCGGCCCGGCCGCCGGCCCGCCCGTTCGGCCTGCGCCGCACCGCCGAGGGCCGTCCGCTCGCCCGGACGGCGCCGCGCCGGCTGGCCCGTCCACCCGCCCGCCCTCCGGCCGGCGCCGTCCGCGCGGCCGCTCACCCGTGCCGAACGACTGCTGAGAGTGACGGGCGGGGCGGTTCGGGGCCGCCCGTGGCGACAGCTGCCCCACTCAGCCGTCTTTGGGCACCGCTCGCCGGGGAGATGGCCGTTGACAGGGCCGCGGAGCGCGCACTAATCTGTGAGAGCGCTCTCTGGGAGCGCTCTCACGCATTCGCACCGAAGACGAGGAAGTCTGTCTTGACCCGACCACACCCCAGCCGCCGGGCCATCGCCGCGGCGACCCTCGCGGCTCTCGCCGCGACAGCGCTCGTTCCCACCGCGGCCGCCGCCGCGGATGAGACCGTGACGACCCTGTACGACTTCGAAGACGGCAACACCTCGCACATCCAGTGGGGCGCGGCCGGTGCCGGAGTGCAGAGCGTCGCCGATGCCGGGGTCGGCTCGTGGTCCGACGCCGA
>JASBUD010000044.1 GCA_030148105.1 Microbacterium sp. | reverse complement strand
CGACACGCCGGTCGAGGGGTCGATTTCTGCCCTATCGCGAGCTGCAGGTGGGGCTAGGGTTCAGCCACGAGTACGGGAGGTGCGATGGCGCGTCGGATGGCTGATCCGGAGTACAAGCGGCTGCAGGAGTCCCGGCTGGACGAACTGCAGATCCTCCCGGTGAACGACCTCGCGACCCGCCTGCAGCGCGGGCGCCCCGCCGACGAGTGGCCGCCCTACGTCTCGGCCGAGCACGACCTCGAGAAGGCCCGGATCATCGTCCTCATCCCGCGCCCCGAACCGCGACCGCGCCTGAAGGTGGGATCGGGCATGTTCTCCCTCGAGGACGACCACCCCTCGGCCGAGCGCCTCGCGCGCGTGCTCGAAGCCGTCGATCTCCAACCCCGACACGTGATGCCGTGGCACGCGTACCCGTGGCGCGACGCGGGTCGCCACACGCACGAGCAATTGGATGCCGGGGCGCCGCCCCTGCGTCAGCTCATCGATCTGCTGCCTCGCGTGAAGGCCATCGTCGCCCACGGCGAGGAGTCCGCCTACGTGGCGAACCGCCTGTCGTCTCCGGATGTGGCCGGAACACTGCTGCGCGATCGCGGCATCCACGTCTTCGCCGCCCGCTCGACGAGTCCGTCGGCATGGTCGGGGGACGATGCCACGACCGAGAGCGCACTGCGCACGGTGCGCGAGGTGTACCGCCAGGCGATGGTCCACGCGCGTCTGCGACCGCTCGAGGAGAACGGCAAGCGCAGGCGTTGAGCTGACCCCTTGACCGTCCCGCAGGCGGGCGAGGAGCATGGGGTCCCGGATGCGCGAGAGGAGAACAGGATGATCCCGGTTCGCGTCGCGGGGATCGCGCTCGACCCTGCCGGTCAGCACGTCATCCTGCTCAAGCCGATCGATGAGGCACCCGGCGAGGGGCGCATCCTGCCGATCTGGATCGGCGCGCAGGAAGCGACCTCGATCCTGGCGGCGGTGGAGGGCGCGGACACGCCGCGGCCGCTCGCGCACGACCTGATGCGCACGCTTCTGGCTCAGCTGGACGCGTCCGTCGGCGGGGTCGCCGTGTCCCGGATCACGGACGGGACGTTCTACGCCGACATCACTCTTGAAACGATCGCCGGCGAGCGCATCGTCGACGCCCGGCCCTCCGACGCGATCGCCCTCGCCTGCCGGGTCGGCGCTCCGATCCGCATCGCGGAGGACGTCCTCGAGGAGGCCGGTGTGCTCGACACGGTGACGGCGTCCGATGACGACGAGGACGAGGCCCTCGACGAGTTCAAGCGCTTCCTCGAGGACGTCGACCCGGACGATTTCCGCGGCTAGCGAGCACCCTCAGGGGAACGCGAGGACCTGGTCGCCCCACCCGACCCGCAAGGCGGAGTCGAGGTCCTCCACGACGCGGTCCTGTGCGTCGATCACCAGCGTCTGTCGATCCTGCACGTCATAGGACGGCCAGGCGACGGCATCCGTCACCGCAGCAGCATCGGGTGCCTCGCCGCGCGCGAACGCGGTCCAGCGGGCGCGCACGCGCTCCGAGATGCGATCCGCCGTGCGTCTGCCGCCGAGCCAGAACGTCGGATCCTTCGGACCGGTGGCGAGGTTGCCCCACACGTAGGCGAGCTCGGCGCCGTGCGTCGCCCCGATGCCGATCGCATTCATCGCGCGCGTCGCGTGGTCGAACCGGTACAGCCACACCGGCGCGACCGCGCTGTGCCCCTCCGCGATCCAGATCGTCGGCAGACGGAACGCGATGTCACGCGCGATCCCGAGCCCCAGCACCTTCTGACGGACCCCCTCGTATCCAGCGAGCACCGCGTCGCGTGACGGGAGTTCGACGTCGGGGTTCTCAGCCCGCATGTCGGCGAACATGCGCTCGATGTCGTCTTTCGTGACCGGCATGAGCGGGCTCTTCATGAAGCGGAAGAACGACGCCTCGTCGCGGTTCGTGCCGATCATGAGCGGGACGGCGAGCCCGCGCCCCTCCTTGAGGACGGATGCGGGTGCCTCCGGCACGAGCTTGCCGTCCACGACCGGCGCGAAGGCGAGGGTGCCCGGGGCGGCGGTCGGGACTGCCGCGAAGACGGCCATCGTCGCCCGGACGATTTCGTCCGCGGGGAGCTCCCGCAGCCGTGGCAGGGCGGAGGCCTCGACGCCGGTTTCGGTCAGGAACCGCTGCGCCACCTCGCCGGCGCGCTTCGGTCCGTACATGCTCGTGGCGGGGGAGGACTCGGCGATCGCGCGGTGGAACAGGCCCTCGGCGCTCGGCGTCGCCAGCAGCGTGGTGACGAGCCCGCCGCCCGCCGACTCCCCGAACACGGTCACGCGCTCCGGGTCGCCGCCGAATCCCGCGATGTTGTGCTGCACCCAGCGCAGCGCCAGCAGGATGTCCTTCAGCGCCAGGTTGCCGTCGAAGACGTCCTCGGGCGTCGACAGCGACGACAGGTCGAGGAATCCGAGGGCTCCGATCCGGTAGTTGAGGGTGACCACGATCACGTCGCCCGTCTGCACGAGCGCGGCACCGTCGTACATGGGCTGGCTCGACGAACCGAACGTGTACGCGCCTCCGTGCAGCCACACCATGACGGGGCGCCCGGCGTCCTCCGACGTCCCCTGGCGACGCCAGACGTTCAGGAACAGGCAGTCCTCGTCCTGCACCGCATCCGGTCCGAGGTTCAGCGCCGGGTTCGTCTGCTGCGGCGCGATCGCGCCGAACGTCGTCGCATCGACCTCACCTCTCGCGACGTGGGGCACGGGGTCGCGCCAGCGGCGCTCTCCGACCGGCGCCTCGGCGTAGCGGATTCCCTTGAACACCTCGGCTGCGCCCGATGCGGTACCTCGGAAGCTCGCGCGGGACGTCGTGGCGACGGGCGTGGCAGCAGGTGTCTGGCTCATCACCGCCAGGCTAGCGGGCGGCGCGCACCGCCGAGGCCGCGTCGGCAGGGCTCCCGTGCCACGGCGTTGCGTGTCCGGGGAGCACCCATTCCGCGTCGAGATCTGCAAGACGGTCCAACGATCGCAGCGCGAGCTCGGGGTCGTCCGTGAACGGTGCCGGCTGCATGCCCGCGCGGCCGGTCAGCACGTGCGTGGTCGTCAGCGCATCGCCGACGAACACCGCGCGCACCGAGGGGACGAACACGGCGATGCTCCCGGGCGAATGGCCCGGCATCCCGACGATCACGGGTGATCCCGGCAGGGGGAGGACATCACCGTCAGCGACCTCGACGACGTCCGTCAGATAGCGGGCGCGCATGCCGCCCTTGCGTAGGGCGTACCAAAAGAATCGGAGGAGCGCACCGATGCGGAACGGACCCATCGCGACCGCCGGCTTCTTTCCGCCCTTGGCGCGGTCCGCGTCGGCGGCGTGGACGAAGACCGGGACACCCTGTTCAGCCCGCATGCGCTCGGCGAAGCCGAGGTGATCGCTGTCTCCGTGGGTCAGCACGATGCCCTTCACGTCCGCGAGCGAGCGGTTCATCGTCGCGAGTTCGCGGGTCAGATCGCGGTGGTGGCCGGGCAGCCCGGCGTCGATCACGGTCACGCCCTCCGCAGTGTCGATCAGGTAGGCGGCGACGATGTCGTTGCCGATGCGGTGCAGGTGGGGAGCGAGCTTCATGGCGGCCTCCGGATGTGGTGATGTGATGGCTACGGTACATAGCCATGATAGCTTAGGTCAATAGCCATCGGTCGCTGACGGGAGAACACGATGCCCACACCGGAACGCACGACGCTCGCGGACATCGTCGGAGCGGGCAGGGAGATCCTCGAGACCGGTGGTCCCTCCGGTCTCACGATGCAGGCGGTTGCGGAACGCGTCGGAGTACGGGCGCCCTCGCTGTACAAGCGCGTCCGCGATCGTGACGCGCTCCTCACCCTCGTCGTCGAGGCCTCCGCACGCGATCTCGCCGACCGGCTGGAGCGGTGCGACCAGAGCCTGCGCTCGATCGCCCACACCTATCGGGACTTCGCCCGGCGGCATCCGGAGGGTTTCCGCCTCATGTTCGCGATCGACGGTGCGCAGGACGAGATGGCTCGCGCGGCCGTGCCGCTGCTGAACGTGACCGCCGAGCTCGTCGGGGCGGATGCCGCGCTGGACGCCGCGCGTCTGCTCACCGCCTGGGCGACGGGCTTCGTGAACATGGAGAACTCGGGATCGTTCCGCTTCGACGGCGACATCGAGCAGGCGTTCGAGTACGGGCTCGATCGGCTCGAGGCCGGCCTGCGGTCCGGGTGAGGGAACATTCCGGTCGGGGAGGGCGTTCTGATACTCTGAGATGTCACCCGTGTGGCTTCATTGCCGTGCGCGCGTGACATCGCACTCACAATCCATTCGCGGAGACCTGCGGCACACGTGTGTCCGTGCGTCGAAGCCCGACATCCCAACCCAACAAGGACAACCCACTACATGACTATCGCAACGACCGCCCCGGCCACCAAGCAGGTCGCCATCAACGACATCGGATCTGCTGAGGACTTCCTGGCCGCGGTCGAACTGACCCTC
>JASBUD010000033.1 GCA_030148105.1 Microbacterium sp. | reverse complement strand
ATGGTGGGGACCATCTCGAGGGAAAGGGGACCATCTCGGCAGAAATGGGACCATGTCGGCGGCGGGAGACGGACGGGGCCGAGGGCGAGGGAGGGATCAGGAGCGGATGAGCTTCACCGTCAGCGAGTCGACCAGCACCGCCACGCGGTCATCGGCCGCCCACCGCTTCGCGAGCCGGCCGAGGACGGCATCCAGCTCCGCCTGCTCCAAACCGTGGATCAGCTCCAGCCGGACGATGAGCTCCGGCCCGCGCAGGCGCCCCGAAGGGTCACCGGCCTCGACGGAGAGGTCGAGCACGGCGAGCTCGCCCCCGATGCTGGCCTGCAGCCCCGCGAAGACCTCGGGCGAGGTGTAGCTCGGCTCCCACGGCAGCCCCTGCGCGATCGCCCAGACCGCCGGCCGGCGCAGCACGAACTCCGTGTCGGACCCGGGGTCGATCACGATCAGATCCGTTTCGTCCGCGGATGCCGCGAGGGCGGTGCGCGGACCGTCGGCAGGCACCGGGCGGGCGGTGGCATCCCAGCGGGACATCGCAGCGACGGAGGTGAAGACGGGGAGGACCCGACGTCCGTCGGGAGCGGCGACCGTGACGATCGAGAGCTCCTGAGTCTTGTCGACCGCAAGACCGTGCGGTCCGACGCCGTGATCGCCCTTCTCGGCGAGGAGCGGAATCAGGAGCCGGGCCGGCCGATACGCGTCCACGACGGCGACGGCATCGCCCAGACTCCCGGCCGCGACCTCCGCGCGGAACGCGATCAGCGCCGCCAGAAGTGCGGGATCGGCCGAACCGTCGTCGCCGGAGTGAGGATTGGGCTCGAAGCTGCGCGCCTCCCACGGGACCCCGGCCGAATCCCCCGCGTGGGGATGATGCCCGTCAGTGCCCTGCGACATCCAGCGCCTCGGCGAGCGTGAACGCGCCCGCATACAGGGCCTTGCCCACGATCGCGCCCTCGACGCCGAGGGGAACGAGGTCGCGGAGCGCCGCGATGTCGTCCAGGCTCGACACACCGCCGGAGGCGATCACGGGCTTCGGCGTGCGTGCGGTGAGCTCACGGAGCAGCTCGATGTTGGGCCCCTGCAGAGTGCCGTCCTTCGTCACGTCGGTCACGACGTAGCGGCTGCACCCGGCGGCCTCAAGCCGGTCCAGCACGGTCCACAGGTCGCCGCCCTCCTGGGTCCAGCCGCGCGCGGCGAGCGTCGTGCCGCGGACATCCAGGCCCACCGCGATCAGATCGCCGTACCGGCCGATGACATCCGCCGCCCACTCGGGGTTCTCCAGCGCCGCGGTGCCGAGGTTGATGCGCGATGCGCCGCTCTCCAAGGCGGCCTCCAGGCTGCGATCGTCGCGGATCCCGCCGGAGACCTCGACCTGCACGCCGCGCACCTGCTTGATGACCTTGCGGATCACCGCGGTGTTGCTGCCGCGTCCGAACGCCGCGTCGAGGTCGACGAGGTGGATCCACTCGGCGCCCTGCTTCGCCCATTCGAGGGCGGCATCCACCGGGTCGCCGTAGTTCGTCTCCGTGCCGGCCTCCCCCTGCGTGAGGCGGACGGCCTTGCCGTCGGCGACGTCGACAGCGGGCAGCAGGATCAACTCAGGCGTTGACGCGAAATCGTTCATGGCTCCTCGTGCGGAATGACGCGGGAGCGCAGTGCTCGCGCAGGTGGCACGATCTCAGAGGGTAGCCCCGCCGAGCCCGTCGATCCAATTCGCGAGAAGACGGATGCCGGCATCCCCCGACTTCTCCGGGTGGAACTGCGTGGCAGAGAGCGGTCCGTTCTCGACGGCCGCGAGGAACGGGCGCCCATACGTGCACCACGTGAGCGCCGGTGCGGGGAACGGGCGCTGCACCTCGAGTGTCCAGTGCTGCGCAGCGAATGAGTGCACGAAGTAGAACCGCTCGCTCTCGATGCCGCGGAACAGCCGCGAGCCCTCACCGGCCTCGACGGTGTTCCAGCCCATGTGCGGAAGGACGGGAGCGTCGAGCTCCGTAACCGCGCCGGGCCACTCCCCCAGGCCCTCGGTGTCGACGCCGCGTTCGACGCCGTGCTCGAACAGCACCTGCATGCCGACGCAGATGCCGAGCACGGGTCGACCGCCCGCGAGGCGCCGGTCGATGATCTCGTCGCCTCGGCGGGCACGAAGCGCCTCCATGACCGCGCGGAACGCACCGACACCGGGCACGACGAGGCCGGCGGCGTCGTCGATGAGCCCGCGATCGGCGGTCAGGCGCGCATCGGCACCGGCGGCGATGAGCGCCTTGACGGCGGAATGGACATTGCCTGAGCCATAGTCCAGCACCGCGACGAGCGGCCGTTCGGCGCGCTCGTCCGGCGTGGCGGATTCCGTCACAGAGCACCCTTCGTGCTCGGGACACCCTCGATCAGCGGGTCGAGTGCCTTCGCCTGACGGAACGCCCGGGCGAAGGCCTTGTACTCGGCCTCCGCGATGTGATGGGGGTCGCGGCCGGCGAGCACGCGGACGTGCACCGTGAGTCCGGCGTTGAATGCGATCGCCTCGAAGGTGTGCCGCACGAGCGAACCGGTGAAGTGCCCGCCGATCAGGTGCAACTCGTAGCCCGCGGGCTCACCGTCGTGGACGAGGTACGGGCGTCCGCTGATGTCCACGACCGCCTGCGCGAGTGCTTCATCCAGCGGCACGAGGGCGTCGCCGTAGCGAGAGATGCCGGACTTGTCACCCAGCGCTTCGCGGATCGCCTGCCCAAGGACGATCGCGACGTCCTCCACGGTGTGGTGCGCGTCGATGTCGGTGTCGCCGGACGCCCGCACGGTCAGATCGGTCAGCGAGTGCTTCGCGAACGCCGTGAGGAGGTGGTCGAAGAACGGCACCGTCGTGTCGATGTGGCTGCGGCCCGTCCCGTCCAGGTCGAGTTCGAGTTCGACGGTGGATTCGCTCGTCGAGCGACGGATCGAAGCCGTGCGGGGGCTTCCGGGGCGGCTCATGAGGACGAGTCTAGTGAGGCGAGCGCGTCCAGGAACGCGGTCGTCTCCTGCTCGGTGCCGGCCGTCACACGGAGGTGGTGAGGGATGCCGACGTCCCGGATCAGTACGCCGTGGTCGTACAGACCCTGCCAGGTGGCGGCCGGGTCGTCGACGCCGCCGAACAGCACGAAGTTGGTCCAGGACTCGTAGGGGTCGTAACCGATCGCGTCGAGGGTGGCTGACATCCGGTCGCGCTGTGCGACGATCTCATCGACCATCGCGAGCATCGTGTGCGAGTGACGCAGAGCTGCGGATGCCGCCGCCTGCGTGAGCGCGCTCAAGTGGTACGGCAGGCGCACGAGGCGGAGGGCGTCGATGAGAGCGGGATCGGCGGCGAGATATCCCACTCGGGCTCCGGCGAACGCGAAGGCTTTGCTCATGGTCCGCGAGACGACCATCCGCTCGCGGCCCGGCAGCAGCGCGAGGGCGGATCCCGCGTCGTGCGGTGCGAACTCCTGGTAGGCCTCGTCGACCACCACGATGCCGTCCGTGGCGTCGTAGATCGCAGCGATCGCCTCGAGGCTCATCGGTGTGCCGGTCGGGTTGTTCGGCGAGCAGAGGAAGACGACATCCGGTGCCGCCTCCTCGACCTGCCTCGTCGCGTCGTCGACCTCGACGGAGAAGTCCGGGCCGCGCGTGCCGGCGATCCATTCCGCACCGGTCGCGCGGGTCAGAAGCGGATACATCGAATACGTCGGCGCGAAGCCGAACGCGGTGCGGCCCGGCCCGCCGAACGCCTGCAGCACGTGCTGCAGGACTTCGTTCGAGCCGTTCGCCGCCCAGATCTGCTCGCGCGTGACCCCGTAGCCGAGATACTCCGCGAAGCCCTCGCGCAGCGCCGTGAACTCCCGATCGGGATAGCGGTTCACGTCCCGGAGAGCGAGCGCAACCGCATCCAGGATGTCGTCGGCCACGTCCTGCGGCACGGGGTGGGTGTTCTCGTTCACGTTGAGGGCGACGGGCAGCGCGGCCTGGGGGGCGCCGTATGGCGTCATCCCTCGGAGGTGGTCGCGCAGGGGAAGGTCATCGAGGCGGATGCTCACCTCTCCCATGGTAGAGCCGCCGCGACGCCCGGTCCGCGTGAAGAGGCGACCGCCGGCACTCAGGGTGCGGTGTCGTACTCGCTCGGGATCGCGAGCTGCTGCCCGGCTGACACCGTCACGCCGTCGAGCGCGTTCAGGCGCACGATCGCGTCGACCACATCGCGCGGGTCCGCACCCGGCGCGACCTGCTCGGCGATGGACCACAGCGACTGCCCTGCCGTCACCGTGACGGTCGTGAACGACTCCGCCGGCGCGCCGGCGTCGCGCGAGGCCAGAGCGCTGCCGCCGCTGATGACCGCAAGGCTCAGGGCGATCACGGCCGGCAGCGCTGCGATCGACGCCAGCACCCGTCGCCCGCGCGCCGTCAGACGCAGCCGCGTGGCACGGTGCCCCGCGATGTCGCCGTAGGACCGGGTCGGAATGCTGATGGCGGTCATGTCGTCCTCCTGGATGAAGAGAAGAGATTCGCACCCCCGCCTCGGCCGGGAGGCCGGGATGCGAAGCTCTCTTCCGAAGCTATCTTCGATGTTCTACGATGTCAACCCGTATTCGACGTCTCTGATGTTCGAACGCGACACGCGGACGTGATGCCCGGACACCGGAGCCGAACCGGATACGGTTTCGATGGGAACACCCCACCACGGACCTCCGACATTCGAAGACGATGCCCGGATCGGGAGAGACAGGAGCGGGACAGATGAGCGACGCGAGCGGACGCGACAAGCCCCAGACGCGACGGCGCAAGAGCCTCAGCGACAAGCAGCTCGCGATCCTGGAAGTCATCCAGCGGTCGATCGCGCGGCACGGCTACCCGCCGAGCATGCGCGAGATCGGTGACGCCGTCGGGTTGAAGTCGCTCTCCAGCGTGACGCACCAGCTCAACCAGCTCGAACTCAGCGGATACCTCCGCCGCGACGCCGGCAAGACGCGTGCGATGGAGGTGCTGATCGATCTCCCCGGCATGTCCACCGAGAACCCGGCGGACACGGCTCCGAGCGTGGGCGACGCCGCGATGGTGCCGCTGGTCGGACGCATCGCCGCGGGTACGCCCATCACGGCCGAGCAGCAGGTCGAGGAGATCTTCCCTCTCCCCCGTCAGCTCGTCGGCAAGGGCGACCTGTTCATGCTGAAGGTGCAGGGCGAGTCGATGATCGACGCGGCGATCTGCGACGGCGACTGGGTCGTCGTGCGTCAGCAGCAGACGGCGCAGAACGGCGACATCGTGGCGGCGATGCTCGACGAAGAAGCGACGGTCAAGACGTTCCGTCAGCGCGACGGGCACACGTGGCTCCTGCCCCGCAACTCGGCGTTCGAGCCGATTCTCGGCGACGACGCGGTCGTGCTCGGCAAGGTCGTGGCGGTCCTGCGCGCCGTCTGAGCCGCCGGCGGGATTATCACCCGTTCCGGGTGGGATGCCGCGCGGCCGTTTGCGCCAGGATGAGGTCATCCGCACCGAGGAGGCCCCATGTCCGCCATGACCGACGACGATCTGCGCGCCGAACTGGACGCGCTGCGCGCCGAGAACGCGGCGCTCCGCGCGCGGGACACGGACGCCGTCGCGCCGGAGCCCCGCACCGCACGCTGGCGCGCCTTCGTCTCCGCGCTGTGCATCGTGATCGCGACGATCCTCGTCCCCACCTCCATCGTCGCCGCCTGGGCGCGGGTGCAGCTCGTGGAGGAGGACGCGTTCGTCAGCACACTCGCGCCGCTCGTCGACGATCCCGCCGTGCAGGGACTCATCATCGACGAGACGATGAGCGCGATCACCGATCAGGTGGACTTCGACCAGCTCACCGCGAACGTGTTCGACGGCATCGCCGACCTCGGCCTCCCGCCGCGCGCCGTGCAGGCCCTCGGGCTCCTCCAGGCTCCCGCGGCGGACGGCCTCGAGAGCCTGGTCGATCAGACCGTGACGAGGGTGGTGCAGTCCGACGCGTTCTCGGATGTCTGGGCCACCGCCACGCGCGCGGCGCACCGCGCCCTCACGACGGCGGCGACATCGGACGGCGGCGGACTGGTCGTGAAGACCCCGGACGGCGTCGGCATCCAACTCGGGGCCATCGTCGATCGCGTGAAGGCGAACCTCGTCGACCGCGGCGTCGGCATCGCGCAGCTGATCCCGTCGGTGGACAAGGTCGTCATCGTCGGCGAAGGGGACAATCTGGCCGCGATCCGGACCGGCTACGCCCTGACCGCGGCCCTGGGATGGTGGCTGCCCGTCCTCACCCTCGGCCTCTTCGGTCTCGGCATCCTCTTCGCCCGGCGACGGAGCGTCGCGATCCTCGGGTCGGGCATCGGCTTCGCGATCGGCGCGGCGACGCTCGTCGCCGGCCTGTCGGTCGGGACGGTGGCGGTGAGCACCGTCGCGGGCGATCTGGACCTGTCGCCGGCGGCGCTGGACGCGATCTACCAGCGCATGGTCGGGGCGATGCAGCAGACGGCCCTCGTGGGCGTGCTGCTGGGCGTGCTGATCGCTCTGGTGGGCTGGCTCATGGGCCGTTCGAAGCCCGCGCGCA
>JASBUD010000026.1 GCA_030148105.1 Microbacterium sp. | reverse complement strand
GGCTACGGCGGCGGACTGGGCGACGACGATCTCGCCGCGACGCTCGGGGCGACCTCGCCGACCCGCGACCTGCTGGTGGTCTCGCTGCGCGATGACACGGAGGTCGCCCCACGCCCGTATCCCGACGCCGCGTGGCTTACCGGTATCCGCACGGCCGCGACGGCGCTCGGCCTGCGGCTGTGCGTGGTCACCCAGGTCTCCGTCGACGATCCGCGCACGCGTCGACTGGCACGCGACCTCGGAGACGCCGAAGTGATCGGCTGGCCCGCGACGGAGGGCCACGGGCCGCAGGAAGAGCGGCTGCGCGAGGTCTATCGCCGCACCGCCGTGGCCGCGAGCGATCGGCTGCACGTGATCATCGCGGCGCTCACCGAGGGCGCTGCACCGGTCGGGCTCCAGCTCGATGACTCCGACAAGATCTCACGGCACTTCTCCACGATCGGCATCGACGACATCGCGGTGAACAGCACGGGCTTGACCGCCGATGAGTTGGCGGCGCGCATCGTCGCGATCGCCGGCCGACGCGACGAGATCGTCCGCAAGCTCCTGGTCGCGCGGCAGCGCCTGCACTCCGTCCGACGCGAGCTCCACGACACGATCGGCGTGGCATCCGACGCGTACGAGGCGGTGCCGACATGAATACCCGACCGACGGTCTATCACGTGGGCCGGGCGGGCGACATTCCGGGCGGGATGACGCAGGTGGTGAACGCCTACCTCGCGTGGGACTTCCCCTCGGTGACGGTCGAGGTCATCGAGTCGCGCGGCGACCCCGGCGACCACCTCACGGCGGCGAAGCGATTCGCGCGGTCCCTCCGCCGGATCCGGGCGATCGCCCGGTCGGGTCGCGAAGCGGTCATCGTGGTCCATCTCTCCGAGCGCGGGTCGTTCGTGTGCGAGGGGGCCATCGCCCGCTATGCGGCACGAGCGGGGCTGCCCGTGATCGCACACCTTCACGGCAGCGAGTTCGCGGCGTTCGCGGACGCGCGGCCGGACGCGGTCGCGAAAGTCCTCCGCGCGTGCGTCAAGGTCATCACTCTGTCGGAGGAGTCCAGTCGCGTCAGCCGTCGGTTCGTCGGCGAAGACCGTGTCGAGCTCGTCCCGAACGCGATCCCCGCGGGCCGCGGCGAGGAGAAGACGCCGACCGTGGTCTTCGGAGGCGTCGTCTCGCACCGCAAGGGGATCGACGTGCTGCAGTCCGCATGGCGGGAGGTCGCACCGTCGTTTCCGGAGTGGACGCTGAAGATCGCGGGGCCGGTCCGCGACGCTGCGCTCGTGGACGACCGACTCGTGCAGACGCAGTGGCTGGGAAGCGTCGCACATCCGGAGTTGATGCAGCTGCTCGAGTCGGCCGAAGTGGCGGTGCTCCCCTCTCGCGACGAGGCGATGCCCATGTTCATCCTGGAGGCGATGGCCCGCACGGCCTGCGTCATCTCCACGACCGTGGGCGGCATCCCCGCCGTTCTGGAAGGCGATCGCGGAATCCTCGTCCCTCCCGGCGATGTCGACGCTCTGGCGGCGGCCCTGCGCATCGCGCTCGGCGAAGACCGCCGCCGCGCGGCGATCGCCGCGCTCGGAAACGCGCGCTTCCGCACCGACTACTCGGCGGACGCCGTCTTTCCCCGGGTGGAGCGCATCTGGCTGGATGCGGCTCGGGCTTACAACCGCGAACTGCTGCCCGGTCGCTGAGGGTCCGCCTGGCTTCCGGCCCAGTCATCCAGTCGGCGCTGGAGGCGATGCGGCAGCCCGAACACTCCGCCCACCGGGGCGAGGAAGCGGTACAGCGCAAGCGGCACGCACACGGCGACGGCCGCAAGCAGGATCGCCGCGACGACGGGAGCGACGCTGTCGACCGGCACGAGGGGGACCAGCACGGCCAGCAGCATGGCGTGCACGACGTACACCGCGATCGTGCGCCGCCCGACGTAGCGCAACGGGGCCGAGAGCCGAGGAGCCCGCGCGGCCACCGCAGCGAAGACGATCGCTGCGGTCACGCACAGCGCGGACAGCGCGACGCGGGCAAGACCCTGGACAGGCTCGGGGAGCACGCCGAAGACCAGGACCCCCGCGGCCACGACCAGCAGCGCCACGATCAGGAGCGGGATCGTGGCGCGCTCGGCGACGGCGAACCAGAGGGCCGGGATCCGGGCGCCGAGGAGGAAGAAGAAGGCGTAGAGGCCGATCGAGTCCCAGATCGGGTTGCCGCCGTTGGGAAGGAGCCCGGACGCGGTGACCAGGGCGAGGGCGAACGCGGCCGTCAGCGGGATCCACGCCGGCGCCTTCGCCGTCAGCTTGCCCACGACGAGGTAGATGATGAGCGCGAAAAGGAACCACAAGCCGTTCGTCGGCCAGACCGGACTGATCGCCAAAGCCACCCAGGGGTGGTCGTCCTCCAACGGCCACGGCACGAAGCTGAACCAGATCGCCCTGATCAGCATCCACAGGAGATACATGTAGATGAGCAGGGCGAGCCGTGATGCGAACAGGCCCCGCCAGCTGCGCCGGATCGCGCGCGCGCCGAACAACCCCGCGATCAGGAAGAACAGCGGCATGCGGACCGCCGTCAGATACAGGTTCGCGGTTTCCAGCCAGCCCAGGTCCCAGCCCGAGAGGTCCATGAGCTGAAGCGTGTGCGCGAGCACCACCAGCATCATGGCGGCGCCGCGCGCCACATCGGGCCAGGCCAGCCGCATCACTCCTCCGTGCGAGCGGATGCGGTCTGGGCCGTGACGCGCTTGCGCCTGCCGAACGGATACACGAACAGCCACGACACCCGCGTGAGATAGCGGGTCACGAGGATCGACAGCGCCACCACGAGGACCGTGATCACGAACGTGATGATCAGTCCGCGCCCGGGCAGATCATCCAGCGCGGGCACGAGAGTGAGCGGCGCCACGAGGATCGCGATGATGAACAGGTGCACGAGGTAGATGTTGAGGGTGCGCACCCCGACGTAGACCATCCACTTCAGGAACACGAGCCGGACGAGGTAGAACGCGAGCGAGAATCCTGTGGCGATGGCCAGGAGCTGGCCGACGAACGCGACGCCGGGCACCCTGCCGAGCACGGGCATCAGTGTGACCACGACGGCGAACGCGCCGAACGCGACGGTCGTCCCGATCGCCTTCCACGGCGTCATCCGGTCCACGGCTGCGTAGATCCGGCGATTCAGGTAGGCCCCGATGACGAAGAAGACCAGATACTCGCCCATCCGGTTGATGCCCACGTTGCGACTGTCGAGGATGCCGGATGAGAACAGCACGGACAGCACGACGCTGAGGGAGATGAGCACCCACGGGGGCGCTGCTCGGAAGATCCAGAAGATCGCGGCGAAGATGAACAGCGCGTAGATGAACCAGTACGAGCTGATGGGCCAGATCAAGATCCCGAGCAGCGCGAGGGGGTCCGACGCCGTCAGACCGCCCCCGTCCGCGCGGACGTTCGGCGCGATCGCATAGAAGAGGAAGCGGATGATCGACCAGAGCACGTACAGGTACAGGTACTGCCTCAGCCGTCGCCGCCATACGTCGGCGAAGCTCCACGAGCCGACGCGGGAGTGGAAGGTTCCCGTGATGAGGAAGAAGGCCGCCATCGGGAACAGCTCGAGGATGACCTTCACCCGCCCGATGCCGGCCACGTCGAAGCCTACAGACGACAGGAAAAGCGTCGTGTGGTAGGCGACGATCATGATGATCGCGGTGCCTTTGACGAAGTCGACCCACTCCCGGCGACCGACGTCGTCTCGAATCAATGCAGCTGTGCGTCCCATGCCGGTTCCCCCATCCGGTGAGCACGACGGCCTTTCCCCGTTCCGTCGTCCTCCTGTGAAATTCGGCTCACGTTCGCCGCGGCGAGTTCGCGAGCCTTCTGCGCCCCCCGGCGCAGAAGCTCTTCGGCGTCCGGCCACGTGACGGCGGTGTCGGCGACGCGGATGATCTCTGCTGCCATGCCTGCGCGGGGCGCGACGCACAGCTCGGGCCAGTCGAACAGGCGCATGAGTCCCTCGACCTTGCCCTGGGTGGCCAGCGTGATGGCGGGCGTGCCCTGGGCGAGCGACATGATGGCGAGGTGCATGCGCCCGGTCACCGTCAGGCTCGCTCGACGAGTCAGTCCGCGGATCATCGACGGCGAAAGGGCGCTCTCCACGAGGAGGACCCCGTCGGGTCCGACCTGCTCGTACACCGCGCGGCACGCGGCGCGATCGTCGGCCGTGTCCCGGAGGACATGCGGCAGCAGCACGATGGTCAGCCCGAGGCTCCGCAGATGGGCGATGACCTTCTCGTACTCCGGCACCTGGTCGACGGTACGGGCGATGAGTCCGCTCGCGTTGACCAGGGCGTACTCGCCGGTGAGTCCGTCCAGCAGCGCCGCGGCGGCCTCGTCG
>JASBUD010000321.1 GCA_030148105.1 Microbacterium sp. | reverse complement strand
CCGGCTTCGGCGAGCGGAGTGATGCCCTGCGCGACGAACGCGTCGAGCACCGAGACGAACTCGTCGTAGGTCGTGGGGATCTCGAGCCCGGCGGCTTCGAAGGCGTCCTGGTTATAGTAGACGCCGACGAACTCGCCGTAGTTCGGGATGCCGTACCAGGCGTCACCGCCCATGACGCCGTCTTCGCTGTACTTCGCCGTCGTCTGCAGCGACGGGGCGAGCTTGTCGGCCCAGCCGTACTCGTCCACCGCGTCGGAGATGTCGGTGATCAGGCCCGTGCTCGCGAGGAAGCCGGCCGTCGCGTTGCCCTTGTTGAACTCCATCAGATCGGGAGCGGCGTCGGTGTCCAGCACCTGGCTCGCGGTCTTCTGGATCTGCTCGAAGGACTTCTCCTCGAACTCGACCGTGGCGCCGGTCTCCTCCTCGAAGACCTTGATGGCCTCGTTCCAGGCTTTGCCCATCGCGCTGTCGGCGCTTTCGTAGTGCCAGAGCTTGAAGGTGTCGCCGGACTCCTCTGCGGAGCCTGCGCCGCCGGAGCAGCCGGCGAGCGCGAGACCGGTGACGGTCAGTGCGCTGAGGAGGACGAGCCCCCTCTTCGTGGTGCGGGTGATGCGTGCCATCAGTGGCATTCCTTTCTGGACCTGCGGTGGTCTCATGTGCGGTGCGGGTGGGAGGTGAAGTTGTCGAAGCGCTTCGATGATCGGCGAACGGAAAACGAGGGGCGGCGGACGCTCAGTCGGCGGAGCTCCCCGGCGGAGCGGCGAGGGAGCCGTGTGCGGCGTAGACGGGGTCGATCAGGCGCAGTCCCGGTTCGGGCCGATCCTCGCCGAGGCTCTGCAGCGCGAGGTCCACGGCCAGGTCGCACGAGGTCTGCGGCACGAGCGGGATCATGTCGACGGGCGTCCGCAACGCGGCCGTGTCGAAGGACGCCCCCACCGAGATGAGCGAGACGTCCTCGGGGACGCGCAGCCCCCGCTCGGCGAGCGCGCCGAGCACGACGACGTGCGCCTCCGCGGTGCAGTGCAGCACGAGGGCGGTCGCGCCCTCATCGAGCAGTCGTGCGACCGTGCGGCGTGTTGCCGTCCTGCTCGTGTGCTTGGAGCCGGTTGCCCCGAATCCGGACTGGATGTCGCGCTCACCGGCACGCTTCTCGAACGCGGCCAGGACGCGCGGCGGGAAATTCGACATCTCGTAGCTGACCTCGGGCTGGCCGACGAGGCCGATCGCGCGGTGGCCGGCATCCGCGAGCCGATCGACGGCGAGCTCTGCGGCCGCCGCGAAGTCGAGGTCGACGCAGACGAGTCCGGCGTTGTCGTTCGGGATGCCGATGAAGATCGTGGGCGTGGAGATGGCACGGGCGAGCTTCACGCGCTCGTCATCCGGGGCGACATCGAGCACCAGGATCGCATCGACGAGTCCGTTCGAGGCGACGCGGCTCATACCGGCCGTCGCATCCTCGTCCGTCAGCAGGAGGATGTCGTAGTCGTTGCGTCGGGCCGCAACCGCTGTCGCGAGGACGAACGCCATGTGCGTCGGCGCGTGGGTGTCTTTGCGCAGGGGTTCGGTCAGCGCGAAGATCTGCGTCCGGCTGCCGGCCAGCATCCGCGCCCCCGCGTTCGGGCTGTAGCCGAGCTCGTGCACGGCCTTCTCGATGCGGCGACGGGTGTCCGGCGAGATCGGGCGTTTGCCACTCAGCGCGTACGACACCGTGCTGATCGAGACGCCGGCGGCCTGTGCCACCTCGTTGATCTTGACCATGTCCGCTCCGTCGTCGTGGTCCGGACGCCCGCGGTCCGGAAGATCGAAGCGCTTCCGCGAAGCGCTTCGATGGTGATGGTAAGCGCATCTCGACGCGGAGCGCAAGCCTTTTGCTGGAAGTGGCAACAAATGTGCTCCGTGGTGGGCGTCGGGAAGGTCGGCGCGGGCGCGAGCTGCGACTGAGCAATCTGTAACATTCCGTCACGTCGAGTCTGCGGCATCCGCGCGATTTGACGATTTTCGACGCAATCCGTCATAATCGCGACATGACTGACAACGCACGCTCTCTGTCCGCCCTGGAGGCGAACGGGACTGCCGGCATGATGATGGCCGGCCGCGTCGTCATGTGTTGTCGAATGTGTCGCTGACACGAAGCCGTCGCTGAACACAGTGACCCGCTCGATCCGCGCGCAGCTTCTGTAACGCTGCACGGATCCCTCGAGCATCCGAACCCCGCGTCGATCACGCGGATGCGGATGCCGAATCACCGGCCCGCTCCTGAGGCCGCATCGCAGCACACACCGAACCCGCGACCGGGTTCTCTCCGCAAGGAAACCTCATGTCGAACACCGCCCTTCTCGAACGTCCCGCCGCCCCGCGTCACCTGCGCGCGGTCCCGTCTGCTCCGGCCGCGACGCCCGTTCCGGCCGCCACGCCCGCCGCCGAGGCCCGCGCCCTCCCGGCCGGCACCGCACCCCGCGGCTTCGCCCTGTACGTCGGCATCGACGAGGCCAAGGCCGCGGCATCCGGAGTGAGCCTCGGCGTCCTCGTCGACGCCCTCCGCCGCACGCTCGCCGATCTCGCGCCCGAGGCCGAGACGTACGCGACGGTCGCGCTCGCGCCGGTCGGCTCAGGCGGCCGCGACGTCGACGTCGTCCGCCTCGCCCTCCACGAGCCCTCTGCGATCGCCCGCACGAAGGCGGACGAGCCCGAAGACGAGGACCGCGCACCCGGCGGCGTCGTCGTGGACATCTCACGCAAGCGCGTGCTGATCGACGGTGAGTCCGCTGCGTTCACCTTCAAGGAGTTCGAGCTGCTGCAGTACCTCGTGCTCCGCGAGGGGCGCACGATCGAGCGCACCGAGCTCGTCGGCTCGCTGTGGCAGAACGCGAGCGAAGAGGAGTCGCCTGGCGAGCGCACGATCGACGTCCACGTGCGCCGCCTGCGCGCGAAGCTCGGACGCTACGAGGACATCGTGCGCACCGTTCGCGGCGTCGGCTACCGCTTCGACCGTCACGCCGACGTGTCGATCCGCTACGGCCACGGCACGCCCTCGCCCGACCGGTTCTAGCGTCGGCGGCGCGCGCATCCCGCGGATCGCCGGCCGCCGGGGTACTGCTGCAGTTGACGGGCGGTGATCGGGCAGCGTCTCGGGCCGCGTTTACGGACATCTCCGCTCGTAACCGTTGCCCGTGGCCACCACGTCATCGGCGGTGAGCACGGAACCGTTGAATAGGCGACCGCAAGACGACCCGCTTGCGGACGGGCGACACAGGGGGTAGGGGTATCACTGTGCCGCGTGGGGGTGACCTT
>JASBUD010000316.1 GCA_030148105.1 Microbacterium sp. | reverse complement strand
TCACTATGCGCGTGTTCACCGGCCTCACCCTGCTCGACACGATCCAGGGCACGGTGGGCGCGGTCTCGCTCATCCCCGATGCGATCACCCCGCACGAAGAGGCCGTCTACACGAACATCGCGTTCATGGAGTCCGTCCACGCGAAGAGCTACTCGTCGATCTTCTCGACGCTGTGCTCGACGAAGGAGATCGACGAGGCGTTCCGCTGGTCGGTCGAGAACCCGAACCTTCAGAAGAAGGCTCAGATCGTCATGGACTACTACCGCGGCGACAGCCCGCTCAAGCGCAAGGTGGCCTCCACCCTGCTCGAGAGCTTCCTGTTCTACTCGGGCTTCTACCTGCCGATGCACTGGTCGTCGCGGGCGAAGCTCACCAACACCGCCGATCTCATCCGCCTGATCATCCGCGACGAGGCCGTGCACGGCTACTACATCGGCTACAAGTTCCAGAAGGGTCTCGAGCGGGTCGGTCAGGCCGAGCGCGACGACCTCAAGGACTACACGTTCTCGCTCCTGTACGAGCTCTACGACAACGAGATCCAGTACACGCAGGACCTCTACGACGGCGTCGGCCTGACCGAGGACGTCAAGAAGTTCCTGCACTACAACGCGAACAAGGCCCTGATGAACCTCGGCTACGAAGCGATGTTCCCGGCGACCGTGACGAATGTGAACCCGGCGATCCTCTCGGCGCTCTCGCCGAACGCCGACGAGAACCACGACTTCTTCAGCGGCTCCGGCTCGTCCTACGTCATCGGCAAGGCCGAGGCCACCGAAGATGAGGACTGGGACTTCTAGAAGCCTGTACGACGGCGCCCTCGCACGGATCACCCGATCCGTGTGAGGGCGCCGTCGTGTCGCCGTCCATAGAATGGCCGCGTCGGCGCCGGATGCCGTACTCTCGCGGGCACCGACGTGCGATCACCACGGAAGGACGACGACGGCGATGACCGACGACAAGAACGGCCCCGGAACCCCGCCGATCACGAAGCCGCCGTACGTGGCGCCCGCGTCGCCGTCGCGAACCCCGACGGCGCCGACCGCGACAGCACCCGCCGGCGTGACCCGCACATCGCTCATCGTGATCGGGGTCGCGATCGTCGTGCTCTCCTTCTTCGCGTCGTTCCTGGGCGCCACGCTGGCGCGCGCGGGTGAGGACGCCGAACCCGCGCCCGTCGCGACCGCCGAGCCGACTGCGTCACCGACGCCGCCCGACACCGGGGCCTACGAGGAGGCACTGAAGGAGATCCTGCCCGCCGGGTCGGCGGTGCGCGCGGGTGCCGGAGTACCGGCATCCGGGAAGGGCTACGAGGGGGAGGTCTACATCGACCTCTCCACCGCGGATGTGTATCTCTTCCGCGACGGCGACTGGGTGAAGGTCGGCAACATCCGCACGTCCGCCGCGGAGAATCTCACCGGCGAGACGGGCGCGACGGGCGAGACCGGCGCGACGGGCGAGACCGGCGCGACCGGCGAGACGGGTGCGCCGGGGGCTCCGGGCACGCAGGTGCTGCTGGGCGTCGGTGCTCCGACTAACGAGACGTGTCAGAGCGACGGCGACGTCTACATCGACACCGCGACCGTCACGTTCTACGAGTGCGCCGCCGGCGCGTGGACGCCGTCCGGCCCGACCGCTCAGGTGCCTCAGCCGACGCCCACGACCGATTCGAACGGCTGAGCCGCCGGATCATTCGCCGCGGTGGGCCGCCAGGATCTGCTGCCAGTCCGCCGGCACCCGCTCCGCCGGACCGGGAACCGTCTGGCTCACCGGGTGGCTCTCCGGCGGGGCCAGCCGCGGACCCGAGGCCCAGTCGTCCGTCTCGTAGTCCCAGAACCAGTCCTCGCCCGGCTCGAAACTGCGCATGATCCGGTGGCCGGTCGCGCGGTAGTGCTTCGTGGCGTGGGTGCCGAGCGAATCGTCGCAGCATCCGATGTGCCCGCACCGCGCGCATCGCCGCAGGTGCACCCACCAGCCGCCGGTCTGCTCGCACTCGAGGCAGCCGGTGCCGCTCGGTGGGACGGAGGTGTCGATGAAGGACGACAGATCGGTCACGGGATCTCCCTGGTGGTCGTGTGGGCGATGCTATCGGCGGCCGGCTGCCGTCACCAACCGGTCGTCAGCACCCGATCCAGCGCGGCCACGAGCTCGTCGGCGCTGGCGCGGGTGAACACCATCGGCGGCTTGATCTTCAGGATGTTCTGATGATCACCCGTCGGCTGGGCGATCACGCCGAGCTCGCGCAGTCGTGCGCAGATCGCGGCGGTCTCCGCGGTCGCGGGCTCGCCGGATGCCCGCCGGAACTCCGGGCCGAGATAGAAGCCGGAACCGTGCACGGCCGCCAGAATCGGATGCCGCCGCCCGAGCTCCTGCAGGTGCTCCTTCAGGTAGCCGCCGACCTCGCGCGCGTTCCGCTGCAGCTCCTCGTCCCGGATGATGTCGAGCACCGTGAGTCCGACGATGCTCGAGACCGGACTGCCGCCGGCGGAAGAGAAGAAGTAGCCGCCCGTACGGTAGCGCTCGGCGATCTCGCGCGTGGTGATCACCGCGCCGAGAGGATGCCCGCTGCCCATCGCCTTCGCGACAGCGATCACGTCGGGGACGACACCCTGCTGCTCGAAGCCCCAGAACCACTCGCCGAGCCGCCCGTATCCGACCTGCACCTCGTCGGCGATCGCGAGCCCACCGTGCGCGCGCACCGCGCGGTAGACGGCGTCCAGGTAGCCGTCGGGCAGCATCACGCCGCCGGCGTTGCCGAACACCGTCTCAGCGACGAAGGCGCCGACAGGGGTGCCTTCGCCAGCGAGCTCCTCCACACGCGCCACGGCATCGGCGGTGTACGCGCCGTCGCCGGTCGGAGCGGGAACCGTGTGCACCCAGTCGGGGCGCGTCTGCAGGGCAGCCGGGTTGTCCGCGATCGAGGTCGAGACGGCATCCGTCAGATAGGTCCAGCCGTGGTACGCCTCGCGCACGGCCAGCACGTCACGGCGCCCCGACCACGCCTGCCCGAGTCGCAACGCGAGATCGACCGCCTCCGATCCGCTGTTGACGAGGAAGACGGTGTCCAGCGGATCGGGCGCGAGGGCGGCGAGGCGCTCGGAGAACTCCACGACCGCCGGGTAGTGGAACCGGGAGTTCGTGTTGAGCAGGCGCCACTGCGCCGCGACCGCCTCCACGAGTCGCGGATGGGCGTGCCCGACCGAGGTGACGTTGTTGAGCGTGTCGAGGTAGACCCGGCCGTCGGTGTCGATGAGGTGCTCGCGCCACCCGCGCACCATCACCGGCGGATCGGCGAAGTAGTGTTCCTGCACGTCGGCGAATGATGCCTCGCGTCGGGCGAGGAGATCGTCGGAGCCCACGGGGGCCGGAGTCAGACCGGGAATGAGCGCGGACGGGTCCGCGACGACCGTGCGCCAGGCGGGGACGAGGGATGCCGGGGCGAAGCGCGGCGCGGAGATCCCGGCGCGGGTCACCTGGATCCAGATCCGGCCCGCGGTCTCGCCGATCGCCTGACCTGCCGCGACCTCGGTGTCCGCGGGAGTGATCGCGCGGCATCCGTCGATCGTCACTGCGTGGGTGTCGGTGCGCAGCTCGAGGCCGTGATCGGTCGGATGGACGGTTCCCGGCCACGGAGCGGTGAGCTGCGTCGCGTCCGGGAGCTGCAGCTCGACACCGAGCGCAACGGTCGCGGGCTCGGACGGAGCGCCCGGACGCGAGCGGGTCAGGCGCGCCTCGCCGAACCGTGCGGCGCTCGGGCCGGCGGCGAAGAGCTCGTCCTCGGCCGAATCGCTCAGCCAGCGGCCCTCGTCGAGCAGGGGACTGGTCGGTGACAGGTCGACGATCGAGACGGACGGGGAGCCCGAGAGCAGCGGGGACGACGCGGGAAGGTCGAGAGTCACCGTCTCATGTCCGGTCGCGGCACGCACGAGTGCTGTCGCCACCTCGAGCGGCACGGAGGTCGCCTGGCGCAGGATCTCACGTTCGTGCAGCAGGTTCTCGGCCGCGTACTCGTTCGTCGGATCCGTCGCGATCACGTGGTGGGCGCTGGCCACCAGGACGGCGCCGCGGACGACGACGAGCGGCCAGAGGGCGTCCGCTTCAGCGGAGCTGAGCGGGCGGACGGCGTGATAGGCGGCGATCGCGCGAGTGGCCCGGGCGAGATCCATGCCGTCGTGGTGGAGGAGCGAGGACACGGTGATCGCGAGCTCGCCGACCGTCCACGTGCGGTTCAGGTCGCCGAGGTCGATCACGCCGTCGGGGACGCGCGTGACCGGATCGCCGGCGACGACGTTGTCGTCGGTCAGGTCGCCGTGGATGAACTGCGAGGGGAGGCGGTCGGCGAGCCCGGCCACCACCTGCCATGCCGCGTCGGCGGCTCGGGACAGGCTCTCGCGCAGGTCGGCGTCCGTGACGTATTCGCGAAGCTCGGCGAGGACGCTCGGCGCTTCGCGCAGATCCCACTGGTGCGTCCGCTCAGCGGCGGGGGCCACCAGGTCTCCCAGCGCGACGTCGACCGCGGCCGCCAGTGCCCCGATCTCGCGCACGGCGGCGGGGGAGAGATAGCCGGACAGCGTCTCACCATCGAGGAACTCCAGGAGGCGGGCCTGCATCGTGACACCCTCCACCACGACGGGGCGGACCGTGGATCCGTCGGCGAACCGCACCGCCCGCGGCGCGCGCACGCCTGCTCGCACGATCGCGTCCGCCGCGGCGGACTGGGCTTCGAGCTCGGCCGCCGTGACACTCGGGTTCGCGATCTTCAGCAGCACCCGCGGCGCGGCGTCCGCCGGGGTGATCAGGAAGTTGCGGTCCTGATGACTGCCGAGCGCCCGCGCCGCGCCGCGCACGCCCCACAGATCGCGCGCGAGGCCCGCGGCGGTTTCTTCGTCGATCTCGGGCGGGGCCGGCTGGACGAGGGCGTCCGAGGTGTCGGTCATGCGGTGCTCTCCGTCGGTCGGGATGCGACGAGGCTACCGTTCCCGCCGCAGCCGGGAATACGCCGTGCGCCGAGGCGTTCAACTTGATACGAGTTCACTCAACTACCTAGAGTTGATACGTAACGACTCATGTTTCACCAGGGAGAGAAATGCCCGAAGACTTCACCCCGCAGGATGCCGAGAACGGCGCGAGCGCGTTCGATGAGTTCCTGTCGCGCTACCTCGACGGTGAGCGCGCCCGCGCGTCCCGGTCGATCGACCTGACGCGGTTCCTCAGCGCCCGGACGCAGGAGCTCCTGCAGCAGGCGGGAGCCTTCGCCCTCGCCCGCGGGCAGCGCGAACTCGACGCCCTTCACGTGTTGCGCATCCTCGTCGACGAGTCGCCCGCGAAGGACGCCGTCCAGCGCATCGGCGCTGACCCCGCGGCGATCGTCCGTGCGGTCGAACAGCGGCTGCCGCAGGCCTCCGACCCCGCCGACGTCGACGGGGCCGTCGTGACCCCATCGGTGCAGCGGGCGCTGTTCCACGCCTTCCAGGTTGCGCGGTCCTCCGGATCGACCTACCTCGACCCCGAGCACCTCTTCTTCGCGCTCGTCCTCGGGCAGGACACCCCCGCCGGGCAGATCCTCGCGCACGCCGGCGTCACCGCGGACGCACTGCTGCAGGGTGCCCGCGAGACCGTCACCCCGGGTGCCGCCCCCTCATCCGCACCGGAGGCGGAGGATCCGGCATCCGACACGCCCATGCTGGATCGCTTCGGCACCGACCTCACATCCCGCGCTCGTGAGGGTGGGATGGACCCGGTGATCGGACGCGAGGACGAGATCGAGCAGACGATCGAGATCCTCAGCCGCCGCACGAAGAACAACCCTGTCCTCGTCGGCGAGGCCGGTGTCGGCAAGACCGCGATCGTCGAGGGGCTCGCGCAGGCGATCGTCGCCGGCGCCGTGCCTGAGCAGCTACGGGACAAGCGCGTGATCGCACTGGATCTGCCGGCGATGCTCGCGGGCACGCGCTACCGCGGCGACTTCGA
>JASBUD010000311.1 GCA_030148105.1 Microbacterium sp. | reverse complement strand
AAGGTCGAGGTCGGCGAGACGCAGGCCGCCGCCGACCTCACGATCGTCGTCGAGTACCCCGCCGCCATCCAGGAGGTCGCCGCCAACGTGCGCGCCGCCGTAGCCGGTGCGATCACGCGCCTGGTGGGCCTGGAGGTCGTCGAGGTCAACGTCGAGGTCAACGACGTGCACCTGCCCGGTGACGACAACGACAGCAACGACGAGTCGCGCGTCTCATGAGCCCGACCATCGCCGGCGCCCTGATCGGCGCCCTCCTCGCGCTCGCCGCGCTGCTGTTCGGGTTCTGGGGCTTCCTGCTGGTCGCCCTGTTCATGGGCATCGGTGCGCTCGTGGGCCGGGTGGCGTCGGGCAAGCTCGACGTCCGCGGTCTCGCGAACGCGTTCTCGGGTCGGCGCACGTCGTAATGCGTGTCGACCAGATCGGATCCGCCGGCGGCGGCCCCTCGGGGGTCGCCGCCGGGGATACCGCCTACCCGGGCCGCATCGACGTGAAGGAGAGGGCTGTGCGCAAGGTCGCCGAAGAGGCGTCCGCTCGCACGATGGGCGTGGACCGCAGCGACATCTCGGTCGAGGTGTCCGAGTACGGCGGAGGAATCGCACTCCGCCTCGCGACTCCGCTCCCGATCCCCGATCTGGACGACGCCGCCGCCATCGCGGCATCCGTCCCCGTCCTCGAGCGTGTGGCCAACCTGCAGACCGAGCTCCAGAGCACGATCTCCGGCATAGTCGGCCGCAGGGTCACCCGCATCAACATCACCATCACCGGAGCCACGGTGCCACCCAGAAGGAGGGTGAGATGAGCAGTCCGGCCCTTCGCCGCGTCGTACGTCGTGAGACGCACTCGCCGCGCACCGTCGCCATGTTCGTGGCCCTCATCCTGCTGATCCTCGCGCTGGTCTACATCGGCACCGAGATCGTGCTGCACCTGCTGTCGCAGCCGGCACTGCTCCTCGGCCCCGCACAGGCTCTCGCGTGGGTCGTCGGACTCCCGACCGCTCAGCCGCCGGCTCTGGTCGTCCTCGGCGGCGCGGTCATCGCGATCGTCGGGCTGGCCTTCGTCGTGCTGGCGGTGACTCCGGGTCGACTGTCCAAGCACCAGATGCAGTGGGGCGAGCGCGCGGTCGTCGTGGACAACGGCGTGATCGCCTCGGCACTCGCTCAGCACATCAGTGACGAGATCGGTCTCCCCCGCGACCGGATCACGGTGGGCGTCGCGCATCGCACGGTCGATGTCACGGTCCGCCCCGGGGCGGGCGTTCCGCTCGAACAGAACCGTGTGCGCGAGGTCGCCGACCGCGAGCTCGCCGAGTACCGCCTCATCCCTTCCGTGAAGACCCGCGTGCGGGTCGTCCGCCCGAGTGAAAGCGAGCTCGCCTGATGAACGACACCAACCGCGCCGTCAACCGCACGGTGCTGCTGATCGTGGGCCTCCTCCTCACCGCACTCGGCGCCGCCGCGATCCTCGCGGTGACGTGGGCGCCCGCTCGGGACATCTGGACCGGCGCCGGCGAGAACAGCGAGTCCTGGCTCGAACAGGCTGCGAAGGTGACCCAGATCGGCGGGACGACACTCACGTGGCTCGCCCTCGGCGGGCTGGCCGTCATCGTCGTGCTCATCGTGCTGCTGATCGTGACGATCGTCCGCACCGTCTCGGGCGGCCGGTCGAAGACCGTTCTGCGCTCGAGCGGCGCAGAGAACCCGATCGGACGAGTCACGGTGACCGAGGCCTTCGCATCGGACGCTCTGAAGAACTCGCTGGCGGGACGCGATGAGATCCTCTCGACGGCGGTGACGGCGAACGACATCAAGCGCCAGCCGCTCATGCACGTGAGCGTCACCCCCCGTCAGAACACCTCACCGCGTGAGCTCACGAGTCACATCGACTCTCTGCTCACCGGTCTCGCGCGGCTGACGGGCCAGGATCCGCCGACGTACATCTCGATCCACACGGGTCTGCGCGCGAAACTCGCGCACGACAAGCAGCGCCTGTCCTGACCACCGCCGGGCCCCGGTCGGGCCCTCATCACCACAAAGGAAAGGAGATGCCATGGGCATCGGAGACGACATCAAGAACAAGGCCGAAGAGCTGACCGGCAAGGCCAAGGAGGCCATCGGCAAGGCGACCGACAACGACAAGCTCGTCGCGGAGGGCAAGGCCGACCAGGCCAAGGCAGGCGTCAAGCAGGCGGGCGAGAACGTGAAGGACGCGTTCAACGGCGACAAGTGAGCCGTGCATGACGATGCCCCCGGACCGCGAGGTCCGGGGGCATCGTCGAGCGGTGCGGGCTTACTGCTCGACCGGCTGAGGCGCGTCGGCGCTCTCGTGGGCGCGGATCACCGGGGATTCGGCATCCGTGGACACCTCGATCTTGCGCGGCTTCGCCTTCTCGCTCACCGGAATCGTCACGCTCAGCACGCCGTTGCTGTACGTCGCGGAGATGCGCTCGGTGTCGATGCCCTGGCCGAGGTTCAGCTGCCGCAGGAAGCTCGCGGCCTCGCGCTCGCGGGTGATCCACTTCACGCCGTCGCCCGCGGTCAGGGTGCGCTCGGCACGGATCGTGAGCAGCTGGCCGTCCACGTCGATGTCGACCGAGCCCGGATCGATGCCCGGAAGATCGGCGGTCAGGACGTAGTGGTCGCCGTCCCGGTACAGGTCCATCGGCATCCGTCGCGGACCGCGGCGCGGGTCGAACAGCGTCGACGCGAAGCGGTCCAGTTCACGGAACGGGTCGTAGGTGGCCATGATTCACTCCTTTGTCGTCGTCCGGATGCTGCTCCGGAGGGTTCTGAGAGTTGAGTCGGTATGACTCAACTACGCTCAGATTAGCACTCGAGGCAGGAGAGTGCCAGCCGTTCGCTCACGGCGAAGAGGGCCGGCGACAGGGCGGCGAACGGCGGCTCAGCCGCGCTGGAACGCGACCAGGCCGACGGCGTTGCCCTCGGAGTCTCGGACGAACGCCTGCCACTCCTCATGCCCGACGGGGCCGAGCAGATCGCTGTCGTGAGTGAAGATCACGTGCGGGCGTGAGATCACCTCGGCCAGTCCCTCGAGACGCTCGAGGGCGTCGTGCACGTTGTCGACCTGCAGGTACAGCAGACCGGCCGGCGCATTGCGATCGAGCAGGAGCCGCACCCCGTCGAGATCGAAGAAGACCAGTCCGGCGTCATCGAACCGCGCGGTGGGAGCAGTCTCCAGCAGCACCGTGTAGAAGTCCGCTGCGCGGTCGAGATCCTCCACGCGCTGCGCCACCTGAACCAACCGCATGAGCGCCCCCTCGGCATCCGTCATCGACAGTCTGTCAGCCCTAAAGTGAGTGCAGGCAACAGCGTCGCGAAAAGGGAGCCCCATGCCGAGACTCACCGCCGAGTGGACGAGCGACATCGACGAAGTCCGTCGCCTGGCCGCGGGAGCCGCCGGAGAACCCGATGCCGCGTTCGCGCGCCGCTTCGCCGAGCACTTCCCGACGCTGCATCCGCTGTTCGTCCAGCTCTACGGCACCCGCGAGGACGGACTGGAGCAGCTCGCGGCGGTCGTCGCCGAGGCGGCCGCCTCGTGGAACGCCCGCCCGCTCGAGCTCAAGGCGCGTGACGACCTGCGCGAGCAGAATCCGGAGTGGTACCTGTCGAACCAGATGCTCGGCGGCGTCTGCTACGTCGATCGCTACGCCGGCGATCTGCAGGGGGTGCGCGAGCAGATCCCGTACTTCCAGGAGCTCGGTCTGACCTACCTGCACCTCATGCCGCTCTTCGAGAGTCCCGAGGGCAACTCCGACGGCGGCTATGCGGTCTCCAGCTATCGGCACGTGAACCCCGCGCTCGGCTCGATGGACGACCTGGCCTCGCTCGCGGCGGACCTGCGCCTGGCCGGCATCTCGCTCGTGGTCGACTTCATCTTCAACCACACGAGCAACGAGCACGAGTGGGCGAAGAAGGCCGTCGCGGGAGAACCCGGCTACGAGGACTTCTACCTGATCTTCCCCGACCGCACGATGCCGGACGAGTACGAGAAGACGGTGCGGGAGATCTTCCCGGACGATCATCCGGGCAGCTTCGTGCAGCTACCCGACGGGCGATGGATCTGGGCGACGTTCTACCACTTCCAGTGGGACCTCAACTACGCCAACCCCGCGGTCTTCCGCGCGATGGCCGGGGAGATGCTGTTCCTCGCGAACCAGGGCGTGGAGATCCTCCGGATGGACGCCGTGGCCTTCATCTGGAAGCAGCTCGGCACGGCGTGCGAATCACTGCCCGAGGCGCACCTGCTGCTGCGGGCCTTCAACGCGGTGCTGCGGATGGCCGCGCCGAGCCTGCTGTTCAAGTCCGAGGCGATCGTGCACCCCGACGAGGTCGTCGAGTACGTGTCGCTCCAGGAGTGCCAGCTGTCGTACAACCCGCTGCAGATGGCGCTCACGTGGGAGGCGCTCGCGACCCGCGACCCGCGCCTGCTGCAGCAGGCGCTCGAGCGTCGCCACGCTCTGCCCGCCGGCACCGCGTGGGTCAACTACGTGCGCAGCCACGACGACATCGGCTGGACGTTCGCCGACGAGGATGCCGCCGAGTTCGGCATCGACGGGTTCTCGCATCGCCGGTTCCTCAACGACTTCTACGTGGGGCGCTTTCCCGGCAGCTTCGCCCGCGGCGTGCCCTTCCAGGAGAACCCCAAGACCGGAGACGCCCGCATCACGGGGACGACGGCCTCGCTCGCGGGGATCGAGGCGCGGGATGCCGGAGGTGTGGACCGCGTGGTCCTCGCGCACGCGATCGCACTGTCCACCGGCGGGGTTCCGCTGCTCTACCTCGGCGACGAGGTCGCGCAGCTCAACGACTACTCCTACGTCGACGACGAGGCGACGGCGGGCGACAGCCGGTGGGTGCACCGGCCGAAGCGCCCGCAGCAGCGCTATGCGGAGCGGTCGGATGCCGCCACCGACGCGGGCCGCGTGTTCCGGGGTCTGACCGACCTGATCCGCGCGCGGCAGGGCACGCCCGAATTCGCCGGCGGCGAGCTCATCGGCTTCGATGCGAAGCACCCGGCCGTGCTCGGATTCCAGCGGCCCGGCCGCGATGCGCTGATCCTCGTGCTCGCGAACGTCGGGGACGACCTGGCGCTCATCGATCCGCGCACCCTGAGCGGTTTCCACGCCGACGCGATCGATGTCGTCACGGGAGACGAGGTCGACCTGACGCACGGCCTCGCCCTCCAGCCGCACGGCTACGCGTGGCTGCGCGTCCGATCGCTCTGACGACTCCGCTTTCCGCCGACTCGCGGTGCCCGCGCGGAACACCTATGGCCGTGTCGCCATTGGGGCGACACGGCCATGGGCGGCCGGGATGCGGAGACCCGATCTGCCTCCGATGAGACTGAAGATCAACCGCACCGACAGTGCGAGGACAGCCACCAGCCCGATGATGCCGAAGACGTTCTGCCACCACGCGTTCCGCATGTCGCCCATGAGGCTGCGGCGATTCGCCATCGGCGCTCCTCGACCAGGTCGAGATCTCCCTCCCTCCGGGTCTGCCCGTCGTCGTGATCGATTCGAACGCGGGCGCGAACTACTCCGTCGTCGACGTCGATCACGGCGCCGGGGCGCGCCAGTCGACCGAGCACCTGCTGAGCCTCGGCCACCGCAACGTCTGCACATCGCGGGACCCCGCTCCTCCTTCTCGGCGACGCACCCGTTCCCTCTCCGGGCGCGCCGAGACACTGCCACCTGGGGCGTGTGGGCCGCCAGGTGCGGCGACACGCCGACAGCCGTCACAGACAGCAGTACTTCGGCACGTCATCGCGATCGGCCCCGGCAGGTACGGACACGCGGAGGGAGCCCGCGAGCACGATGCTCGCGGGCTCCCTTAGTCCGTCCGTGCTCGCGACCGCGGTCAGTGCCATCACTCCGGCTACGGCGCAGGTGCGGATCGGCGGCGACGCACTGACGCGGACGGGGTCAGAAGCCCTGGGCGAGGCGGTAGTACGCCTGGTTCCAGCGCAGTTCGTTCTGGAAGCCGCGGACCGTGGTGTTCTCGTCGATCACGACGAGTTCGGTGCGGGCGATGTCGGCGAAGTCGCGGAAGACCTCGATGCCGACCGCGGTGGTCATGACCGTGTGGTGCGCAGCGCCCGCGGTGAGCCAGCACGCGGCGGACGTGGCGAAGTCGGGCTGGGGCTTCCAGATCGCCCGCCCGACCGGGAGCTGCGGCAGATCCGGGGCCTCGACGTTCCCCACGACGTTCGCGACGAGCCGGAACCGGTCGCGCATGTCGCTCATCGCGACCACCAGCGCCGGGCCCGGATCGGCGGTGAACACGAGACGGACCGGGTCATCCTTCCCGCCGATGCCCAGCGGGTGGACCTCCAGGCGCGGCCGGGCGGTCGTCAGCGACGGGGAGACCTCGAGCATGTGCGCGCCGAGGATGCGCTCCTGTCCGGGCACGAGGTCGTACGTGTAGTCCTCCATCAGGCTCGCGCCGCCCGGGAGCCCCGCACCCATCACATTGGCGATCCGGACGAGGATCGCGGTCTTCCAGTCCCCCTCCGCGCCGAACCCGTACCCGTCGGCCATGAGGCGCTGCACGGCGAGCCCCGGCAGCTGCGTGAGGGCACCGAGGTCTTCGAAGCTCGTCGTGAACGCGCCGAACCCGCCCTCCTCGAGGAAGGACCGCAGCCCGATCTCGATCGCGGCCCCGTCACGGAGAGACTGGTGCCGCTCCCCGCCGGGAACCAGCTCGGACGCCACGTCGTATTCGTCGAGGTAGACCTGCACGAGCGCGTCGATGTCCGCCGCGGATGCCGCGGCGACGGCATCCGCGAGCTCGTTCACGCCCCACGTGTTCACCTGCACCCCGAAGCGCAGCTCTGCCTCGGTCTTGTCACCCTCGGTGACCGCGACGTAGCGCATGTTGTCACCGAAACGCGCGAGCTTGAGGGAGCGGGATGCCGCCCACCCCGCGGCCGCTCGCTGCCAGTCCTCGACCTGCCGCTTCACGGCAGGGTTCGACACGTGCCCGACCACGGTCTTGCGCGCCACGCCCAGCCGGGTCTGGATGTACCCGAACTCCCGATCGCCGTGCGCGGCCTGGTTCAGGTTCATGAAGTCGAAGTCGATCTCCGACCACGGCAACTCGACATTGGCCTGCGTGTGCAGGTGCAGCAACGGCTTCTGCAGCGCGTCCAGGCCCGCGATCCACATCTTCGCCGGACTGAACGTGTGCATCCACGCGACCACGCCGATCACGTCGTCGCGCGCGTTCACCTCCAGCGCAAGACGGCGAATCGCCTCCGAATCCTTCAGAACCGGCTTCCAGACGACCCGCACCGGCAGACCCTCCAGACCCGCCGCCACAGCCTGCGACTGCTCCGCGACCTGACGCAGCGTCTCCTCGCCGTACAGATTCTGACTGCCGGTGACGAACCACACCTCGAAGGCATCGAGCGTGGTGGAAAGCGGGGAACGGGGCATGAGGAGTCCTTCGGTTGGTCAGAGAGCAGTGACGGCGGCGGCTTCGACCGCGAGGCCGGCACGGTAGCGCTGGAGGTAGGATGCAAAACCGGCGACATCCTCCGGTTCGGGGTCGATGGTGATGATCTCCGCATCGCGGAAGACGACTTCGTCGAGGTAGGCGGCGAGGGGCCGCTCATCGCCAGAGCCTGAGTAGGCGGCCAGGACGGCGATGCCCCACGCTCCACCCTCGGATGCCGTGTCGCCGACCGCGACCGGAGCGTCCAGCGCTCCGGCGAGGAACCGCTGCGCCACGCCCGCGGTGCGGAACATCCCACCGTGGGCGAACATGCGGTCCAGCTGCACGCCTTCCTGCTCGAGAACGCGCATCCCGAGCGCAAGCGTTGCGAAGACGCCGTACAGCTGCGCACGCATGACGTTGGCGAGGGTGAAACGGCTGTCGGGTGTGCGCACGAACAGCGGTCGGCCTTCGTTCAGCCCCGCGATCGGTTCGCCGGCGAGGTGGTTGTACGCCAGCAGTCCCCCGGCGTCCGCTTCTCCGTGAAGCGCTTCGCGCAGCAGCACATCGAAGACCTCATCCGTGCTCAGCGGAGCCTCGGCTGCCTGGGCGAAGCGCCCGAACATGCCTGCCCACGCGGCCAGTTCGCTCGCGCCGTTGTTGCAGTGCACCATCGCCACCAGGTCACCGGAAGGAGTGGTCACGAGATCCAGTTCGTGATGGACGCGACTGAGTGGCCGCTCGAGGACGACCATCGCGAAGATGCTCGTGCCCGCGCTCACGTTGCCGGTGCGCGGCGCGACGGCGTTGGTGGCGACCATGCCGGTACCCGCGTCCCCTTCGGGCGGGCACATCGGGATGCCGGACCTCAGCGTGCCGCTCGCATCCAGCAGGGCCGCACCTTCGGGCGTGAGGGCACCGGCGTTCGCACCCGCCGGCAGCACTCCGGGAAGGAGCGTCGAGATGCTGCGACCGTACAGGATGGCGGCATCCCGACGGTCGAACAGGTCGATCAGCCGTTGGTCGTAGCCACCGGTGGCCGGGTCGATGGGGAACATGCCCGACGCGTCGCCGACTCCCAGCACACGACGGCCGGTGAGGAGGAAATGCACGTGGCCCGCGAGAGTGTTCAGGTGCGCGACCTTTGCGACGTGCGGCTCGGCATCCAGGACAGCTTGGTGGAAGTGTGCGATCGACCAGCGCAGCGGGATGTTCGCGCCGAACAGCGCCGTGAGCTC
>JASBUD010000306.1 GCA_030148105.1 Microbacterium sp. | reverse complement strand
CAGGTCGGTGACGCTGCCCGCCGCCGCGGCCGGCGCCGTCTGGCTCAGCGCCTGAGCGGAGCGCTCAGAGCAGGATCACCCTCGGCTCCGTGCGGCCCGCGCGAAGTCCCACCGCACGCCGGTGGCGTCTTCGCAGACCTGCCACAGGCGCGCGGCGATCTCGGGATCGCGCGTGATCCTCGAGGCCGTCGCCCGCCTCGGCTCACCGCGCACGACCGACCTCGGTCCCCAGAACTCCCCGCCCTCGATGTCCGGATCGGCCAGCGCCCGGACGAGCGGCCACGCGCCGTGCTCTTTGGACTGCGTGATCCCCAGCTGCAGGTTGTCGGCGAACCGGGTCAGCCGGGACGGGCTGTTCACCCCGACGATCCCGGGGGTCCGGCCGCTCGTCGAGTAGCCGGGGTGCGCGATCACGCTCGAGACCGCGACGCCCGCCGCGCGCAGCAGACGGTCGGCTTCGAGCCCGAGCGCGGTGGTCGCGACCTTCGACTGCACGTACGCCCGCCAGCCGGTGTAGCCCTCGACCAGTTCCGGATCGACGGGGTCGTATCTCCAGAGCGAAGTCGACATGCTTCCCAGCCACACCATGCGGCCCGCGGCGCGGGCGAGCGGGCGCAGGAGCTCGCCCGCGAGCGCGAAGTGGCCGAGGACGTTCGTCGCAAGTACGAGCTCGTGCCCGTCGCCCGTCACTTCGCGCGTCTTCGGCGGATGCACGATCCCGGCGTTCAGCAGCACCCCGTCGAGCCCCCCGCGGGCGCCGATCGTGGCCGCCGCGGCACGGACCGAACCCAGGTTGCTGGTGTCCAGCAGCATCGTCTCGACCCGGGTTTCGGCATCCGGCACCCGACGTCTGATGGCGGCCCGCGAAGCCATCAGCCGGTTGGGGCTGCGGCCCGTCATGAACACGTGGGCGCCGGCGCGCACGAGCTGTTCGCACGAGAAATAGCCGAGCCCCGCATTCGCCCCGGTCACGAGGTAGGTGCGTCCGGTCAGATCGGGAAGATGCCGGGGATCCCACGGCTGCGTACGCGCCACGCTTCGACCCTAGGCCGCGGGCGGCGCCCGGTCGCGGCGGCTCTCGGAAAGAAGTTCGCGCCGTCGGCCCGGCGGATAGGCTGTGCCCATGCGGACCCGCGCCGACATCGAATGCTGGCTGACCGACATGGACGGCGTGCTCGTCCATGAGAACACCCCGATCCCGGGCGCGTCCGAACTGCTGCAGCAGTGGCGCGACACCGGAACACCCTTCCTCGTGCTGACGAACAACTCGATCTTCACGCCCCGTGATCTGTCCGCGCGACTGCGCGCGTCCGGGCTCGTCGTGCCGGAGGAGTCGATCTGGACCTCGGCGCTCGCGACGGCGGACTTCCTCCGGGGACAGGCGCCGGGGGCGAGCGCGTTCGTGATCGGCGAGGCGGGGCTCACCACCGCGCTGCACGAAGCGGGGTTCATCATGACCGAGACCGACCCCGACTACGTCGTGGTCGGCGAGACCCGCAATTACTCGTTCGAGGCGATCACGAAAGCGATCCGCTTCATCGCCGAGGGGGCGCGGTTCATCGCGACGAACCCCGACGCGACCGGACCTTCGGTGGACGGCGTGCTGCCGGCCACCGGTGCGATCAGTGCCCTCATCACGAAGGCGATCGGCAAGGAGCCCTACGTCGTCGGCAAGCCGAACCCGATGATGTTCCGTTCGGCGCTCAACCGCATCGGCGCGCACTCCGAGAACACCGGGATGATCGGCGACCGCATGGACACCGACATCGTCGCCGGCATCGAGGCGGGCCTGCACACCGTGCTCGTCCTCACGGGCATCAGCGATACCGCGGAGATCGAGCGGTTCCCCTTCCGCCCCGACGAGGTGCTCGACTCGGTCGCCGATCTGCTCTCGGACGACCCGATCGAGGCGGAGGAGCAGGACATCCTGTGAGCAGGGGCGCACGCTGATGGGGGCGCTCGACGACGGCGAGCGGGTTCTCGCTGCGGATGCCGCCGCCTGGCGCGCCTGGCTGGAGGAGAACCATCGCCGCTCGACCGGAGCCTGGCTCGTTCGGGCGCGACCGGGATCGGACGTCGTCGTGGTCGAGTACGAGGACGCGATCATGCAGGCGCTGTGCTTCGGCTGGATCGACGGCCCGGTGCGCACGTTCGACGAGCGCACGAGCGGCCTGTGGTTCGCGCCGCGGCGTCCCTCCAGCGGCTGGGCGGCGACGAACAAGGCGCGGCTGCTCATCCTGGAGGAGCAGGGCCTCATGACCGAGGCCGGCGTCCGCGCGGTCGAAGTGGCCAAGGCCAACGGCGCGTGGACCGTGCTCGACAACGCGGAGGCGCTGCGCGAGCCCGATGACCTCGCCGCCGCGCTGGACGCCGTGCCCAAGGCCCGCGAGAAGTGGGACGCGTTTCCCCCGTCGGCGCGGAAGTTCGGCATCGGCAACGTGGACGCCGCGCGCCGACCCGAGACCCGGGCGAACCGGATCGCGAAAATCGTGGCGGACGCGGCCGCCGGGAAGAGGCCGTTGTGAGTGCGTCCGATCAGACACTGCTGCTGGCGGCATCCGGCGTCGTCGTCCTGGGGGCGCTGATCGTGTTCGTGTGGCAGTTCTTCCGCAACCGCGACCGCGACTGACCGCCCGCCCCGATCGATCCCCCCTCCCCCGCGAGATGGTGGGTTCTCCGCCGAGATGGTGGGTTTCCCCTCGAGATGGTGGGGCATTCTCGGCGCAGGACCCACCATCTCGGCAGAAGACCCACCATCTCGGCGGACAGGGGGAGAAGGCGCAGCAGGCGGCGGCGGGGGCTACTGCGGCTGCAGACCCAGATCATCCAGGTCGATCGCGGCGAGCCAGCGCAGGCCATCGGCCTCGACGGCGGCCTGTGCGCCGGTCTTGCGATCCACGATGACCGCGACCGCGACCGCCTCGGCCCCTTCGCGACGCAGCGCCTCGACGGCCTTCAGCGCCGACTGACCCGTGGTCGAGGTGTCCTCGAGCACCACGACGCGCTTGCCGGCGACATCCGCACCCTCGACCTGACGGCCGCGACCGTGGTCCTTCGGCTCTTTGCGCACGACGAACGCGTCCAGCGGCTGATCCGTGCGCGCGGATTCGTGCATCACGGCGTTCGCGATCGGATCCGCACCGAGGGTGAGCCCGCCGACCGCGACGATCCCGTCGACCTCGCGCACCAGATCGAGCATGATGCGCCCGATCGCCGGGGCCGCGCGGTGGTCGAGGGTCAGCTTGCGCATGTCGACGTAGTACGTCGCCTTCTTCCCGCTGGAGAGCGTGAAGTCGCCGTGGAACACCGCCTCATCCTTGATCAGGGCGATCAGCGCCTGGCGATCGGCTTCGAGCTCGGCAGTGGAGGCGACGGTCATGCCCCGAGTCTATTGAGGGCGGATGCCGCTCCCCCGGCACCCGCCCTCACTCAGGTCCCTACTGGTCGGCGAGGAAGCCGCCGATGAACGCCAGATCGTCCGCCCGGTCGATGCGGTACACACCGCCCGTACCGGCGCACGTGCTGTTCTTGCCGAACGACGTGACGCCCGCGATCACGTTCGAGGACCCGAGGAAGTTCGGCCCGCCCGAGTCGCCCGAGCACGTCCCGCCGGTGTTGGCGTTGTTGGACAGGATGAGCGACCCGTCGCCGGTGTAGCCGGTGTTGATCGAGATGAGCTTCGGCGTCGAGACCATGCGGGTCTTCAGCGCACTGTTCTTGTACGCCGTCGCGTCGGGGAAGCTCTTCTGCAGCCCGTACCCGACCGCGGTGAAGGTCGCGTCCTTCTTCGTCTTGTTCGCGAACTGGTCGAGCTGGTCGAGCCCCGGCAGTGCCCCGTAGGTCGCCATTTGGACGGGCTCGTCGAGGACGACGACGCCCAGGTCGTACAGGTAGAACGCCGCGTCGTCGTACTGCGGGTGCGTGTACGGCGTGCCTCCGACCTGCCCGGTGAACGGATAGCCGTAGGTCGCCGGCGTCGGCTCGAGGTTGCTCTGGAACCAGATCTCCACGTGATCCGCACCGAACGTGCAGTGACCGGCGGTGACGTACACGGTCGGCGAGATCAGCGTGCCGCTGCAGCGCCACATCGGGTTGCCCGCGTCATCCTGCGCGACCATGAGGCCGACGTACGGGTGGGCTTCACCGTCTGGTGAGCCGTCGGTGATCGCGGAGGCGGGTGAGGCGGCCAGGACGACCAGGGCAAGGGCCGCGATGGTGGCGGCGAGCGCTTTGTGGCGCATGTGGGGACCCCTTTCTGTGGGTTAGCCGCCATTCACCCACATGGCCCGGCCGGGGACAACCCCTTCCTGCAGAACCGTCGGCGGCGCGCCCTAGGCTTGATCCCATGCGACTTGCCACGTGGAACGTCAACTCCATCCGCGCCCGCGTCGAGCGCACCGTCGAGTTCGCGGTGCGCGAGCACATCGACGTGCTGGCGATGCAGGAGATCAAGTGCAAAGCCGAGCAGTTCCCCTTCGCCGCGTTCGAGGAGGCCGGCTTCCACGTCGAGGCGCACGGCTTCTCGCAGTGGAACGGCGTCGCGATCGCGAGTCGCGAACCCCTCGCCGACGTGTCGTATGCCTTTCCGGGAATGCCGGGATTCGCGAAAGACCATGTGGGCGACGATGCCCCGCAGGAAGCCCGCGCGATCGGCGCCACGATCGGCGGCGTCCGCATCTGGAGCCTGTACGTCCCCAACGGGCGCGCTCTGGAGGACCCGCACTACTTCTACAAGCTCGACTGGCTCAGCGCCCTGCAGCAGCACGTCGGCGATGAACTCGAGAGAACGCCGGATCTGCCGCTCGCCCTCGTCGGCGACTTCAACATCGCACCGACGGATGCCGACAACGGCGACCCCGCCGTCGTCCCGGGCTTTTCCACCCACGTGTCCGAACCCGAGCGGGCGGCGTTCGCCGCGCTCGAGTCCGCGGGGCTCACCGATGTCGTCCGTCCCCTCGTGCCGACCGGCTACACGTACTGGGACTACAAGCGCCTGCGCTTCCCCAAGAACGAGGGCATGCGGATCGACTTCATCCTCGGGTCCCACGCACTGGCGAACGCGGTGACGGGCGCCGCGATCCACCGCGACGAGCGCAAGGGGGAGGCGCCGAGCGATCACGTGCCGGTCGTGGTCGACCTCGATTTCACGTCGGAAGAGGACGACGACGATCGGCCGATGATCTTCGGCTGAACGGCCGTCACTCCTCGCGAACCACGTCGCCGTACGGGATCAGGTACTGCCGCTTGAGCCACTCGCCGAACTTGTTGACCTTCAGGCACCCCTCGGAGTCCTTGCACTTGATCACCGGGTCGTTCGCGGCGTAGATCGCGAACGTGTTCAGCTTGCGGGCGAGCTCGTCCCCGCTGAGGTTGACCGGGCGGCGGGCGACCGGGTACCCCTGCGCGAACTGCACGATCGCACCGTTGATCAGCCCCGCATCCACGGGCGCCGCGACGATGCGACCGACCGACCGGTGGTCCGGGTGGTCTCCGTCGGCACCCTCGGCGAACCCCGGAAGGTGGGAGATGACCTCGGTCGCACCGTAGCTGTTCACGAGCTCGGGGACCGTGCTCTGAAGCTGATCCAACGTCACGGTGTGCTCGCCGTCCAGCGTGTGCATCTCGGCGATGTCGCCCTCGACCAGCTTGGGGAGGCTCTCCCACCCCGTGTTCTTGTAGCCGCTCCCGGGCAGGCCTCCGTCCGGCAGCTCGAGGAAGATCAGCGAGATCCGGCTGTCCCCATCGGGCCGGCTCAGGATCACGGTGACACCGTTGCGCAGCTGCACGTTCTGATCCGTCCACAAGCCGGACTGCCCGCGGACGGAGTTGTACGCCCGACGGATGCCGAGCTCGCGGTTGGAGGCGTACGTCGACCGCCCGTCACCCGCGTCGGATCCGGTGAAGAAGACGGTCCGCAGGCACTGGCCGTTGTCGAACGCCTCCTGCAGAGCCGGGTTCGCGAAGATCAGATCGTCGTCGTAGTGCGCCCAGAACGACACGACCGTGCCCGCGGCGCACGGTGGGTCGATGAACTGCAGCGGCGACGAGAACACCGTCCCTTCCGGGTCGGTGCGCGCGGCATCCCGGCTCACCATCGCGGGCAGCTGATCGCACTGCCCCACAGAGGCGAAATAGGTCATCGCGTCGGCGGCCCACTGCGACAGGTCCGGCAGCGGCAGGCCGGGTGCAGCCGGGTCGGCCGCGGTGAGGCCTCCGCAGGTCTGAGCGAGCGCGATGATCTGGTCGCCGGTGAGGTTGTTCCGCGACGGCACCGGGGCGGGTGTCGATGTCGGCTTCGGCGTCGGGCTCGGCGCGGCGACGGGAACCACCGAAGCAAGCGACGGCACCGCAGCCGAGGCGCTCGACACTCCGCCGCCGATGACCAGCACCAACGTCACGGCGGCGCACGTCGCCCCCCACTTCACACCTTCGCGAAGCACCACGCCCCCAAGCGCACTCACCCGATACCGACCCCACCGCGCATCCCCATGCGATGCAGCGAAGTTCCCCGCCAGCCAGAGTAACCCGTCCAAGCTGATCAGCCCGTCCACGCCGAGCCGGTCTCCGTCGCGCGGGGGATGCCGCTCCGCCGCCCTCCGCCGTAGCGTGGACGGGTGGCAGTCGTCGATGCATCTCCCGTCCGCCCCGGCCCGACCGCCCGTGACCGCCGCGCCGACCTCGTGCTCGCGCTGGTCATCCTCGTCGGCGCGGTCCTCAGCGCGACGCTGAGCGCGATCGGAGGGATCTACGGCGACGAGCAGGGCTCGATGCAGCTCGCGCTGGTCTACGCGATCGTCCTCGCCGTTCCGCTGGCCTTCCGCCGGCGCTGGCCGGCGACGGTAGCGGTCATCATCTCCGTGGCCTACTTCGCGGCGGTGACGCTGCGGATCCCCGAGGTGTACGTGGGCAACATCGCGATGTTCATCGCGCTGTACACGGTCGGCGCATGGTCCACGGATCGGCGCCGCGCGGCGGTCGTGCGGATAGCGATCATCATCGGGATGTTCGCCTGGCTCGTGATCGTGATGTACCGCGACGCACTCAGTTCCGCCGAGGAGGCGGAGGTGATCGCCGGAGCCTTCTCACCCGTTGTCGCGCAGGTGATGCTGACGATCCTCGTCAACGCCCTCTATTTCGGCGGCGCGTACTACTTCGGCGAACGGGCGTGGGCGTCGGCCGCCCAGCGCACCGCCCTGGAGGCGCGCACCGCCGAGCTCGAGGCCGAGCGCGAGCTCACCGCCGCGCAGGCTGTGGCGCTCGACCGGGTCGGCATCGCCCGCGAGCTGCACGATGTCGTCGCCCATCACGTGTCGGTGATGGGGGTGCAGGCAGGGGCCGCGCGCGCGACGCTCGCGACCGATCCCGAGGCGAGCAGGAGGCTGCTCGCAGGGATCGAGACATCCGCCCGGGAGGCGATCGACGAGCTGCACCGGCTGCTGGATACGCTGCGCACCCCGGGCGCAGCGGAGGACGCGCCCGCCTCGACCCTCGGTCTCGACACGCTGCCGGCTCTCGTGGCCGCCTCCGACGCCGCAGGTCTGGAGACGACGTTCACGATCATCGGCGACCCGGTCCCGGTGCCTCCGGTCACCGCGGTCAACCTCTATCGGATCGCCCAGGAGGCGCTCACGAACGCCCGCCGACACGGGGGCCCGGGCACGACCGCGGACGTGCGGCTCCGCTACACCGACGACGGCCACGTCGAGCTCGAAGTGGTCAACACGGGCCGCGCCGTACAGGAGCCCCGACCGGGACTCGGCCAGCTCGGCATGCGCGAGCGTGCCGCGGCGTCGGGTGCCCGGATCGAGATCGGGCCGCGCGATCGGGGCGGCTTCCGGGTCAGGGTGACCGTGCCGCTGCACTCCGACGCGGCGGCGGTGTCATGATCCGCGTGCTCCTGGTCGACGATCACGCCGTGATGCGCGCCGGATTCCGCACGATCCTCGAGGCGGCGGACGGCATCACCGTGGTCGGCGAAGCCGCCGACGGGCAGCAGGCGATCGCGGCGGCTTCCGCGGTGCGCCCGGACGTGATCTGCATGGACGTCCAGATGCCCGTCCTGAACGGGCTCGAGGCCACTCGCCGCATCGTGGCCGATCCGGCGGTCGCGGCGGCGGTGATCGTCATCACCACGTTCGACCGCGACGAGTACCTGTTCGAAGCCCTCGAGGCGGGCGCAAGCGGCTTCCTCCTCAAGAACGCCGGGGCAGACGAGCTGGTCGGGGCCGTGCGCGTGGTGGCGGCCGGCGACGCGCTGCTCGCCCCCGAGGTCACCCGGCGCGTGATCGAGCGCTTCGGCGCGGCATCCGCTGCCCCGGCCCCACCGGCGGAGGCCTTGCCGGCCGCGGCGCTGCTGACCGAGCGCGAGGCGGAAGTGCTCCGCCTCGTCGCCCAGGCGCGCAGCAACGCCGAGATCGCCCGTGAGCTCTACATCGGCGAGGCGACAGTGAAGACGCACGTGTCGAACGTGCTGCAGAAGCTCGGCGCGCGCGACCGGGTCGTCGCGGTGGTCTACGCCCACCGCCACGGCCTCACCTGAAGAGCGACAGCCCCGGCCCGCCGAAGCGGACCGGGGCTGTCGAAGGGGGGTATCCGTCAGGCGCTGACGAGCTCGCGCGCG
>JASBUD010000291.1 GCA_030148105.1 Microbacterium sp. | reverse complement strand
CGAGGTGCGGCCCTCGTCGCCGGCGACGGTGGACTACCTGCACGACGCGGCCACCCGCCTGGCGCCCGCCGGCTCCGCATCCACGATCGGCCCGGCCGTCGCACTCCCGGCCTCGCCCGAGCACGTGCAGGACCTCGTGCGGATCGCCGCAGAGCACGGTGTGCCCGTCGTGCCGCGTGGCGCCGGCAGCGGGCTCTCCGGCGGCGCGTCGGCGACCACAGGCGAGCTCGTGATCTCGACGGAGCGGCTGACGCGGATCCTCGAGGTCTCGCCCGAGGACGAAGTCGCGGTGGTCGAGCCGGGCGTGCTCAACGCCGAACTCAACGCGCACCTCGAGCCTCTCGGCCTCTTCTACGCCCCCGACCCCGCGAGCTGGCGGATCTCCTCGATCGGGGGGAACATCGCCACGAACGCCGGCGGACTGCGCTGCGCGAAATACGGCGTCACCCGCGAGTCGGTGCTGGCGCTGGATGTCGTCCTCGCCGACGGGAGCCTCATCTCGGTCGGGCACCGATCGATCAAGGGCGTCACGGGGCTCGACCTCGTGTCGCTGTTCGTCGGATCCGAAGGGGTCCTCGGCATCGTCGTCGCGGCCACCGTCCGCCTCCGGCCGATTCCGGCCGCACGCCGCACGGTGACCGCGTTCTTCGACTCGACCACTGAGGGGGCCGCCGCGCTCGCGGCGATCACCGCATCCCGGGTCCGGCCGAGCATCGTGGAGTTCTTCGACGAGCCGACCCTCGTGAGCATCGACCGGCATTCGCACTCCCGCCTGCGCGAACGCGGCGGCTCGCTCCTGCTGATCGAGCTCGACGGTTTCGGCATCGACGAGCAGTTCGCCGAACTCCGCGACGCGCTCACCGCGGTCGGCGGTCGCGTGCAGGCAGAGACGGATGCCGACGGCGAGGTGCTGTGGGAACTCCGGCGCTCCGGACGCGGGTTCGACCTGGACAGCTGGTTCTCGGGTGGCGACATCGCCGTGCCGAAGTCGCGGATCCCCGAGGTGTACGCGTACTTCGCGGTTCTGCAGGAGCGGTACGGCGTCGAGGTCAGCGCGGTCGCCCATGCCGGCGACGGCAATCTGCACCCGCTGATCACGCTGCGGATCCCGGACGGTGCCGATCCGTCCGCACCCCCGGCCACGCTGCACGACGCCACGGATGACCTCGTCCGCTTCGCTCTGAGCGTCGGCGGCACCGTGAGCGGGGAGCACGGCATCGGCACCGTCAAGCGAGAGCTCGCGGCCGTCGAACTGTCCCCGCGGACGCTCGCCGCCCAGCACGCCCTCAAGGCGGCGCTGGACCCCACCGGCCTGTTCAACCCCGGCAAAGCCTTCTGACCTTCACCTCGCCCCACAGCACACCAAGGAGAACGATCACATGTCCACACAGCACCGCACCCGAGGGCGACGCGCCCTCCTGACCGGCATCGGCCTGATCGCCGGCGTCGCACTCATCGCCGGTTGCGCCTCCGGCGGCACCGCACCCGCCGCCGACGAGAGCGCCGCGCCCACGGAGGGCGGCGACATCACGTTCCTGATCGATTCGCTCGGCGCCACCTGGATCCCCAACAACAGCTCGATCTCGAGCTACCAGGGGCACATCTGGGGACACGTCACCGACAAGCTCATCTATGTCGACGCGGAGGGCAACCTGAGCCCGTGGGTCGCGGAGAGCTGGGAGGAGAGCGAGGACAAGACCGAGTTCACGATCAACCTCAAGGACGGCGTGACCTTCTCGGACGGCACCCCGCTGGACGCCGCGGCCGTCGTCGCGAACATCGACATCTGGGCGAAGGGCCGCCCCGACGAGGGCATCAACCGCATCGGGCTGTTCCCCGCCGCCAACTACGACCGGGCCGAGGCCGTGGACGAGACCACGGTCAAGGTGTACTTCACCGCGCCGACGCTGAGCTTCATCCCCACGCTCGCCTACCACGGCTCGATCCTGCTCTCGCCGGAGACCCTCGCGCTGCCGGCCGATCAGCAGGCCGACCTGTCCAATGACATCGGCAGCGGGCCGTTCGTGGTGGAGTCGTGGGCCGAGGGCGACAGTGTCGTGCTCACCAAGCGCGACGACTACGACTGGGGTCCGGAGGCGCTGAACCACGACGGCGCGGCGTACCTCGACTCGATCACGTACAAGCAGGTCGCCGAGCCGACCCTGCGGACGTCGTCCGTGCAGTCCGGCCAGGCCGACGTCGCCTACAACGCGAGCCCGCAGGAGCTGGATCCGCTCAAGGACGAGGGCTTCGAGATCGCGGTGCCCCGCTATCTCGGCTTCGTGAACGGATACGCGCTGAACACCACGGTCGCGCCCTTCGATGACCCGCTCGTCCGGCAGGCGGTCCAGCACGGCATCGACCGCGACGAGATCCTGTCCACGGTCTACACGAGCGACTGGCAGGCGGCGGAGTCGTTCATCCAGAGCAACGTTCCCGAGGCGACCGATCACAGCGACCAGTTCGCGTTCGACCCCGACCAGGCCGCCGATCTGCTCGACGAGGCCGGGTGGGTCGAGGGCGCGGACGGCGTCCGCACGAAGGACGGGCAGGAACTCGCGTTCACGCTGTACCCGAACCCGTACCTGGCCACCTCGCAGGCCGTCGACGAGCTCGTCGCGCAGCAGCTGTCCGACCTGGGCTTCGCCGTGACCCTCGAGGCCTACGACGTGCCGACGTACGGGCAGAAGGTCATCGGCAATGCAGCGATCCCCGCGAACGAGATCACGCGCAGCTTCGTCGACGTCGGAACCGTCGCCGGTGTCCTCACGAGCCAGACGAAGGGCGACGAGGACTGGTTCAAGGTCGGCACGAGCGACCAGACGCTCAACGACCTCTCCAACCAGATCGCCACGGCGACCGATCGTGACGAGCGCGCCGCCGTCGCCGACGAGCTGCAGGAGTACGTGCTCGCGCAGGCGTACTTCGTTCCGCTCACCCAGATCGTGCAGCGCGTGTACGTGCAGAACCCCGCCCTCGAGGGCGTCACGTACAACGGCCTGGCCTACGCGTACTACCTCGACGCGTACCTGACCGAGTGATCATCGCGCGTGTGCGCCCGGAGCCGTCCGGGCGCACACGCGTCCCCGCCCCGTCGAGCCGGAGGGAACATCCCATGCTCCGCACCTACGGACCGTACGCTCTGCGCCGCATCGGCCAGGCGGTCGTCGTGGTGCTCCTGGCCTACCTGTTCACGTTCTTCGTGATCAGCATCCTGCCGGGCGACCCCATCACGAGCACGCTGCGCAATCCCGAGAACGGGTTCACCGAGGAGGACATCGCGCGGATCGTGTCCTACTACGGTCTGGACCAGCCGCTGCTCGTGCAGCTCGCCGGCTCGCTCGGTCGCTTCGTCACAGGCGACTTCGGCATCTCGCTGCGCTCGAACCTCCCGGTGAGTCAGCTGATCCTCGACGCACTCGGCTCGACGCTGCAGCTGGCCGGGGCCGCCCTCCTGGTCGCGATCGTGCTGGCGGTCACGATCGCCTACGGAACGCAGTTCCTGCCTCCGCGGTTCGGGCAAGGACTTCTGCGCTCCCTGCCCTCGCTTTTCCTCTCCGTCCCCAATTTCGTGATCGGTCTCCTGCTGATCAACGTCTTCGCGTTCGGTCTCGGCCTTTTCACGATGATCGACACCGAGACCCCCTGGGGCACATTCTTCGCCGCGCTCGCGCTCGGCATCCCCGTGTCGGCGCAGCTGGCCGAAGTGCTCATCGCGAACCTCGACCACGAGTCGCGGCAGGAGTACATCGCCGTCGCCCGCTCGCGCGGTCTCGGGCAGAGCAGGCTGTTCCTCCGGCACCTCGTCAAGCCGTCCTCCCTCCCGGCCGTCACCGTGCTCGCCCTCATGGTGGGCGAGCTGCTCGGCGGAGCGCTCATCACGGAGTCGATCTTCGGACGCGTCGGCATCGGCACCCTGGTGGAGGGCGCCGTGGCCAGCCAGGACCTCCCCGTCCTGCAAGCCGTCGTCTCGCTCGCGGCGCTCGTCTTCGTCGTGGTGAATCTGCTCGCCGACCTCGCCTACCCGCTGCTGGATCCCCGCGTCACGGTCGGCGGACGCGCGCGCGCCGTCTCGCCCGCGGCCGATCAGGACATCCGCTCCGACCTGCAGGAGGAGGTGAGCATCGTATGACCGGTGCCGCCCTGACCCAGGCGCCCCGCGCGCTGACTCGCCCCCGGGTGCGCGCTCTCGCTGTCCCGCCGAGCGTGATGCTGTCCTTCGTCGTCGTGACGATCGTCCTCGCGTTCTCGCTCGCGCCGGGCTTGTTCGCCCACCAGGACCCCGCGAAAGGCGACCCGGCCGACAAGTTCCTGCCGCCCTCTCTGGCGCACCTGCTCGGGACCGATCAGCTCGGGCGCGACATGTTCGCGCGCGTCGTCTTCGGTGCGCAGTCCTCGGTGACGAGCGCTCTCGTCGCCGTCGTGATCGGCGTGGTGGTCGGGGGCCTCATCGGGCTCGTCGCCGGCTTCCTCGGTTCGTGGATCGACGTCGTCCTCGCCCGCTTCGTCGACGTGCTGCTGGCGATCCCCGCCTTCCTGCTGGCCGTCGTGATCGTGAGTTCGCTCGGTTTCCAGACGATCAACGCCGCGATCGCGACCGGGGTGTCCGCGGTCGCCGTGTTCGCCCGGGTCATGCGGGCCGAGGTGATCAAGGTGCGCCGGTCGGTGTTCGTCGAAGCGGCGACGCTGCAGGGCGGATCCGCCGCGCACATCCTGTTCCGGCACGTGCTGCCCAACGCGTCCCGCTCGCTCATCCCGCTCGCCGTGCTGCAGTTCGGACTGTCGATCCTCGTGATCGCGAGCCTGGCCTTCCTCGGGTACGGCGATCCGCCGCCCGCGTCGGACTGGGGCCTGCTCATCTCCTCCGGCAAGGACTATCCGCGCTCGCCGTGGCTCGTGTTCTGGCCCGCGATCGTGACGATCCTCACGGTGCTGTCGATCAATCGCATCAGTCGCTGGCTGCGAGGAACCTCGTGAGCCGCGCAGACAGGAGTCCCGTCGTGACCACCGCTCCCGATGCCCTGCTGCAGGTGCAGGACCTCTCCGTGTCATACGGCGGCACCGAGGTCGTCCACGATGTCGGATTCTCCGTCCGCCCCGGCAGCAGCCTCGCCCTGATCGGGGAGTCCGGCTCGGGCAAGTCCACGATCGCCCGGGCCGTGCTGCGGCTCCTGCCCGCCGAAGCGCGGGCATCGGGCGACGTGCGCTTCGCGGGGACGGACGTGCTGTCGCTTCCGGAGCGGAGCTTCCGTGCCCTCCGGGGAACGGGCTTCGGCTTCGTCCCGCAGGACCCGGCGAACGCGCTGAACGCGGTCCGCACGATCGGCGCGCAGGCGCGTGAAGCGGCGGCACTGGCGGGGCTCACGCGCGCCGACGAGCAGCGCGAGGCGATCCTGGACATCTTCGCGCGCGTGGGTCTGCCCGACCCGGCGCGCGTGTTCGACTCCTACCCGCACCAGCTGTCCGGCGGCATGCTGCAGCGGGTGCTGATCGGCCTGGCGGTGCTCCCGCGGCCGAAGCTCCTCGTCGCCGACGAACCGACGAGCGCGCTGGATGTCACGATCCAGAAGCGCATCCTCGACCTGCTCACCGATCTGCAGACCTCGCTCGGCATCAGCCTGCTGCTCATCACCCACGACCTCGCGATCGCCGCCGAGCGCACCGACGAGATCGTCGTGCTCAAGGACGGCGCCGTGCAGGAGGCCGGGCGCACCGCCGAGGTCTTCGACTTCGCGGCCTCGGCGTACACCGCGCGCCTGCAGAGCGACGCGCCGGCGCTGAACCCGACCCGGTATCGTGACGCGCCGCGACGACCCGCGGTGACGGATGCCGCTCCCCGCGTGGACGTCCGCGCGGTGTCCAAGGCATTCACGGTCGACGGCACGTCCCGCACGGTCGTGGACGCCGTGTCGTTCCAGGTTCCTGCGGGCACGACGCACGCCCTGGTCGGCGAATCCGGATCGGGCAAGACGACGACCGTGCGGCTCCTGCTCGGTCTGGAGAACGCGGACGCCGGCGAGATCCGGGTGGACGGCGAGACGGTGACCGGCCGTTCGCCGGCCGCGCTGCGCGGCATCCGCCGTCACCTCCAGCTGGTGTATCAGAACCCCTTCACGTCGCTCGACCCGTCGTGGACCGTGCAGCGCATCGTGCGCGAGCCGCTGGACCGCTATCGGGTCGGCACGCGTCGGAATCGCGCGCGGGCGGTGACGGAGGCGCTCTCGGCCGTCGGGCTGAGCGCGGAGCTCGGCCGCCGGCGTCCCGGGGCGCTCTCAGGCGGCCAGCGGCAGCGGGTCGCGATCGCGCGGGCCCTCGTGCTCGAACCCGACGTCATCGTGCTGGACGAGCCGACCTCCGCGCTGGACGTCAGCGTCCAGGCGGACATCTTCGACGTGCTCTTCCGCCTGCAGGAGCAGCGCGGCCTCACCTACCTGTTCGTCTCGCACGACCTCGCGCTCGTGCAGCAGATCGCCGACACGGTCTCGGTGCTCAAGGACGGCCGCGTGATCGAAGCGGGGTCGGTGACCGAGGTCTTGGAGAACCCGCGCGAGGAGTACACGAAGACCCTCGTGCGCTCGATCCCCCGTCCCCGGTCGTCCCGTGCCGCGTCCGCGCCGGCGCCCGGCGCCATGGCGGCGCCCACCGCCACGTCCGCGCTGACACCCACCGCGTGAGCTCGAAGGAGAAGCACCCATGACCACGCTGACCGACACCCGCGCCCCGCGCCCCGCGCTCATCCGCGCGCTCACGGCGCCGAAGGGCTTCGGCGACCAGACCCTGCGCGATCGCCGTCCCGATGCGATCGAGCTTCTGGGCGGTATCCCCGACCCGTCTGTCCTGCCCTCGCGGGAGATCGCCGAGGCGACGGCCCGCGTGCTCGCCCAGCCGGGCGCACCCGCGCTGCAGTACTCGCGCACCGAGGGCATCCCGGCGCTGCGCGAGTGGATCGCCGCGCGCGAGGGTGTGCCCGTCGAGCGCGTCGTGATCACGAACGGCGGGTTCCACGGGCTCGCCCTCGCGGTGCAGACCGTGCTCGAACGCGGCGACCTCGTCGCGGTCGACAATCCGATCTTCCCGCTGTTCCTGCGCGGGCTCGAGCTGTCCGACGCGCGGATCCTGCCGATCGGCGTCGGCCGGACGGGCATCGACGTCGACGACCTGGCCGACCGCCTGCGTGCAGGGGAGCGCCCCGCCGCGCTGTACACGGTGCCGGACTTCCACAACCCTTCGCAGTCGACGCTGCCGACCGACCAGCGCCGCGAGCTCGTGCGCCTGGCCGAGCAGTACGGGTTCGTGGTGTTCGCGGACAATCCGTACCGCGAGCTGCGCTTCCGCGGCGAGCAGGAGTCCGTCGAGCCGTTCCACGACTCCGACCTCGTGTGGCACGTCAACACGTTCACCAAGACCCTCGGTCCGGGCCTGCGGCTCGGGTGGGTCGTGCTGCCCGCTCACGCGGTGCCGGACGTCGTGGCGCTTCGCAGCCGGCAGGACGGGCACTCGTCGACGTTCGTGCAGGCCGTGATCGCCGAGCTGCTGACGTCCGATCCGCTGCTGTTCGACGCGACGCTCGAGCGGGCTCGGGCGCTGTACCGCGAGCGTGCGGACGCGCTCGCCGACGGACTCGAGGCCGAGGCTCCCGGTGCGTTCGAGATCGACCGGCCCGACGGCGGCCTTTTCCTTTGGCCGCGGCTGCGCGATGACGGGGTCGATGCGGCGCGCCTCGCGGCAGACGCGAGCGCGGAGGGCGTGGAGTACCAGCAGGGCGCGTTCTTCGCGTCGGGGCGGGGGACGGATGCCGAGCGCCGGCTCCGGCTCGCGTATGGCGACACGTCCGCCGAGCAGCTGCGCGAGGCCGCGCACCGCCTCGGCCGGGCGCTGCGCCGTCAGGGCGTCTGACCGTCCGAGTGGCGTCCTGCCGGACGGATCCCCGGTGAGCAGGTGGCGCCGGGGGTGGCGCCGGGGACGACGCCGGGCCTGAATCCGGGCTCGTGCACGGCTCCACCCTGCCGACTCGGCGCGGGGTTCAGAAGGGTGCGTCGGAGGTGTCGTCGGTGGGCGCGAACGTGACGGCCGGCGGGTACGTCGTGGGCATGTCGAGATACACGGTGCCGGTGGGGGAGATCCATTCGAGGACGCCTCCCGGGAGTTGTCGAACCCGCCAGGGGGTGAACTGCTTCATCGAATGATGCCGTTGACACAAATGCGCGAGGTTTCCCGTGTCGGTGGGTCCGCCTCTGGCGTGGTCGATGGTGTGGTCCACTTCGCAGCGGATCGCGGGGACCCGGCAGCCGGGGAACCGGCAGTGCTGATCTCGGGCTCGGAGGTGCCGGTCGATCTGTGCGGTGCGCTGATAGGTGTCGGTGTGCAGGACTGTTCCGGTGATCGGGTGGGTGAGGATCCTCTCCCACGGGGACCGGGTGCCGGCCGCGAGATGCCGGGCGGTGTCCGGGTCGATCGGACCGGTGCCGACGAGGGTTGCGGGCTCGGAGGAGGAGCCGATCAGGGAGAGGACGGGCACCACGATCTGCACTTTCGCGCGGATCGCCCCGAGCGTGCCGGCTCCGTCGTCGTCCCGGGTGGGATCCGCGCCGGGCTGGGCGGTGAGGAGCATGTCCACCGCGAGGTCGGCGCGAATCTGGTCCATCGTCCGGGTGTCCGTCGTGATCACCGCGAGGTCCGCGTCGTCGAGCCTGGCTGGTGCGGTTCGCCTCGTGTCGACGATGACGCGGGCTTGCTGGGTGAGCCGGTCGTAGACCGCGTCGGCGAGCAGCGACGGGACGGCCATCATCACCGTCGACATCCCGTCCGTCCCGCGGACCACCTTCACGCACCTCGTTTCGTGCGCGGCATCATGCCGTTCCTGGACGCGGACCGGGTGGACCTGCTCGGCCAGCACCCGCAACCGCGAGGTCACGCGCCCGGCGGTGTCCGACGTGCACAGGTCCACGGCGGCTTGGTCGAACTCCCGTCGATTCTCGGCGGGAAGGATCGCCCCGGCGTCCTGCACGGCCCGGACGTGCCCGCGGGTTATCCGCCCGTCCTCCCAGGCAGACAGGGTCGCCGGGTAGTCGCCGACGAGCATGGCCGCTTCCCCGATCTGGCGTTGCAAGGACCGGTCGGACACGTGCGTGGCGACCGCGATCTCGGACGCGACCGTCCGCAACACCATGTCCGCCTGCCGCCCCCGCGCAGGAACAGCGACCAGCACATCGCCGGCCAGATCCGCGGCACGCGCCAGAACTCGCACGCGCTCCGCTTCGGCCGCCGCGATCGCCCGATCGAACGCGGCGACCTGGTCGCGCAATCCGCGCAACGTCTCAGTCTGCGAGTCGGTGAATCCGACCACCGTGTTCGAATGCATGTTCTAAAGTTACCGCCACCCACCGACATCGCGGCTGGCCGACAGGCACCCTTCGCCGCCGCCTCTCGACATGGTGGGTTTCCCCCCGAGATGGTGGGTTTCCTCCCGAGATGGTGGGTTTCCTCCCGAGATGGTGGGGGCCACCTCGGTGCAAGTTCAACAATCTCGCGGCGGAACCCACCACCTCGGCGGGAGACCCACCACCTCGGCGGGAGACCCACCATGTCGGCGGGAGATCCACCACCTTGGCGGCAGCAGCGGGGCGCGGGCGGCGGGCGGCAGCCTCAGGCGGGCGTGCGCACGAAGGAGAACGTCGTGTGCCGGCGCAGCGCGAAGCCGAGGCGCTCGTACACCGCGATCGCGCCCACGTTCGTCGCCGCGGCGTGCAGCATCGCCCGATCGCCGCGCTCCTGAATGTGGAACGCCACGTCCAGCACCAGGCGCGAGGCGAGTCCCCGGCCGCGGTGCTCGGCATCCGTCGCCACCGCACTGATCTCGGTCCAGCCCTCGGGATGCAGTCGCTCGCCCGCCATCGCCACCAGCCGACCCTCGTGCCGGATGCCGATGTAGCGCCCCAGTTCGTGCGTCCGGGGCCGGAACGGTCCGGGCTGATTGCGCTCGACGAGCGCCAGCATCTCCGGCACGTCGTCGACTCCGAGCTCGATCGCCTCCTCGAACGGCCGCGGCGCGAGCGCCGAGGTCTCCACGAGCTGAACACCGTCGCCGCGCCCCAGAATCTCCCAGCCCTCGGGCGGCAGCTCATCGGTGCTCGAGAGACCGATCTCGGCCGCGGGTCCGACGAGCTCGGCCAGCGCGTCCCACACCCGGGGGTCCTCCCACGTGCGCACGGCGACGAAGGGGGCGACATCGGCGGGGTACTGGCGGACCAGGTCGTCACCTATCGCGAACTGCGCGTGCGGACCGGCGAGCGAGTGCCATGCCGGGTTGTCCAGCACGGCATCCTGCTGCCTCCAAAGGGTCTGGGTCATTCGTGAAGTCCTTCGTCAGCGTTCTGCGTGGTACGAGAGTGTCAGTTCGTGTCGGCTCGGATTCGTCGAGGCGACACGAACCGACACATCTCGAAGCGCAACCGCGGTCGCGCCCAGGGTGTTCCGCTTCCGCGTCGTTGTATGTCATCGCCGCACAGTGTCATGCGCCGCGCATGGCATCGTCGAAAGTCCGACCGGCATGACAGGAGAGCACGATGGCCGACTACTTCGACCGCGAGAACGACCGCACTTATACGCGCGTCTACAAGAGCGAGACGCCCGACATCCTGCAGGCGTTCGCGCAGTTCGACGATGCCGTGTTCGCCGGGGAGGGCCGGGAGATCCCGTTGAAGTACCGGGAGCTCATCGCGGTAGCCGTCGGCATCAGCACGCAGTGCGTCTACTGCATCGACGGCCACACTCAGCGCGCGATCAAAGCCGGCGCGACGCAGGCCGAGCTCGCCGAGGCGGCGTGGGTCTCGACCGCGATCCGCGCCGGAGGCGGCTTCGCGCACGGCCGCCTCGCGTTCAAGTTCGGCGATCAGAGCGCTGCGGTGCACCAGCACTGAGGGCAGATCGTGTGACGTCGGGTGACGCGGGGTGACCTCGGGTGACGGCCCCGTGGGCGGCGGTGGGGCTGCACCTGCCAGCGTGAACGGGCCGTGATGGACGCGGCGGTATCACGAAGCGGAGGACCCATGGCGAGCGAGCGGACGCTGATCCCCCTGGCCGGGTTCATCCTGGCCGGCACCCACCCCGAGGACGACCCGCGCGCAGGACTCGAGCAGACCCTGCGCCTGTTCTCATTCGCCGAGGATCTCGGCTACGACGTGGCCGGCATCCGTCAGCGTCACCTCGAGCGGGGGATCTCTTCCGCGCTGCCCTTCCTCGCCGCCGCGACGCAGCGCACCGCGTCGATCCGGCTCGAGACCGGCGTCGTGCCGCTGGGCTACGAGACGCCGTTCCGCCTCGCCGAGGACT
>JASBUD010000278.1 GCA_030148105.1 Microbacterium sp. | reverse complement strand
CGAGTCCACGAGGGCGACCGGCGCGAGCGCGTCCCCCGCGCCCTTCACGCGCACGGTGGCGATCGTGTTGCTGCCGCGGACCCCGGCGTAGAGGAACTCGCCGTCGCGGGATGCCGCGAGTTCGGCCGCGGTATCGCCGTCGAGGGTGCCCGCCCCGAGCGTCGTACCCGTGACGACTCGCCAGCGCCCGGTCGGGTCGGGGGCGAGCGCGAAGACCTCGCGACTCAGTTCGGTCACGACGTAGAGATGGCCGCTCGGGTGCCACACCGTGTGACGGGGACCGCTGCCGCGCGGCAGGACGACCTGCTGCACTTCGCGCAGCCCCGCGCCGTCCGCCCGCCAGAACCGCACGAGGTCCCAGCCCATGTCGGTGGTCGCGACGAGACCGCCGGGGAGGAAGACCGCCTGATGCGCGCGCGAGGCGCGGGATGCCGCCTCTTCCGTCTCCGCGGCCGACTCGGGGTCGGCCTGATCGGCGTCGTACTCCGGCACGAGATGCGCGTACTCGTCGCCGGCAGCCGCTCGCAGCGCCCGCGCCGCGTCGGCGAGATCCACACCGCGACTGAGATCCACGCCGGCACTCCGGTCGGCGCTCCGGTGCGGGTCCACGCGTGCGGACAGGTCGACCGCGCCGCCGAAGTCCGTGGGCTCGGCATCCGGCCCGTAGGGGTCGGATGCCGCGTCACCGATCACCGGTGCGGAGGGCTTGCCTGCGGCATCCAGTCGCATCCGCACGACGCGGCCGTCGCCCCAGCAGCTCGCGACGAGCGACCCGCCGTCGGGGGCCACGGCGACGTGGCACACCGCCTCGCCCGCCTCGACCGGCCCACCGAACGGCTCGAACGTGCGCTCACCGGTACGGCGGTAGGCGCGCACCGTTCCCGCGTCCTCGATCGCGGCGTACACGACATCGTGATCCGGGTGTTCAGCCACCCACGACGGCGACCCGTCCGCGGCGACGGCGTCCCCGGCGAACCGCAGCTGTCCCCCGGCCAGGATGTCGTCCACGCTCCCGGCGTCCAGAACCCCGATGCCCGTCGCGTTGCCGCCGGACCGGGCGGTGTAGCCGCCGACCCAGAAGCGCATCAGTCGACGAGGTCGTGGCGCACGATCACGGCGTCGCGGGAGGGCCCGACGCCGATGACCGAAATGCGCGTGCCGCTCATCTCCTCGAGGGCCAGAACGTAGTCCTGCGCCGCGAGCGGGAGGTCATCGAAGGTGCGCGCACCCGAGATGTCCTCTTTCCAGCCCGGGAAGTACTCCAGGATCGGCTTGGCGTGGTGGAAGTCGGACTGGTTGACGGGCACCTCGTCGAAGCGCGTGCCGTCGACGTCATACGCCACGCACACCGGGATCTCGTCCAGGCCCGTGAGGATGTCGAGCTTGGTCAGCACGAGGTCGGTGATCCCGTTGATGCGGGTCGCGTAGCGCGTGATCGGGGCGTCGTACCAGCCCACCCGGCGGGGGCGACCGGTGGTCGTGCCGAACTCGAACCCGCGCGAACGCAGCCACTCCCCCTGCTCGTCGAACAGCTCGGTCGGGAACGGTCCGGAGCCGACGCGCGTCGTGTATGCCTTCACGATGCCGACGATGCGGTCCAGGCGATTGGGTCCGACGCCCGAGCCGGTGGCGGCGCCACCCGCAGTGGCCGACGAGGAGGTCACGAACGGGTACGTGCCGTGGTCGATGTCGAGCATCGTCGCCTGGCCGCCCTCGAACACGACGACCTCACCGGCATCCAGGGCTTCGTTCAGCAGCAGTGAGGTGTCGCACACCATGTCCTTCAGACGCGGCGCGTACGACAGCAGGTCCTCCACGACCTCGTCGATCGTGATCGCGCGCCGGTTGAACACCTTCACCAGGAGATGGTTCTTCTGGTCGAGCGCCCCCTCGACCTTCTGGCGCAGGATGTTCTCGTCGAAGAGGTCCTGCAGGCGGATGCCGACCCGGTTGATCTTGTCCGCGTACGCCGGCCCGATCCCCCGCCCCGTCGTGCCGATCATGCGCTTGCCGAGGAAGCGCTCGGTGACCTTGTCGAGCGTGCGGTGGTACTGCGTGATGATGTGCGCGTTCGCGCTGATCTTGAGCTTCGTGGTGTCCAGGCCGCGGGCGTTGAGCGCCTCGAGCTCGGCGAACAGCACCTCGAGGTCGACCACGACGCCGTTGCCGATCACGGGGGTGACACCGGGCGAGAGGATGCCGGAGGGCAGCAGGTGCAGCGCGTACTTCTCGTCGCCGATCACGACCGTGTGGCCGGCGTTGTTGCCGCCGTTGAACTTCACCACCACGTCGGTGCGCTCACCGAGCAGATCGGTGGCCTTTCCCTTGCCCTCATCGCCCCACTGGACTCCGACGATCACGATGGCGGGCATGTTCACTCCTCGGGAAGGATCCGACGGTACACCCCATCCTATCGGGGCCCCTCCGGCGGCCCACGGATGCCGCCTCGCCGGGTCTCGGCGTCGATAGGGTGAGCGCATGCTGCGCACCGCCCGTTGGGCCTGGATCTGGTCGTTCGTCCGCATCGCCGCTGCTGTCCTCGGTGTGGCGGCCGTGATCGCGCAGTTGCAGCGCAGCACGTCCAACGCCCTGCAGTTCGGCTGGCACGTGCCGACCGTCGTGGCGAACTTCCTGAGCTTCTTCACGATCCAGTCGAACCTGATCGCGGCGGTGACGCTCACGATCGGGGCGGTCTGGTGGTGGCGACGCGGGCGCGTCACCGAGGGTGCCGAACCTCAGGGGTACGCCGTCCTGCTGCTGTGCGCGACGACGTACATGGTGACCACAGGGGTCGTCTACAACCTCCTGCTGCGCAACATCCCGCTGCCGCAGGGGCAGACCGTCGCCTGGTCGAACGAGGTGCTGCACGTCGTGATCCCGCTCGTGATGCTGCTGGATCTCCTCTTCGCACCTCGACGGCGCGCACTCGCGTGGAAGAGCGTGCTCGTCGTCGTGATCTACCCCGTCGTGTGGGTGATCTACACGCTCCTGCGCGGACCCCTCATCACCTCGCCGGGGAGCGACGTGCCGTACTGGTACCCCTATCCGTTCCTGAACCCGAACAATCCCGAACTCGTCCCGCCCGGCTACGCGGGCGTCGCGGTCTACGTGATCGGGATCGCGATCGGCATCGTCGTCGTGGCGTTCTTCGTGGTGTGGGTGGGGCGCCGGCGTGC
>JASBUD010000271.1 GCA_030148105.1 Microbacterium sp. | reverse complement strand
TCGGCGGCGCGCTCATCGGGATCGGCGTCGTCCTCATCGTCGCCGGGATCTTCGCGCCGAAGCTGATCCAGGAGCGGCCGAGCAGGCAGAAGACGGTCGAGTCCGCCCCCGCGCCGCCTCAGTAGGCTGTGCGCATGAGTGCCGCCGAGCCCGTCGATCCGTCCGTCGCCGCAGCCGAAGCGGAGCTCGCGAGGCTTCGCGCAGAGGCCGAGGCGGCCGAAGCGCAGCTGAAGGCGGCGCAGGCCCGGGCAGCGCTCGCGGCCGCCGAAGCCGCGGCCGCGAGGGCGGCGGCCGCACCGGCGGGGCAGGCGACATCGACGTCCCCGGAGCAAGCCGCGCCCGCAGCTGACGTCCCGCCGGCCCCCGCGGAGTTGCCGTCGACACCCGCGGCGGAGGCTGCACCGCAGGCAGTGCCCGCCGGGCCGCTGAGCCCCGAGCAGGTGCAGACCGTGATCACGGGGTACACCTTCGCGGCGGAGACCCTCGACCTCGGCGCGCTCATGAACGGGGATGCCGTTCCCGATGCGCAGATCCGCATCCCGCTCGGCATGATGAACCGTCACGGCCTCGTCGCGGGAGCCACCGGGACCGGCAAGACCCGCACCCTCCAAGGGCTCGCCGAGCAGCTTGCGGCCAAGGGCGTCCCGGTTTTCGCCGCCGACATCAAAGGCGACCTCTCCGGAGTCGCGACACCGGGCGCGTCCAGCGAGAAGCTGCTCGCGCGCACCAGGGCGATCGGGCAGGACTGGTCGCCCGCGGCATCCGTCACGGAGTACTACGCCCTCGGCGGTGTCGGCAAAGGCGTGCCGGTCCGCGCGACCGTGTCGGGGTTCGGTCCGCTGCTGCTGAGCAAGGTCCTGGGGCTGAACGCCACACAGGAGTCGAGCCTCGGGCTCGTGTTCCATTACGCCGATGCGAACGGTCTCGCCCTCGTCGACCTGTCCGACCTCCGGGCGGTGCTGACCTACCTCACCAGCGCCGAGGGCAAGGCGGAGCTGAAGAACCTCGGCGGTCTTTCCGCCGCGACCGCGGGCGTGATCCTGCGCGAGCTCATCACGTTCGCCGACGGAGGGGCCGACGTGTTCTTCGGCGAACCCGAGTTCGACGTGCGCGAGTTCCTGCGCACGGCGCCGGACGGGCGTGGCATCGTGAGCCTCCTGGAGGTGCCCGGCGTCGCCGACAAGCCGGCGCTGTTCTCGACGTTCCTGATGTACCTCCTCGCCGAGCTGTTCGAGCTGCTCCCCGAAGTCGGCGACCTGGACAAGCCGAAGCTCGTGTTCTTCTTCGACGAGGCGCACCTGCTGTTCCGGGACGCCTCCAAGGACTTCACCGCCGCGATCGTCCAGACCGTCCGCCTCATCCGCTCGAAGGGCGTCGGCGTCTTCTTCGTGACGCAGACCCCGAAGGATGTCCCGTCCGACGTGCTGGCGCAGCTGGGCTCACGCGTCCAGCACGCGCTGCGCGCATTCACCCCCGACGATGCGAAGGCGCTCCGCGCCACGGTGGGCACGTACCCCCGGTCGGGCTACGACCTCGAGCGCGTCCTGCAGGAACTCGGAACCGGTGAGGCGATCGTGACCGTCATGAGTGAGAAGGGCGCGCCCACTCCCGTCGCCTGGACACGTCTGCGCGCCCCGCAGGGACTGATGTCGCCGACGCCGGACGCCGCGATCGACGCCGCCGTGGCGGCATCTCCTCTGCTGCCGAAATACGGCACCCCGATCGATCGGGAGTCCGCCCGCGAGATCCTGACCGCCCGGATGAACGCGGCGAACGACGCCGCAGCGGCGCAGGAGGCGGCGCTGGCCAAGGCGAAGGCGGATGCCGAGTACGCGAAGCAGCAGGCGGCGATCCAGAAGCAGGCCGACAAGGAAGCCAAGGCGCGCCAAGCCGAATACGACCGGCTGCTGAAGAAGACCTCCGGGACGACCCGGACGCCGCGCGCGGCGCAGAAGTCGCCGCTCGAGCAGATCCTGGGGTCCAAGTCGACCCAGACGATCCTGAACGGCGTGATCCGCGGCATGTTCGGGACCGGCAGACGCTGACGCACAGAACGGAGATCGCACATGGCGCACACGACCTGCCACATGTCCATGTCCATCGACGGGTTCGTCGCGGGTCCTGCGCAGAGCCGAGACGATCCGCTCGGAGTCGGCGGGCTGGCGGTGCATCGCTGGCACCTCGGGGACCCGCGCGCGACCGAGGCCGACGCGACCGCGTCCGGCTGGCTCGGTCGTCCGCGCGGAGCGTACGTGATGGGCCGCAACATGTTCGGGCCGATCCGCGGAGCGTGGGACGAGGACTGGCGGGGGTGGTGGGGTCCGGAGCCCCCCTATCACGCGCCCGTGTTCGTCCTCACCCACTTCGCCCGGGAGCCGATCGAGATGGCGGGCGGCACGACGTTCCATTTCGTGACCGACGGGTTCGACGCGGCGTATGAGCGCGCCGTCGAGGTCTCCGGTGAACGCGGCGTGGACATCGCCGGCGGGGCGTCCACCGTCCGCCAGGCGCTCGCGGCCGACGTCGTCGATGAGCTGACGATCGATATCGCACCGGTCGTGCTGGGATCCGGCGAACGGATCTTCTCCGACCTGGACGTCTTCGGCTTCGAACCCGTCGAGGTGCTGCACTCGCCGTTGGCGACCCACATCCGGTATGGGCGGCTGGAGTGAACTGGGAGACGGAGAGCGACCGCTCGTAGGCTGGTGCGGTGCCACGCATCCGCCCGTTCCGACCCGGCGACGAACCCGCACTCGCCGAGATCTGCCTGAAGACCGCGGATGCCGGAGCCGACGGGACCGGGATCTTCGCGGACGACCGCATCTGGGCCCAGATCTTCGTGCTGCCGTACGTCGCGCGGCATCCCGATCTCGCGTTCGTCGTAGAGACGGACGACGGGCGCGTCGCGGGCTATGCGGTCGCGACGGACGACACCGATGCCTTCGAGGCGTGGTTCCGTGACGAATGGTGGCCCGAACATGGAGCGTTGTGGCCGAAGCCGGAGTGCGAGCGCTCGCGCCAGGACGGCACGCTGATCTACGCCTACTCGCGGGCGCCGGGCGTGGAGCCCTATGCCGCTCGATATCCCGCTCATCTGCACATCGATCTCCTTCCGGAGCTGCAGGGACAGGGGTGGGGGAGGCGGCTGATCGAGACCGTCGTCGCCGCTCTGCGGGCGCGCGGCGTGCGGGGTCTGCACCTGGTCGCCTCGGCCGACAACGCCGGAGCGCTCGCATTCTATCCGCGCGTGGGTTTCGACCCGATCCCGTCCCACGACGGCGTTCAGGCGTTCGCGATGGATCTGCCCGCCACGCGCCGAGCGCCCTCCGCGGGGGCATAGCCTTTCGGGCATGGACGATCTGACTGCGCCCACCGGTCGAGAAGAGGCTCTGCGCGCTGTGCCGCGTGAGGACGGCACCGCTCCCCGCGCGCTCGTGCTCGGCGCAACCGGATACCTCGGCGGACGCCTCGTGCCCCGTCTGCTGAACTCGGGATACCGCGTGCGGGTCCTCGCGCGCGACGCCGCACGGGTCGCCGCCTTCGACTGGGGGAGCAACGTCGAGGTCACGGAGGGCGACGCGGCCGATCCGGCGGCGATGGCGGACGCCGTCCGCGACGTCGACGTGCTCTACTACCTGGTCCATTCGATGGGCGCGGGCAAGGGCTTCGAGAGCGCGGATCGCGAGGCCGCCACGACCGTCGCGACGGCCGCGGCGGCGGCGGGAGTGCAGCGGATCGTGTACCTCGGGGGACTGCATCCGGAGAACACCGAGCTGTCGGCGCACCTCCGATCCCGCGTGGAGGTCGGGCAGATCCTCATGGACAGCGGCGTTCCGACGCTCGTCCTGCAGGCCGGCGTCGTGATCGGCTCGGGCTCCGCGTCGTTCGAGATGGTGCGCCATCTCACGGAGGTGCTGCCCTACATGCCGGCCCCCAAGTGGGTGCGCAACCGCATCCAGCCGATCGCCGTCCGCGACGTGCTGCACTACCTCCTGGGCGCGGCACGCGTCGACCCCGACGTCAACACCGCCGTCGACATCGGCGGGCCCGACGTCCTGCGCTACGGGCAGATGATGAACGGATACGCGGTCGAGGCGGGCCTCAAGCAGCGCGGCATCGCCGCACTGCCGGTCCTCACGCCCCGTCTGGCCTCGCACTGGGTCAACCTCGTGACCCCTATTCCGCGCCGCGTCGCGATGCCGCTCGTGGAGTCGCTGCAGAACGAGTGCATCGTGAAGAACCGCGACGTGGACGCGCTGATCCCTCAGCCCGAAGGTGGCCTGACTCCGTACCGACGGGCGGTCGCCCTCGCGCTGGGCAAAGTGGAGCTCGATGCGATCGAGACGAGCTGGCAGGACGGCGAGGTGCTCGGGGTTCCGAGCGACCCCCTGCCCAACGACCCGGACTGGGCCGGCAAGACCGTCTTTACCGACAAGCGCACGCTCGCCACGCCCGCCTCGCCGGAAGCGCTGTGGCGCGTCGTACAGGGCATCGGCGGGGAGCGAGGCTGGTACTCGAACCCCTTCCTCTGGGCGATCCGCGGGTGGATGGACAAGCTCGTCGGCGGTGTGGGACTGCGTCGAGGGCGTCGTCACCGCGACCGACTCG
>JASBUD010000268.1 GCA_030148105.1 Microbacterium sp. | reverse complement strand
CCGGAACGCAAGCTCGAACTCATCCGCTCATATCAGCAAGGCGGTCGTCTGGTCGCCATGACCGGTGACGGCACCAACGACGCCCCCGCGCTCGCGCAGGCCGACGTCGGCGTCGCGATGAACACGGGCACCTCCGCCGCGAAGGAGGCCGGCAACATGGTCGACCTCGACAGCGACCCGACCAAACTGATCGACATCGTGCGGATCGGCAAGCAGCTGCTGATCACCCGGGGCGCCCTCACCACGTTCTCCCTCGCGAACGACATCGCGAAGTACTTCGCGATCATCCCCGCGATGTTCATGGGGATCTTCCCCGGACTCGCGGCGCTGAACATCATGCAGCTCAGCTCGCCGGCCTCCGCCGTCACGAGCGCGATCATCTTCAACGCCCTCGTCATCATCGTTCTCATCCCGCTCGCCCTTCGCGGCGTGAAATACCGCCCGGCGAGCGCGTCGCAGATCCTGAGTCGCAACCTCGCGATCTACGGGCTCGGCGGCATCATCGCCCCCTTCATCGGCATCAAGCTCATCGACCTCGTCGTGAGCCTCATCCCGGGCTTCTGAGCCCCGACCTCGGAGAACACCGTGTCCACCACCCGCTCCACCGTCCGCACCGCCGGCGTCGCCGTCCGCGCGATGCTCGTCTTCACCCTCGTCCTCGGCATCGGCTATACGGCCCTCGTCACCGCGATCGGTCAGCTCGCACTGCCCTGGCAGGCGAACGGCTCCCTCGTGACGGATGCGGAGGGCACGCCTGTCGGCAGCGCGCTCATCGGCCAGTCGTTCACCGATGCCGACGGCGCCGCGCTCCCCGAGTACTTCCAGTCCCGCCCGTCGGCGGCCGGCGACGGCTACGACGGGGGCGCCTCGAGCGGCTCCAACTGGGGGCCGGAGAACGCGGACCTGATCGAGGCGATCCGGCAGCGTCAGGCGGCGATCGCCGAGCTCGAGGGGGTCGAGGTGTCCGAGATCCCGGCCGACGCGGTGACGGCCTCCGGCTCAGGACTGGACCCGCACATCAGTCCGTCGTACGCCCTGCTGCAGGTGCCGCGCGTCGCGGCCGAGCGCGGCATCCCCGAGTCGGACGTCCGCGATCTCGTCGCGTCTATGATCCAGTCACGGGACCTCGGATACCTCGGGGAGCCCCGTGTGAACGTGCTCGAGCTCAATCTGGCGCTCGACCGGCTGCAGAACTGAGGGACCTTCCGATGAAGCGCGGGCGACTGCGGGTGCTGCTGGGCGCGGCGCCGGGTGTCGGCAAGACCTACGCGATGCTCGAAGAGGGCAGGCGCCTCCTCGCAGACGGCACGGACGTCGTGATCGCCGTGGTCGAAACGCACGGCCGTGCGGCGACCGCCGCTCTCGTCGAGGGACTCCCGATCGTGCCCCGCCGTTCCGTCGCGCACCGCGGCGTCGAGCTGAGCGAGATGGACCTCGATGCGGTCCTCGCGCGCGCGCCGCGGGTGGCGCTCGTCGATGAGCTCGCGCACACGAACGTCCCCGGTTCGGCGCACGAGAAGCGCTGGCAGGACGTGCAGCGGATCCTGGATGCCGGCATCGACGTCATCACGACCGTCAACGTCCAGCACATCGAGTCGCTCAACGACGTCGTCGAGCAGATCACCGGGGTCACGCAGCGCGAGACGGTGCCGGATGCCGTCGTCCGGGCCGCCGACCAGGTCGAGGTGATCGACCTCGCGCCCCAGTCGCTGCGCGACCGCCTCGCGGCCGGTGTCGTCTACCCGGCTGAACGCATCGACGCCGCGCTGTCGAACTACTTCCGGCTCGGCAATCTCACGGCGCTGCGCGAGCTCGCCCTGCTGTGGCTCGCGGACGAGGTCGACAGCGCGCTGCGCACGTACCGGGCCGAGCAGGGCATCAGCGGCACGTGGCAGGCGCGCGAGCGCGTCGTGGTCGCGCTGACCGGCGGGCCGGAGGGCGAGACGCTCCTGCGGCGCGGCGCGCGCATCGCCGCGCGATCGGCCGGCGGTGAGCTGCTCGCCGTCCACGTCTCCAGTCAGGACGGGCTGCGCGCCGCCGCGCCCGGCGCGCTGGCCGCGCAGCGGGAGCTGATCGAGTCGCTCGGCGGCACATACCACCAGGTCGTCGGCGATGACATCCCGCGGGCGCTCGTGGAGTTCGCCCGTTCGGTGAACGCGACGCAGCTCGTGATCGGCGTGAGTCGACGGGGGCGACTGAAGGCCGCGCTGACCGGCCCCGGCATCGGCGCCACGGTGATCCGCGAGTCCGGTGACATCGACGTCCACATCGTCACCCATTCCGCGGCGGGGGGCCGCTTCGCCCTGCCGCGGGTGACCGGCGGTGCGCTCAGCCGTCAGCGCGTCGTGCTCGGCTTCGTGGTCGCCCTCGTCGGCGGACCGCTCCTGACCTGGCTGCTGTACGTGTCCCGGACTCCCGAGTCGATCACTTCGGACGTGCTGGCCTTCCAGCTGCTCGTCGTGGTCGTCGCCCTGACCGGCGGGATCTGGCCGGCGCTGTTCGCCGCCGTGCTGTCGGGCCTCACTCTGGACTACCTGTTCGTCGCCCCGCAGTTCACGGTCGAGATCTCCGACCCCCTGCATCTGTGGGCCCTGTTCCTCTACGTCATCATCGCCGCACTGGTGAGCTACATCGTCGACCAGGCCGCCCGCCGTGCCCGCGTCGCGCACCGCGCCACCGCGGAGGCCGAGCTGCTCGCAAGCGTCGCGGGCAGCATCCTGCGCGGCGAGAGCGCGGTGCCCGCCCTCATCGCCCGCACGCGCGAGGCGTTCGGGATGAGCGGCGTCCGCCTCACGGCCGCGGACGGCACGGTCCTCGCCACCGACGGCGAGCCGGTGCGCGACAACCGCTTCACGTCGATCCCGATCGGGGAGCCGTCCCGCGCGACACTCGAGCTGCATGGAGGTCCGCTCGACGCCTCCGAGCGCCGCCTGCTCGACGTGATCGTCGCGCAGCTCGGCGCCGCACTCGAGCGCACCGACCTGACCGCGACCGCGCGTGAAGCCGGCGCCCTCGCCGAGACCGACCAGGTGCGCAGTGCCCTGCTCTCCGCGGTCAGCCACGACCTGCGCCGACCGCTCGCGGCGGCCGTCGCCGCGGTCGGGGGCCTGCGGAACCTCGACGAGAACCTCTCACCCGAAGATCGCCGCGAGCTGCTGGAGACCGCGGACGAGAGCCTCACGACCCTGTCCACGCTGGTCACCGACCTGCTCGACGTGAGTCGGGTGCAGGCGGGTGTGCTCGCCGTGTCGCTCCGGCCGGTGGATGCCGCCGACGTGGTGCTCGCGGCGGTCGAGGAGCTCGGCCTCGGACCGTCCTCGGTCGACCTGGCGCTGGACCGCGATCTTCCGCCCGTGCACGCGGATCCGGTGCTCCTGCAGCGCGTGGTCGTCAACGTGCTCGCGAACGCGCACCGACATTCGCCGGCCGGCATCCCGGTGCGGGTCAGCACCAGTCGGCTGGGCGGCAGCGCCCAATTGCGGATCATCGACCACGGCCCCGGCATCCCGATCGATCGTCGCGACGACGTGTTCGCGCCGTTCCAGCGCCTCGGCGACACCGACAATGCGACTGGTCTGGGACTCGGTCTGGCATTGTCGAAGGGATTCAGCGAGGGCATGGGCGGAGCCCTCACTCCCGAAGACACCCCCGGCGGAGGACTGACCATGGTGATCGAGCTCCCCTTGGCGGTCTCGTGAAGATCCTCATCGCCGACGACGACCCGCAGCTCGTCCGCGCGCTGCGCATCACCCTCGCCGCGCACGGCTACGACGTGATCGCCGCGCCCGACGGGGCGGCCGCGGTCGCGATGGCCGCGCAGTCGCACCCCGACATGGTGCTGCTCGACCTCGGGATGCCGCGCCTGAACGGCGTGGAGGTGATCGAGGCGCTGCGCGGGTGGAGCTCGGCCCCGATCATCGTGGTGTCGGGCCGCACGGGTTCTGCGGACAAAGTCGAGGCCCTGGATGCCGGCGCCGACGACTACGTCACGAAGCCGTTCCAGATCGACGAGCTGCTCGCACGGCTGCGCGCCCTGTCGCGCCGGGCCGGATCCGGTACCGGAGAGCCCGTGGTGACGTTCGGCGATGTCACGGTCGACCTGGCGGCGAAGTCGGTCTCGCGCGCCGGAGCGCGCGTGCACGTCACTCCGACCGAATGGCGGATGCTGGAGTTCCTCGCCCGCAACCCCGGTGCCCTTGTGACCCGGCAGACGCTGCTGAAGGAGATCTGGGCCAGCGACCAGGTGAGCGACTCCGGCTATCTGCGCCTGTACATGTCGCAGCTGCGCAAGAAGCTCGAGGCCGATCCCGCGCATCCCCGGCACCTGCTCACCGAGTCGGGCATGGGGTACCGGCTGGTCCTCGCGCCCTGAGCCGCGGCATCCGCTCGTCGCCTGCTGCATTTTCCGGCGACCGCTGCGTCGATCGGTGCAGCGCCCGCGGGAAAGTGGCGCAAGCGGATGCCGAACCGGGGTTCCTCCCCAAGTAGGGTGGTCGGGCGGGGAGTCCACCACTGGGGCGGGCAGACATCGGCACGGTCGAAGGGCGCGACATCCTGAGCGGATGTGGATGGACGAGCCTCCGTTGGCCACGGTTTTCCGCCGCCGCGAGAACGACGGCGAGCCGGTGAACGACCGGCGGCTGCGAGCGCGCCTGGCCGGCGGCGACCTCGTGCGCATCGCGCCCGGCGCGTTCGTCACACGCGCGGACTGGGAGGCGCTCTCGCCGATGGCCCGCCACGCCCAGCGCGTGTGGGAAGCGGCCGCCCGCGCCCGCTCCGAACTGGTGATCTCGCATGCCGCGGCAGCGGCGCTGTACGGCATCGACCGGATCGGCCCGTGGCCGGAGCGGATCGACGTCAGCACCGGGATCAGCTCGGGCGGCCGGTCCAGCGGACAGTTCCGCCGGCGCGGGCGAGGGGACGTCGCGGACATCCTCGCCGTCCCGTGGCAGCACCACAGCGTCACGACACCGCTGCAGACCGCTGTCGACCTGAGTGCTGACAGCAGGTTCCTCGACGGCGTCGTGGCCCTCGACCAGGCGCTGTGGTCGAAGCGGGCGGCAGGAGCGCTTGTGAGCGGAGCCGCACTCGATGAACACGTCGGCGGAATGTCCGGGAGGGGATGCGCCCGCGCCGCGCGCGCCGCGGGCTTCGCCACGAGTCTGGCCGACAGCGTGCGCGAGTCGCAGAGCCGCGTCCTGATCGGGATGCTGGGATTCCCGGCCCCGGAACTGCAGGCTCGCTTCGTCCTGACGAACGGACGCGATGCCTTCACCGACTTCTTCTGGCGCGACCATCGCCACATCGGCGAGTTCGACGGCGCGGGGAAGTATCGCGACCCTCACCTGCTGCGAGGCCGCACGCCGGAGGAGGTCCTGCTGGCGGAGAAGGACCGCGAAGACGACCTGCGTCGGCAGGTGCGTGCGTTCTCGCGCTGGCGCCTGCCCGCGCTGCGCTCACCACGCGCGCTCTACGACATCCTCCACGGCGCCGGGCTGCCGACCACTCGCCCGCGGCCGGGGCGGTGAGGCGCGGCATCCGCTCGTCGCCTGCTGCAGTTTCAGGCGAACGCTGCGTCGATCGGCGCCGCACCTGCAGGAAAGTGCCGCGGGCGGATGCCGGACTGCCCGGCGCGAGGTCAGCCGAGACCCGCGCGCTCGTCCGCCGGCGCCGAGGCGCCCGAGACCGGCTTGCGCGAAAGACCGACGGCACCGGCATCCGGCCCCTTCGACAGCGCCGCGGACACGGCGACCGACTCGTCGACGTCGGGGTACTGGGGGCGCAGGCGCACGGCGTGCTGCGCCTTCTGCTCGCGCTTGGCCTTGCGGGCGGCGTAGATGAGGTTCAGCGCCTCGACGAGGATCGCGAACGCCATCGGCGCATAGATCAGAGCCTTGTCGATCTTGATGCCGAAGCCCTCCGCGATGAGGAAGACACCGATCAGCAGCAGGAACGACAGCGCCAGCATCTTCACGGTGGGGTGCTTGTTCACGAACGCGAAGATGAAGCGCGACGCGAAGAGCATGATGCCGAACGAGAGCACGACGACCGTGATGATCACGATGAGGTTCTCGGTCATGCCGACCGCCGTGATGACGGAGTCGAGCGAGAAGACGATGTCCAGCAGCAGGATCTGGGTGATCACCGACGCGAACGTGATCTGGGCGACCTTCTTGCCGCTGCCGCCGTGGTCCTCCTCGGCGCCCTCGAGCTTGTGGTGGATCTCGGTCACCGCCTTGTAGACGAGGAAGAGCCCACCGGCGATGAGGATGAAGTCCTTCCACGAGAAGCCCATGCCGAACAGGACGACGACGTCTTCCTTGAGCGTGATGATCCAGCCTGCGAAGAACACCAGGATCACGCGGATGAGCATCGCCAGCGTGAGGCCGAGGTTGCGCGCCTTGGCCTGCTGCTCCTTCGGGAGCTTGGAGGCCAGGATCGAGATGAAGATGACGTTGTCGACGCCGAGCACGATCTCGAGCACGAACAGGGTCAGGAACACCGCGATCAGGTCGGGTGTGAAAGCGAAGGAGAAGTCCACGTCGCCATCGTAGGGGCGGGGTGCGCGTGAGCACGCCGTAGGTGTTCGGTCGACGCTCGTTCGCATTGCGTGAGGACGCGTGATCTCGGATCGTGCGCGTGCGAGAACGGATTCATGCACACCACATCGCACGCGCCCACAACCCCGGGCTCTCTGCACGTCCGGGAGGCGAGCGCATGACCCTCACGCAAATCATGCCCACCCTGCGCCGGAGCATCCCCGACCCGCTCCACGCCCGCTCCTGGCCAGAGCACACCTTCGCGACCGTCGATGACGTCGTGATCGCCGGCGTCTCGCTCGTTCGGCTGGCCGCACTGTGCGAGACGCCCTGCGTGCACACCGCCGACGCGTGCGTCCCGGAGGCCCGGACGCGTCCGGCGCTGCGTCACGACGTCGCCGTGATCGTCGTCTCGGTCACCGACGTCGTCGACACCCCCGCGGGACGGGTCGTGCTGGTCGATGGGGACCTGTCGGACGCTGCGGCGAACTGGCACCAGTCGCGTCTGATCGGCAGGGTCTCGACGGCAGCCGCTGCCGAATGCTCGGTGCTCACCGCGTCCGCGACGACGATGACCGGGCCCGGCACGCGTGCCGAGCTCCCCGCAGACCTGCGCCGCGGCGACCTCCTGGCGATCCCGTGCGCCCGTGCGGTGACTCTGCACGACATCCGCCCTTCGACGCCCGCTCAGGCGCGGAGGTCGCCCCGGACGAACTCCGCCTGATGCCTTTCCTGTTCTCGGCGCCGCATCTTCCCCCTCAGGAGCTCGAAGTCATGACCATCCTCAACAGCATCGCCCTCTCGAACGCGTCGCTCGATGCGGCCACGGCTGCCTGCTGGCCCACTGGCACGACCCACACCGAGCGTGACGTGCTCGTCCACGGGGTGCCGCTGAGCGCCGTGGCATCCGTGGACGGGACCCCCTTCGTGCGTGTCGGACAGGCCAGGACCTGGCATCCCCGTCACCGCGGGGCCGAGCGTCCGCTGACGATCGTGGTCACCCGGGTCGAGCACGTCGACCACCTCGGGCTCTTCCAGCGCCCGGACGTGTGGGTCGATGCGGCTCTCGGCGGGCGACAGATCGAGACCGTCCGGGTCATCGGTCGGCCCAGCGCCGCCCGCCGGCGCCGGGTCAGGCTGCTCACCGAGGGCGCGCCCGGCGACATCGCCCGATTGGACATCCCCGCGGATGTGCACGAGGGCGATCTCCTCGCGATCGCGTGCGTCGGCGCCCTCCCGTTGAGCGGCGTCTTGCGGCGCTCCGACCGGACGCCCAGGAAGGACGCACCCCCCGTCCCGCCGGCGCGCACCGCAGACGACGACCTCCCCTTCACCGGGCGCTGCGGACGCTAGCCGCGCGCATCGGCACGGTTCGGGGCGCGCCACGTCCGTTGGGGCGCCCGACACGCGCCTGAACGGAGCGGAGGCGTCCCGAACCCGATGGGATCGACCGTCGACACCGCGCCAGCCCGTGCCGACGCGCGGGCGCGTAGCCTGGAAAGGTGACCCCCTCGACCGAAATCCCGACGACGCTGGACGCCCGGGCGCTGCGTGAGGACTTCCCGATCCTCCGGCGCCAGGTCGACGGCCACCCGCTCGTGTACCTCGACTCCGCCGCGACGAGCCAGAAGCCGCGCGCGGTGATCGAGGCCGAGGTCGACTTCCTCACGAATGCGAACGCCGCCGTGCACCGCGGCGCACACACCCTCGCGGCCGAGGCGACGGAGCTGTTCGAGGACGCGCGGGCGACCGTGGCCGGATTCGTCGGGGCGGATGCCGAGCAGATCGTCTGGACGAGCGGGGCGACCGCCGGGCTGAACCTCGTCGCCTACGCGATCGGCAACGCCACGCTCGGGCGCGGCGCCCCGGCGAGCGCGCGCTTCGCGCTGCGGCCCGGCGATGAGATCGTGCTGACCGAGATCGAGCACCACGCGAACCTCGTGCCGTGGCAGGAGCTCGCCGCGCGCACCGGCGCGGTGCTGCGCCATATCCCCGTGCACGATGACGGCCGGCTGGATCTGGATGCCGCGGCATCCGTCATCGGAGAGCGCACGCGCATCGTCGCCTTCACGCACGTCTCCAATGTGCTGGGCATCGTCAATCCGGTCGCCGAGCTCGTCGCCCTCGCTCGGCGCGTCGGTGCCGTCACCGTGCTCGACGCGTGCCAGTCCGCGCCGCACCTGGCGCTCGACCTGCCCGATCTCGGCGTGGACCTCGCGGTCTTCTCCGGCCACAAGATGCTCGGGCCGTACGGGATCGGCGGTCTGTACGGGCGCGCCGAGATCCTGGAGGAGCTCCCGCCGTTCCTGACCGGCGGGTCGATGATCACGCGCGTCGGGTTGGACTCCAGCGAGTACCTGCCGCCGCCGCAGCGCTTCGAGGCGGGCACGCAGCCGGTGTCGCAGGCGATCGGCCTCGCGGCGGCGGTCCGCTATCTCGATGCGGTCGGGATGGATGCCGTGCACGCCCATGAGCGCGCGCTCGGCGCCCGCCTGCTCGATGGGCTCCGCGGCATCGACGGCGTGCGCATCCTCGGCGACGCGCCGGGAGTCGAGCGGGTGGGCCTGGCCGCATTCGACGTCGACGGGGTGCACGCGCACGATGTGGGGCAGTTCCTCGACTCGCGCGGCGTCGCCGTGCGCGTCGGACACCACTGCGCCGCGCCGCTGCACGCGCGCTTCGGACTGACCGCCTCGGTGCGGGCGTCGGCCGCGCTCTACAACACCGAAGACGATGTCGACGTGTTCCTCGAGGCCCTCGCCGACGTGCGGCCGTTCTTCGGAGCAGGCGCGTGAGCGGGCTCGAGTCGCTGTACCAGGAGCTCATCCTCGAGCACTCCAAGCGGCCGCACGGCAAAGGCATCGCCGACGCGGATGCCGCAGACCTGCGCACCGCGACCTCGCACCAGCGCAACCCGATCTGCGGCGACGAGATCACCCTCCGCGTGCGGGTGAACCCCGACGACACCGTTCACGACATCACGTGGGACGGAGCCGGCTGCTCGATCTCGCAGGCCTCCGCCTCGATGCTCGCGGTGCTCGTCGACGACCGCGAAGGCGGGCTCACCCGCGCGCAGGCGACCGAGCTGATCGACGGCTTCCGCACGGCGCTGCGCTCGCGCGGCACGATCCCGATCGACGAGGAGACCTACGGCGACGCCGAGGCCCTCAGCGGCGTCTCGAAGTACACCGCGCGCGTGAAGTGCGCGATGCTCGCGTGGGTCGCGTTCGAGGACGCCCTGGCCCGCGCGTCCTGACGCCGGCCGCAGGCGTCTCTTCTCCCCGTGAGACGACAACTGCACGTCGAAACCATGGGGTTCACCCACAGTCTCGACGTGCAGTTGTCGTCTCAGCGAAAAGGGAAAAGGGGAGGGGCAGCGGCGCGGATCAGACGGACGTGAGCACGGACTCCAGGCGCTGGTAGCTGGTCTCCATGCCCTCGGTCATCCCGGTCGCGAGCACCATGTCGCGCGTCTGGGAGTCCGGGTACTCGATGAGCAGCGTGATGAGCGTCGCGCCGTCCTCCTCGTAGAGGTTCATGTCATTCAGCGTCGACGGGAAGTCGGTCCCGGTCATGTGCTCGGTCGTCACGGCGCGCACCGGGGGCTCCGAGAGCAGGGTCTGCCCGTCGAACCCGAAGGCCTCGCCCGGCTCGCCCTCGACCGGCTCCCAGGCGTAGCGGTACTTCCCGCCCGCGCTCGGGTCGATCTCGCACACGGTCATGCGCCAGCCGTCCGGTCCGAGAAGCCACTGCGTCATGAGCTCCGGCTCGGTGTGCGCGCGCCAGACGAGCTCGCGCGGACCGTCGATCAGGCGCGTGATGCGCACGTGGGTGTCGTCCAGGATCTCGGTCTGCGTGCCCTTACCGGCGGCGTAGGCGCGCAGTCCCTCGAGCACGCGGTCGAGCTGTCCCATCGCGAGCGTCGAACCCTCGACCATGCCCATCGCGACGACTTTTTCGAGCGCCTCGGCCGAGTCGAAGTACGTCGTGTTGCGCAGCCGCGCGCCCGTCTCGGTCGGCTCGAAGGAGAACACCATGCGCGAGGTCGGCATGTCGGCCAGTACCCGCCCGTCGGCATCCGCGAACGAGTCCAGTGCCGTGAACGAGCGGGGTCCGTCGATCTCGAGGAACTCCCACACCCCGTGATATTGCTCCCCCTGGGGGCTGGTCATCCGGTAGTGCGCTCGCCCACCGACCGACAGGTCGAATTCGGTGAAGGTGGCGGGGTAGCCGGGAGGGCCCCAGAACCGCTCGAGCTGGCGGGGGTCGGTGAAGGCGCCCCAGAGGCGGTCGACGGATGCCGCCACCTCGGCGGTCAGCGTCATGGTGAGCGCTTCAGGGTCGGTCGTGACGTCGGTGACAGGCATTGTCAGTCCCTTTCGGTGTCGGTTCGATCGGAAGACCCGGTATCGGGCGGAGTTTCGGCGAGGAGGGCGTCGAGGCGGTCGATGCGGGACCGCCACAGCTCTTCGAAGCGGGCGAGCAGCACGCGGGCGCGGGCGATCATGTCGGGGTCCGCTCGCACGAGGCGCTCGCGCCCCTCGGCACGCTTGACGATGAGGCCCGCCTCTTCGAGCACGGCGACGTGCTTCTGCACGGCGGCGAAGGACATGTCGTACTCCCGGGCGAGCGCCGAGACCGAGTGCTCGCGCTCGATCGTGCGCCGCAGGATGTCGCGCCGCGTAGCCGCGGCCAGCGCGTGGAAGACGCGGTCGATCCGTTCATCGCTGAGCTCCATTTGTGCAACCATTTGGTTGTACGTTACGCCGAGCACCGGCATCCGTCAACCCTCACCCGCGCAACTAGACTGTTCCGGTCCGGCGTCCCCGAATCCTGGAGCTGAGCCGCGTGACCACCCCCTCCCGAAAGTCCCTGGCCGACACCGTCGAGAACGCCGTCGCGACGCCCGAGAAGGAGCAGCCCTACGGCGCGCTCGGACTCAAGGACGACGAGTACCGGCAGATCCGCGAGATCCTGGGACGCCGCCCCACGAGCGGCGAGCTGGCGATGTACTCGGTCATGTGGAGCGAGCACTGCTCCTACAAGTCCAGCAAGATCTATCTGCGCCAGTTCGGTCAGAAGGTCTCGGACGAGATGAAGGAACGGCTCATGGTCGGCATGGGCCAGAACGCCGGCGTCGTCGACATCGGCGAGGGCTGGGCGGTCACCTTCAAGGTCGAGTCGCACAACCACCCGAGCTCCATCGAGCCCTTCCAGGGTGCCGCGACCGGCGTCGGAGGCATCGTCCGCGACATCATCTCGATGGGCGCGCGCCCGGTGGCCGTGATGGACCAGCTGCGCTTCGGCGCGATCGACGACCCCGACACCGCCCGTGTCGTCCACGGCGTCACGAGCGGCATCTCGTTCTACGGCAACTGC
>JASBUD010000247.1 GCA_030148105.1 Microbacterium sp. | reverse complement strand
GAGTACGCGCTGCTGACCCTCGTGGAGGGCGACCTCGCCGCCGTGCGCGGCGAGAGCGACACCGCCACGCTGCAGTTCAGCGACGGGACGACGAGCGTACTGCTGCACGTGAGCGCCACCGAGGACGGCGCGCGCCGCATCGACGGGTGGGTGGATGCCGCGGCCCTCGCGATCCGCCTGGTGCAGGGGGAGCGCGAGTTCAGCACCGACCCGGGCGAGCACGGCCGTTTCGCGTTCGACAGCGTCCCCGCCGGTGTCTCGCGGCTCCGCCTGGTCGTCCGCGACGCCGGCGGCGAGATGCACGACTTCCAGACCCCCCAATTCGAAGTGTGACCTGTCGGATGCCGCGACGGTGGTCGCGGCATCCGCTGTGATGAGGAGCGAACATGAGTGATCTGCCCCCCGACGACCCTGCCCGCGGAGCGGTTTCCGATCAGCGAGGAGTGCCGGGGTGGAGGCGCCGGTACGACTCCGCGCGCGCTCAGGGCGTGCCGCTCGATCCGACCAGCGAGCCGGTGCGGGGAGTCAGCGCGTATCCCACCGCGTATGCCCCCGATCATCTGCTGCTCACGTCCGGGGAGAAGGTCGAGTCGGTCCTCGAGGTGCTCCGTCCGGCGGCGGCGGACTTCGGTTGGGGTCTGGAGCTGCAGAACCTCGACGGCTCGCCGCTCGATCCTGAGACCGCAGGGGAGCGGGCCCGTCGAGGCCGCGAGCGATTCGACCTGCCGACGATCTACCGCGTCGAGATCTTCCCCTCGCCGAGCCCGGATCGCGACGATCAGCCGGTGCCGCCGATCGACGCGTGGCGCCTGCTGCAGCGTGCCCGGGCACGCAACGGGCGGGTCATCCCCGGTGTGAGCCTCGACCACGTCCTCTCGGTCGATCCGTTCGGCAAGACGAACCCGTTCGGCAAGACCACCCCGTTCGGCAAGACCAACCCGTTCGGCAAGACCAACCCGTTCGGCAAGACGAACGCACCGGGGGTCGACAGTTACGCCGAACCCGGCTGCGGCGGTCGCCAGGTGGTCGACTACATCGGTCCCGCGCCGCGCCGCAGCATCGCCGTCGACAAGGGTGGCAGACGGCCGGTCGTCGCAATCCTGGACACCGGTTGCGGCACGCACGAGTGGCTGACCGATGACATCGTGACGCGGTCACCGGTTGTGGACGGCGTGCGGCTCGGAGTCCACGACCCGGAAACGGATCCCGAGGTGATCGGCGACGTCTCCGGCCAGTTCGACGGGGAACTGGATGCGTCCGCCGGCCACGGCACGTTCATTGCCGGGATCATCCGACAGGTGTGCCCGGAGGCGGACCTCGTGACCGTGCGCGTGGCAGACAGTCAGGGGACGCTCCTGGAGGGGAATTTCCTGTACGCGATCCGCACGTTGGTCAAGTGGATGCTGCTCCCGGCCGCGGAGGGCGGCCGGCGCATCGACGTGCTGAACCTGTCGCTGGGGTACTACCACGAGACCCCGGAGGACGAACTCTTCGACCGGACTCTCAGTGAGCTGCTCACGCTCGCGCGCAGGAACGGCTGTGCCGTGGTCTGCTCCGCGGGCAACGAGGCGACCGACCGGCCCACGTTCCCCGCGGCGCTGTGGAACTGGCCCGGATCGGACTTCGCCGTCGAGGACGTCGTCGATGCCGCTCCGCATCTCGCGGTGGGCGCGCTCAATCCGAACAACAGCGTCGCCCTCTTCAGCAACATCGGCGCGTGGGTGCACACGTACGCGCCGGGGTCCGCGGTGCTGAGCACTTCTCCGCCCCTCAACGGCGGCGTCCAGGCCGGGACGCGCTCGGACCGTCTCGGGATGCGCCGAGAGACGATCGATCCCGACGATTTCACCGGCGGCTACGCGTTGTGGAGCGGGACCTCGTTCGCGGCTCCGTATGTGGCGGGCCGGCTCGCCTCCGCTCTCGTGGAGAGGCTGGCGAGTTCGGCGGACCTCGACCCGACGGCGTGCGCGCGTGTCCTGGACGAAGCGCGTGTGCAGGTGCTGGCAGAGCTGGAGAAGCGGCTGCTGCGGGCGGGGTGACGCGCGCGTCCCGAACGGCGCCATGATGGGGGGATGGCGCGTTCCGCGGCGGAACTTCACGAGACGGCGGTCCGGCTCGCGAATCAGGGGCGCCACTCCGCAGCGACCCGGCACCTGCTCACGGCTCAGGAACTGACCGAGGATCCTGGCCTGCGGGCGCGCATCCTCGGCACTCTCGGCTACATCCGCGCGCGCACGGGCGACCCCGAGGGCGGCGAGCGGCTGTGCCGCGAGGCGATGGCACTGCCCGGGATCGACTCCCGGACGTACGCGCTCCTTTCGGGACAGCTTGGCGCCCTCGCCGAGCAGGCGGGAAGGTACGACGACTCGGAGAAGTGGCTGACGCGCGGCATCGACGCCCTGGCCGAGGACACCGAGGAGCGCGCGAACCTGCTCGTGAACCGCAGTCTCGTCAACATGCGCCGGCTCCGGTTGAGCGCCGCATCCGAGGACGCCTCCGCGGCATCGCGCATCTTCGCGTCGATCGGGAGCCCGATCGACGAAGCGCAGTCGCAGCACAACGAGGGGTATCTCGCACTCCTCGCCGGTGATCTCGTGACCGCGATGCGGGTCATGTCCGGTGCTCGCAGCACGCTCGCGGAACAGTCTCCGGTACTCGCGGCGATGTGCGACATGGACCGTGCGGAGGTGCTTCGGGACGCCGGGCAGGTGCGAGAAGCGGAGCGCCTGCTCGCTCACGCGGCTGGAGTCTTCGGTCGTCAGCGGATGCCGCAATCTCGCGCGGAGGCCGAGTTCCACCTCGCCCGATCGCTCCTCGCGCACGACCCGGTCGGTGCGCGACCGATCGCCCGTCATGCGGCTCGCCGATTCCGCGGTCTGGGAAGCGCGTCGTGGGCCCTGCGTGCGGACGCGGTGCGTATGCGCGCCGAGCTCAGCGCGGGGCAGGTGCTGCGCAGCGGACGCCGTGTCGGCGCGACGGGTCCCGTGCCGTCGCGGTCGGAGATCGAGGAGACGGCACGCGGGCTCGCCCGTGTCGGCTTCGCCGGAGAGGCAGCCGCCCTGCGGTTCACGCACGAGGTGTGGAGCGCGCGTCACGAAGCCGTGCAGGACGTGCGGGCGCGTCCGGTGCGGCTCGTGGACGGCGCCCCGATGGAGGCGCGCACCCTCGCCCACCAGGCTCGCGCGACCCGCGCCGAACGTCGGGGCCGGCTCGCGCAGGCTCGTCGGTTCGCCGCCGCAGGGCTGGACGAACTGGCGGAGTGGCTGAGCGATTTCGGCAGCCTCGACCTGCAGACATCGGCGGTGATGCAGGGCAACGGCCTCCTCGGCGTGGGGCTGGCCGCAGCCGTCCGCTCGGGCCGGCCCGAGGCGGTCTTCGAGTGGTCCGAACGCGCGCGCCACATGAGCGCGCAGGTTCTGCCTCTCCGGCCACCGCCGGACCCCCAGCTGGCGGAGGACCTCTCCGAACTGAGGATGCTGCGCGCGGACGGCGGGGACTGGCAGTCACAGCCACGGGCGCGCGAACTTCGTGAACGCATCCGCGACCGCCAATGGTCGACGACCGGCGGTGCAGCCCTCCAGAACCGCGTCGGGCTCGACGACCTGCGCGAGGCGCTGGATGAGGAAACGGCGGTCCTCTCGTTCGTCTTCTCCGGGGACTCTTTGCACGTGCTGGTGACGCGGCGTTCCGATGTCGCCCTCGTCGACGTCGCGGAGTGGCCACGCGTCCGCGATGCGTTGCCGGGCTTGCGCTCGGATCTGGACATGGCGGCGTCCGTGCGCGGCCGGATGGGGGAGATCGTCCGCCGCTCGCTCGATGATCGCCTGGCGGCGCTGTCGGCGGTGCTGATCGATCCCGTCCTTGCGCGACACGCTGCCCAGCGCTGCGTGATCACCGTGCCTGGGGTGCTGAGCGGCATCCCGTGGTCGATGCTCCCGGGTCTGCGCGGCTCGGCCGTCACTCTCGCCGGTTCGGCGTCGCGATGGATCCATCAGCGCGGACAGGAGACTCGGCTCGAGACGGCTGCGTTCGTCGCCGGTCCGCGCGTGTCGCGGGCTCAGGAGGAGATCGCCGCGGCGTCCGTGACCTGGCGCTCGCCGGTGATTCCGGATCCCGCGACCGTCGATGTCGTGACCGACCTCTCGTCGAGCGTCGACGTCCTGCATGTCGCCGCCCACGGCCGTCATTCCGCCGACACCCCGATGCTCTCGGGCCTGGACCTCACTGACGGCACGCTGTTCGGCTACGACATCGACCGGATGGCGAAGGTGCCGTCGCTCGTTGTGCTCTCGGCGTGCGAGGCGGGTCGCTCGTCCGTGCGGTGGGGGGAGGAGGCGATCGGCATGACGCGTGCGTGGCTCCACGCAGGCACCCGGTGCGTGATCGCCGCGCCGGTGGTCGTCGCCGACGACGACGCGTGCGAACTGCTGGCGGCGATGCACGAAGGGCTGGCTGCGGGTGAGGAGCCGGCAGTGGCCCTGGCGGCGGCATCCGCGCGCACGGGCATCGTCGCGCCGTTCCAGGCCCACGGATCCGGCTTCTGAGAAAAGTCAGCCGGGGATGTATCAGACCTGAGCGGTTGCGCTCCTTCATCGTGGAGCGGCCCTGCAGTCCGGAACCGGGGGGTAACGGATATTGGGGGCGCAGGATCCATGGGGCGCGATCGGGGCGCGAGGATCCTGTCGGGCTGCTCCGCGGGGGATGTCGCGGAAACCCAACTCGGCGACATCCCCCGCTTCACGTCCGCGACGAGTTCGCGGTGCGTCCGCGCACGATCCCGATGAAGGTCTCCACGGCCGGCGTGGTCCGATCGGTCGGCCAGGCCAGCGCGACGGTGGACGTCGGCGCCTCCCGCAACGGGCGCGACGCGACGTCCTTGCGGCGATGCAGCCGTGCGAGCGACATCGGCGCGATCACGATCCCGACGCCGGTCGCGACGACGGCGACCGCCTGCTCGGTGTCCTCCGGGGCGTCGAACGCCGGCGCGACCGTGCCGGCAACGCGGATGCCGAGCGCGTCGTCGCGCGGCACGATGAGCACTTCGCCCGCGAGGTCCTCCGGCGCGAGCTCGTCGACCGTGGTCAGGTGCGAGTCGGACGGGCAGATCACGACGGTCACCTCGTCGTACAGCGGGATGACGCTGAGCCCGTCGCGCTCGATCGGCAGCCGGACCAGCGCCGCGTCCAGATCGCCCGCCAGGAGCCGCGACCGCTGATCCGCCACGGAGATCGGCTCGAGCTCGAGCGGGGAGAGCGGCATCCGCTCGCGCCACGCGTCGATCCAGCCGCCGGGCGTGGCCCCGGGGATCGCGCCGAGCACGAAACGCTCCGGGGGCGGAGGCGGTGCGATCGGCTCAGGGGTCTTCGCCGGTGTCTTCGCGCGCTTGTTCACGGGCGCTTTGTGCGCCGACGGGCGGGGCTTTCCAGACCGGGACCCGCCGCCTTTCGCCACGGACTCAGCGTAGCCGGGGCGATAGTGTTCGCTCATGATCGCCGTCATCGCCTCGGTCTTCGCGGGCCTCGCCGCCCTGCTGCACGTCTACATCTTCATCCTCGAGAGCGTGCGCTGGCGCACGCCGCGGGTCTGGAAGACGTTCGGCGTCGCCGACCAGGCCGCCGCCGACATCACGCGGCCGATGGCGTACAACCAGGGCTTCTACAACCTGTTCCTCGCGATCGGAGCGGCGTTGGGGCTCGTCCTCTACTGGGTCGGCGCTCCCGACTCGGGCCTGCGCATCGCCGGATTCACCCTCGTGCTGTTCAGTGTCGGCTCGATGCTCGCGGCATCGCTCGTGCTCATCTCGTCCGGCAAGCGCTACCTGCGGCCCGCGGCGATCCAGGGGACGCTGCCGCTCCTGGCGTTCGTGCTGTTCCTTCTCGCCTGAACTCTGCCCCTCGAGTGCACGGGTTCGTACCGAGTGCACGGGCTCCACGTCAGCACGCCGTGCGCTCGGCGCGAAGCCGTGCGCTCGGCGCCACCCGCGCCGGGACTCAGGCGGCCAGGCGCAGGCCGCGGCGGTCCGTGGCGACGCGCTCGCCGTCTCCGACGGTCTCGTCGTCGCCGATGAGCGAGTTCACGGCGACCCGGGCTCCCGTGCCGATGTGCGTCCGCACACCGATCTTCGCGCCGGCGCCGATCGCGGCACCCGACCCGATGTGGGCGTGGGGGGCGATGTCGGCCTCCGGGCCGATCACGGCGTCCGCTTCGACCCAGACCCCGCGGCCGACGTGAGCGCCCGCGGCGATCTGGACGCCCGGCTCGACGTACGCGCCGGCCTCCACGATCGCGCTCGGGTGCACCTTGGCGCCGTGCGCGACGAGCCCGCGGCCGTTCGTGTGCTTGCGATACCGCAGCGACTCACCACGGTCGTTCTCGATGTCGACGTAGTTCTTACCCACGATCCCCTCCAGCGGCCCAGTTGTGCCGAGTACAGGAATAACCTGTCCCACTGCTTATTCATTCCCGCGCATCGGTCCATTCGGATGCATTCACGCGCAAGAAATATTCGCCGCGGAGCCCAGAACGGATTCCCGTGCGGGACCTCTTCTCGCGGATGCCGTCACGTCTGGCACGTCGGACACCAGAAGGTGTTGCGCTCCCGGGTCGGATCCGCTCCGAGCGACCCCTCCCTGATGACCGTTCCGCAGCGTCGGCAGGGCCGGCCCTCGCGTCGATAGACCCAGGTGGAGCGCCCCGGTCGGTCGTCGCCGGTGAACGTGCGCCCCTGCCGATCGCGGTTCGCGCGGATCATGCGCGCGCCGAGATCCAGGATGCCGGCGACGTCGGTCTCGGTCGCCGGACGGGTGGGCAGCACCCCGCGGACGAAGAGGATCTCGTTCGCGTACTCGTTGCCGAAACCCGCGACATTGCGCTGGTCCAGGAGCGCGACGTGCACCGCGCGCTCGTCGGCGCCGAGCCGCCGGGCGGCCTCCGCGGGGTCCCACGCGTCGCTGAGCGGATCGGGACCGAGATGACCCACGATCTGCTCTTCGTCGCGGGTGGGGACGACTTTGATATCGGCCAGATCGAACCCGACGGTGTCCCACTCCGCGTTCGCGAGCACGGCGCGCGCCGTGTAGCCCGGCCGACGCCAGCGCCCGCCGTGCGGGTAGACGTCCCACCGGCCCTCCATCTTCAGGTGGCTGTGCAGGGTCCACTCACCGATGTGGTGGAGGAGGTGCTTGCCCCGAGGGACGACCTCGTGCACGGTCATGCCGCACAGGTCGATCGTCGCGGCCTGCGGCACGCGCAGATCGAAGCGTGTGAGGACGGTGCCCGCCAGAGCCTCATGCAGGCGGTGCGCCGCGCGGTAGACGGTATCGCCCTCAGGCACGCGCGGCCTCGCGGAGCGTGTCGCCCGCGGTCAGGCGGCGGAGCGTGAGTCCTCGCGGGGACTCGACGAAACCCGCATCCCGCAGTGCCCGCGCGATTCCGGTGCCGTACACGAACTCGCCGTTGACCTGCTCGATCGTGAGGGTGGCGAGTCTGCGCGCCCGTGCGGTCGCCGCCAGGTCGCCGGCGGCGGCGGTCAGGACGGCCTCGTCGTCGGTGAAGGCGAGCGCCGACTTGCCGCCGCGCTCGAGGTACAGCGCAAGCGACCCGTCGACGATCACCACGAGCCCGCCCGCCTTGCGTCCGGGACGGTGGGTGACGCCCTCGATCGTCGGCCAGGCCAGGGCGGCTCCGTAGGGATTCGCCGGATCCGTCGCCGCGAGCGTGTACGCGCGCAGCGGCGGCGGGTCGGCGAGACCGGCGAACTCGCGCAGCCGGTCGACCGTCGCGGAGGCGGCGAACTGGGCGGCGCCGAGCTTCTCGATCACATAGCCGCGGCGGCAGTGCCCCGCCTGCTCGAAGCCCGCGAGCACGCGGTAGGCCTGCGCGAATCCGCCGGGCAGGCCTTCGGACTGCACGGAGCCCCGCGTGACCACGCCAGACCGGTCCAGCAGCAGACTCGCCGCCGCGGTCGCCCGTAGCGTCGCGTCCTCCTCGGCCTCGGGCAGCAGCGACCACCGCCCGCCGATCGCCGGCGGGCGCGGCGGAGTGCTGGATCTGCCGACCGACGCACCGCGGTACATCCGGGCGCGCGGAGCCTTGCGCGCGGTGCGGTGCGCCTGCGAGCCGCCCCCGAGCAGCATCCGCACCGGGGTGAACGTGTCGTTCGTCACCCGGCCTGCCCACGTCAGATTCCAGAGCGCGTCGATCACGGACTGCTCGTTCAGCGCCCCGACCTGCTGCCGGAGCTGCGCGGCGAAGAACGCGCCGCCGCCGGAGAGCGCCGTGAGGATCTGCTCCTCGATCGAGCCGCTCGCGATGTCCTCCTCGATCCTCTGCAGGGTGAGGGGCGCGGCATCCGCCGGGTGCAGGGCGATCCAGCCGTCCCGGCCCGGAAGCGACCCGTGCCCCGACCAGACGACTTCGCCCGTGGCGGTGAGCTCGTCGAGCATCGCCGGGCTGTAATCGATCACGCGGGAGGGGAGGACGAGCGATTCCCAGGCGCTCGCCGGGATCGGCACGCCCGCGAGCTGCTCGATGACCGCCGCGACCCCGTCGATGCCCTCGAGCGGACGCGCGACGTGCTGCCAGACGGGCAGGAACCGCGCGAACGCCTCGGGAGCCACCGGCTCGACGCTGCCGCGGATCGCCGCGAGCGAGCGCATCCGCAGGCGCCGCAGCACCTCGACGTCGCACCACTCGGTCTCCTCCGACGAGCCCGAGCCCGCGGGGAGGAAGAATCCGCTCGACAGGCGCCCCTGTCCTTCCAGCCGCTGCAACGTGAGGCGGGCGACCGCGATCCCCACGCCGAGCCGCTCGGCGACCGCGGTGCTCGTGAACGGACCGTGTGTGCGGGCGAAACGGGCGACGAGATCGCCCAGCGGGTCGGCGAGCGGCTCGAGGAACGCATTCGGGATGCCGACCGGCAGGGCTGCTCCGAGCGCATCGCGCAGGCGTCCGGCGTCCTCGATCGCGGCCACCCGCGAGATCCCGGCGACCGTCACCGGGATCGCCCGTCGCGCGTCGATCAGGGCGTCCAGGTGCGCGCGGGCATTCTCGGGGTCGGTCAGACGCTCAGCGACCTCGGCCGCATCCAGCGGTCCGAGGACGCGCAGCAGGTCGGCGACGCCCTCGACGCCATGCGCACGTCGGTCGGGGTCCAGGCGCTGCGCCTCCCGCTCGAACTGCGCCATGATCTCGGGATCGAGGAGCTCGCGCATCTCGACCTTGCCGAGCAGCTCGGAAAGCAGCGCCGGGTCGACCGAGAGCGCCGCGGCCCGACGTTCGGCCAG
>JASBUD010000243.1 GCA_030148105.1 Microbacterium sp. | reverse complement strand
GCGACCCTGGGACTGCCCGTGCACGCGACCGCGTGGCTGTGCATCGCCGACAACATGCCCTCCGGAAACGCCACCCGGCCGGGAGACGTGCTGCGCATCGCCGACGGCACGACGGTCGAGGTGCTCAACACGGATGCGGAAGGGCGTCTCGTCCTGGCCGACGGACTCGTGGCCGCGAGCCGCGAGCATCCGGACGTGATCGTGGACGTCGCGACGCTGACCGGAGCGATCACGATCGCCCTCGGCAATCGCCACGCGGGCGTGATGGGCGAGGACGCCGCCGTCGCCGACTACCTGGCCGTCTCGGCGGATGCGGGAGAACTCGCCTGGCAACTGCCGCTGCCGGCGCACATGGTGGACGAGCTCGACTCCCCTATCGCCGATCTGCAGAACGCCAAGATCGGCGATCCCGCCGGAGGCTCCCTGTTCGCGGGACTCTTCCTTCGGCACTTCGTGGGCCGGGTCTCGGACGAGCCCGATGCGCCGCGCATCCCGTGGGTGCACCTCGACATCGCGGGGGTGGGCATGAACAAGGGCGCCGGCTACGGCTTCACCGACAAGGGACCCACCGGCGCGACGGTCCGATCGCTCATCCGCTTCGTCGGACGGGAGGAGACCCGATGACCGATCACACTTTCGACGTCGTCATCCTCGGAGGCGGCAGCGGCGGCTACGCCGCGGCGCTGCGCGCGGCCGAGCTCGGCAAGTCCGTCGCCCTCGTGGAGAAGGACAAGCTCGGCGGCACATGCCTGCACCGCGGGTGCATTCCGACCAAGGCGCTCCTGCACGCGGCCGAAGTCGCCGATGTCGCCAGGGATGCGGCATCCATCGGCGTCAGGGCGACGCTCGAAGGCGTCGATCCCGCCGGGGTGCGTGCGTACCGCGAGGGCATCGTCGCCAAGAAGTTCAAGGGACTCGAAGGTCTCATCGCGGCCCGTGGCATCACGGTCGTCCGCGGCGAGGGCCGCCTGGAGCAGGGGCCCGCCGTGCGCGTGGGCGAGGACCTCTATCGCGGCGGTGACGTCGTGCTCGCGACAGGGTCGTACAGCCGAACCCTGCCCGGACTGGAGATCGGAGGACGTGTCCTCACGAGCGAGCACGCCCTCGAGCTCGAAGAGATCCCGCGCCGTGTCGTCATCCTCGGCGGTGGGGTCATCGGCGTCGAGTTCGCGAGTGTGTGGCGGTCCTTCGGCGTCGAGGTGACGATCGTCGAGGCGCTGGATCACCTCGTGCCCAACGAGGACGTCGCGATGAGCAAGGGGCTCGAACGCGCCTTCCGGCGCCGCGGCATCGCCTCCTCGCTCGGCGTGCGCTTCCAGTCGGTCACGCAGACCGCGGATGCCGTCACCGTCACGCTCGAGGACGGCAAGAGCTTCGAGGCCGACTATCTTCTCGTCGCGGTCGGCCGTGGACCGGCGACAGCCGGCCTCGGCTTCGAAGAGGCCGGCGTCGGGATCGACCGCGGCTTCGTGCAGACCGACGAGCGACTGCGCACAGGGGTGGAGCACGTGTGGGCCGTCGGCGACATCGTGCCGGGGCTCCAACTCGCGCACCGCGGGTTCCAGCAGGGCATCTACGTCGCCGAGCAGATCGGAGGGCTGGACCCCGTTCTGATCCCCGATGTGCAGATCCCCAAGGTCACCTACAGCCACCCGGAAGTGGCCTCCGTGGGAATCACCGAGGCGCAGGCGATCGCCGCGCACGGGGCCGATCAGGTGATCTCCTACGAGTACAACCTGGCCGGCAACGGCAAGAGCGAGATCATCGGCACGGGCGGGGTGGTGAAGGTCGTCCGTCGCAAGGACGGGCCCGTGCTGGGCGTGCACCTCGTCGGGGATCGTGTCGGCGAGCTCATCACCGAGGGGCAGCTTGCCGTGGGCTGGGAGGCCCATCCCGAGGACATCGCCCCGTTCGTGCACGCCCACCCCACGCAGAGCGAAGCGCTCGGCGAGGCGTTCCTCGCGCTGGCCGGAAAACCGCTCCACGCGCTCTGAGCGCGGCCGACGCGCGATCGCGGCGGCATCACTAAGCTAGAACGACATCGGCATTCTGAAGGAGTCATGCACATGAGCACTTCCGTGGTCCTCCCCGCGCTCGGCGAGAGCGTCACCGAGGGAACGGTCACCCGCTGGCTCAAGAACGTCGGCGACACCGTACAGGCGGACGAAGGACTGCTGGAGATCTCGACGGACAAGGTCGACACCGAGATCCCTTCGCCGATCAGCGGCGTGATCGAGGAGATCCTCGTCCAGGAGGACGAGACCGTCGAGGTCGGCGCCGTCCTGGCCAAGATCGGCGACGGTTCCTCGGCGCCGGCCGCGGACGATTCTCCCGCGCAGGCTGCGCCGGTCGAGGAGGCCGCACCCGCCGCGGAAGCCCCGGCAGCCGAGCAGTCACCGGCGGAGCAGGCACCGGCCGAACCGGCGCCCGCCGAAGCAGCCGCGCCTTCGCAAGCGCCCGCCGCGGGCGGCGAGGGCAAGGATGTCGTCCTTCCCGAGCTGGGTGAGAGTGTGACCGAGGGAACCGTCACCCGCTGGCTCAAGAGCGTCGGCGACGCCGTCGAGGTGGACGAGGCGCTCCTGGAGATCTCGACCGACAAGGTCGACACCGAGATCCCCTCTCCGTTCGCCGGCGTGCTGCAGCAGATCTTCGTGCAGGAGGACGAGACCGTCGAGGTCGGCGCCGCGCTGGCGCGCATCGGCGACGGCGCTGCCGCGCCGCAGGAGGCCGCCCCGCAGCAGGCGCCCCCGGCCGGAGAATCCCCCCCCCCCGCAACCCCCGGAGAAGACGCCCCCGCCGCTGCTCCGGCTCCGGCCGCTGCTCCTGCTCCCACCGCTCCGGCTCCGGCTCCGACTCCTGCCGCAGCTCCGGCTCCGGCCGCGCCCGCTCCGGCAGCCGCGGACACCGACGACGACGTGACCGCGTACGTGACGCCGCTCGTCCGTCGCCTGGCGCAGCAGCAGGGCGTGGATCTGGCCGCCGTGAAGGGCACCGGCGTCGGCGGGCGCATCCGCAAGGAGGATGTCCTGCAGGCCGCGCAGAAGGCGGCTGCGCCGGCCGCTGCGGCCGCGCCCGTCTCTGCCGCACCTGCGGCGGTCGAGGTCTCCCCTTTGCGGGGAACCACGCAGCCGATGTCTCGGCTGCGCAAGGTGCTCGCGGAGCGCGCCGTGGCCTCGATGCAGGCGACCGCTCAGCTCACCACCGTCGTCGAGGTGGACGTCACCAAGCTCGCGTCCTACCGCGATGCGGTGAAGGCCGACTTCCTGGCCAAGACCGGAGACAAGCTGTCGTTCCTGCCCTTCTTCGCCCTCGCGGCGGCGGAGGCCCTGCAGTCGAACCCCGTGATCAACGCCACCGTCGACGGTGACCAGATCGTGTACCCCGCATCGGAGAACCTCTCGATCGCGGTCGACACCGAGCGTGGACTGCTCACGCCGGTGCTGCGTGACGCGGCCGCGAAGAACGTGGCGCAGATCGCGCACGAGATCGCCGATCTCGCCGCACGCACGCGCAGCAACAAGCTCAAGCCCGACGAGCTGGCCGGTGGCACGTTCACCTTGACCAACACGGGTTCGCGCGGTGCGCTTTTCGACACGCCGGTCGTGTTCCTGCCGCAGTCGGCCATCCTCGGGACGGGCGTCGTCGTCAAGCGGCCCGGTCTGGTCCAGGTCGACGGGAAGGACGCGATCGCGATCCGCTCGTACGTCTACCTCGCTCTCTCCTACGACCACCGGATCGTGGACGGCGCGGACGCTGCGCGCTTCCTCACCACGGTGAAGAAGCGTCTGGAGGACGCGTCGTTCGAAGGCCAGCTCGGCATCTGATCCCCTTGGTCACTGCGAGACGTCGTGGACGTCACGCAGTTCCCAGCCGTCGCCGAGCTTGACGATCACCACGAGCTGCGGGCCGGTGCTCGCGTCGAGCGCCTCCACCCGCAGCACGGCTGCGCCGCCGAACTCGTCGAGCAGCACGAGCGAGCGTCCGTCCACCGGCAGGTCGATGACCCCCGCGGGGAATGCGGCATCCGGCGACTCCTGAACGCCCACCAGACATGTCGGCTCCCCCGCGCATGCCACCCGTGCGGAGAGCAACTCTGAGGCGACCGTGACGAGGTCGGTCGGGTGCGCACCGGAATCGAGGACGTCCGAATGCGGCTCGGCTCCGGGTGACGGCGACGGTGTGGGCTCCGACGGGGGCGGGGTCGACACCGCGCCGTCCGAGCCGTTCGGTGTCTCCGCCGTCGCCGACCCTGACGGGACGGTCGGCCACAGCAGGCCGGCGATCAGGACGGTCGCGGCAGCACCCGCCGCGACGAGCCAGGGGCGCCGTGCTCGCTCCCGAGAGCGCAGCGCCCGCCACGCGCCCGTCGTCGTCCGCGAGAGCAGGTCTGCCCAGTCTGCGTCGACGTGACGGACCAGCGCGTGCAGCAGCGCGGGAGGCCGAGGCGCGTCCGCGACGACCTGGGCCTCGATCCGACGCGGCTCGGGCGACGTCCGCGCGCGTCGAGGACCGAACGTGCTCGTCGCGAGGGCTGCCGGTTCGGCGAGGTCGAACATCTCCGTCTCGAACCGCGTGCACTCCCGACGTCGCGTCCGAGGCTCGGCCATCCCGTCGTGCGCGGCCAGGACGGCATCGGCGACCTCGGGCACGGCACCCGCGAGTTCCTGCAGCCGCGCGAGCGTCTCGTCGATGCACACCCGATCACCGCTGTCGACGGCGAGGACGGGGCGACCGTCTTCTGTGAGCCACCACGCGCCGGTGCTCGTGTCCGCCGCATCCCCCGCCTCCATGAGGCCGCGCGTCATGCTCACCGCGAGCGTGACCGCCTCCCCGGCCATGAGATCGCCGGCGTCCGTGCGCCGCCGGAGGAAATCGGCGATCCGCTCGACGCACGGAGGCAGCAGGAGGTCGTGGCCGTCGTCGCGCCGCAGGATGTCGTGTGGCGCGAGCACATGAGAGTGCCCGTCGGCCTGCCAGCCCGGCCACCCGGAACCGAATCGCGCGGCATCCACGACGAACGTCGTCGTTCCCGTCGGATCGGCCGCGAGCGCCCCGGGCCAGGGAACGGCGGCGTCGTCCCGAACGATCCGGATCACCCGGAGGCCCGCATGCAGAAGGTGCTCGTCATCCTCGATCACCCTCCGAGCGTGCATGCCGCAACACTCCCGGTGGACCCGCGCAGCCTCATCTGTGCACAACGTCCCGGAGGACGGCGCAGGGAAGGAGCGGATGCCGCGGACGCGGAAAGGTAGGCTGGTGCCATGGCAGCACGCAGTACGGCGCCCGAGAAGCGGCCCGGATTCTTCTCGCAGATCCGCACCCTGTTCACGTTCACGCGCAAGGCGTACCCCTGGCTGCCGTGGCTGCTGATCGGCATCATGATCGTCGCGACCGGACTCGGCGTGGCGATCGGCTTCCTGTTGCCGCCGGTCGCGCTGTGGAGCATCATCCTCTGGGCGATCACGGGCGTCATGCTCGGCATCCTCGCGTCGCTCATGACGATGACGCGCCTGTCCACGAGCGCGATGTACAAGCAGATCGACGGGATGCCGGGCGCGGCCGGCCATGTGCTGTCGACGTCGCTGGGACGCAAGTGGCAGTCCAGCGAGATGCCGGTCGGCGTGAACCCCAAGACGCAGGAAGCGGTTTACCGCGCCGTCGGGCGCGGTGGAGTCGTCATCGTCGGCGAAGGGGCCCGCGGCCGGCTCACCCGGCTCGTGAACGACGAACGCTCGAAGGCTCAGCGCGTCGCCGCCGGCGTGCCCGTCACCGTCCTCTACGTCGGGCACGGTGCCGACGAGGTGCCGATCGCGAAGCTCGCCTCGACGATCAAGGCCCTGCCGACCAAGATCGACCGCGCGACGATGGCGGCGGTCATCAAGCGGCTCGAGTCCGTCTCCCAGTCGCTGGCGTCGCTGCCCATCCCGAAGGGCATCGACCCCACGAAGGCGCGCGCCCCGCGCCCGCGCTAGTCCGGCGGCGCGCTAGGCGCGCACAAGCACGGTGCCGGCCGCTTTGTCGTGCAGACCCCTGTTGTCGGCATCCCAGATCACCGCGGGGATCACGAGGCCGAGGAGCACCGAGCGCACGACCGGGCGCCACAGTCCCGGCCATTCCCCCGTCACCCGCTGGACGCGCATGCCCAGGAGCCGGTGACCGGGACTGCCTCCGATCGTCGGGATGAAGATGATCTGCACGACGACGAAGACGAGCGTGGTCGCCAGCGGCGCATAGTCGAAGAACGAGATCGAGATCACCACGGCGCAGGCCCAGTCGATCAGGATCGCCCACACCCGGCGACCGAGCTTTGCGAGGCTCCCGCGGCCTTCCTCAGGGAGTCCGAGACGCTCGCCCGGGTATCCGCCGGAGGGAAGCGCATCGGGTGAGACCATGTGGTCAGCCTAACGAGCGTCGCGTAACATGCCGGAAACAATGGTGTCACTGCCGGGCAATGCCCTCCCGGTACGGTTCGTGAAAGCCCGCTTGCGGGCGGCAGTTCCCGATGCCCTAACTCTGGAGCCTTCATGTTCAAAGATTCATCCGAGGTGCTCAAGTTCATCAAGGACGAGGACGTCAAGTTCCTCGACATCCGTTTCACGGATCTTCCTGGTGTGCAGCAGCACTTCAACATCCCCGCCTCGACCGTCGACGAGGAGTTCTTCACCGTCGGCCAGCTGTTCGACGGCTCCTCGATCCGCGGCTTCGCGAACATCCACGAGTCGGACATGCAGCTCATCCCGGACGTGTCGACGGCGTACCTCGACCAGTTCCGCGAGGCGAAGACCCTCATCATGATCTTCGACATCTACAACCCGCGCACGGGCGAGATCTACCACAAGGACCCGCGTCAGGTCGCCAAGAAGGCCGAGAAGTACCTCGCCTCCACCGGTATCGCCGACACGGCGTACTTCGCCCCCGAGGCGGAGTTCTACATCTTCGACGACGTGCGCTTCGAGATCAAGCAGAACTCGAGCTTCTACTCCGTCGACTCCGAAGAGGGCGCGTGGAACTCGGGCCGTGTCGAAGAGGGCGGCAACCTCGCCAACAAGACCCCGTACAAGGGCGGCTACTTCCCCGTCAGCCCGGTCGACAAGACCGCCGACCTGCGCGACGACATCACGCTCAAGCTCATCGAGGCGGGTTTCACCCTCGAGCGCTCGCACCACGAGGTCGGCACCGGTGGACAGCAGGAGATCAACTACCGCTTCGACACGATGGTGCACGCGGCGGATGACATCCTGAAGTTCAAGTACATCGTCAAGAACACCTCGGAGCAGTGGGGCAAGGTCGCGACCTTCATGCCCAAGCCGCTGTTCGGCGACAACGGCTCGGGCATGCACGTGCACCAGTCGCTGTGGCTCGAGGGCAAGCCGCTCTTCTACGACGAGGCCGGCTACGGCGGACTCAGCGACGTCGCCCGCTGGTACATCGGCGGCCTGCTGGCCCACGCGCCCGCGGTGCTCGCCTTCACCAACCCGACGATCAACTCGTACAAGCGACTCGTCAAGGGCTACGAGGCGCCGGTCAACCTCGTTTACTCGGCGGGCAACCGGTCCGCGGCGATCCGCATCCCGATCACGGGCTCGAACCCCAAGGCCAAGCGCCTCGAGTTCCGGGCACCGGACGCCTCGGGCAACCCCTCCCTCGCCTTCGCGGCGCAGCTCATGGCCGGCCTGGACGGCATCAAGAACCGCATCGAGCCGCACGAGCCGGTCGACAAGGACCTGTACGAGCTTCCCCCCGAGGAGGCCAAGAACATCCCTCAGGTCCCGAACTCGCTCCTGGACTCGCTGGACGCCCTCGCGGCCGATCACGAGTTCCTCCTCGCCGGCGGCGTCTTCACGCCTGAGCTGATCGAGACCTGGATCGAGTACAAGATCGAGAACGAGATCAAGCCGATCGCCGCGCGGCCGCACCCGTTCGAGTTCGAGCTGTACTTCGGCGTCTGAGACACGTCGACGAAGAAGGGGTCCCACATCGCGGGGCCCCTTCTTCGTGTGCGGCGGACGCGGCGGCTCAGCCGTAGAACAGCTTCTCGAACACGCGCCGGGCGCGACGGGTCGCGCCCAGATAGTCCTCCTCGACCGCGGTCGCGGAGCGCGGCGGATATCCGAGCAGCCGGCCGATGCCGTCGAGCTTCTTGCGATCCGTCGGCAGCACGTCGCTCGTCTGACCGGACAGCAGTGTGTTGGCCGACCGCAGCCGGCTCGCCAGACGCCACGCGTCCGCGAGGCGCTGTGCATCGGTCTCCGCGACGATCCCGGCATCCCGCGCGGCCCGCAGGGCGTCCATGGTCGAGGTCGTCCGCATCCCGGGGACCCGGTGCGCGTGCTCGAGCTGCAGCAGCTGGACGAGCCACTCGACGTCGCTGAGCGAGCCGGGACCGAGCTTGAGATGTCGTGCGGGATCCGCCCCCTGCGGCAGCCGTTCGTTCTCCACCCGCGCCTTGATGCGCTTGATCTCGCGCAGACCCTGCGGATCGACCGTCGCGGGATAACGGACGTCGTCGGCGAGCTCGGTGAAGCCCCGGATGAGCTTCGTGCTGCCGGCGACCCCTCGCGCGCGGAGGAGGGCCTGCGCCTCCCAC
>JASBUD010000237.1 GCA_030148105.1 Microbacterium sp. | reverse complement strand
TTGTCGCAAAACTGGTCATGGATGACCCCCCAGGTCAGTGCGCACGCATGGTGACCCCCGTCCACCCAGGGCCCTCGCGAATTCGGGTTTCGCGAGGGCCCTGCTGCAGCCCCCAGAGCTGCACGGTGCACGTTCGAAATTACTGGTCGTGGACGGGCGGACAACCCCGCTGGAACGATCTGGTGGAAAACTTGACGTTCCCTTGCGCTAACGCCGAGGGTCGCCCGGAGCCGACCCCTCTTGACTCCCGCCACGAGCGGGTGAATGATGCGGCCACACGCTTCTGCCCGCAGTGCGGCGGGCTCGAGCGGCCCGAGTCGCCGTGGGAGTGGCCGGGCGGATGCCGAGGCTCTCATGCGCGTGCACACCCGAACCACGATCGCGGCGACGGCGCTCGCGGCCCTCTTGCTCGTCACGGCCGCCGTCGCGCCGGCGACGGCGGCGGAGCCGGCACCACCGGTGTGGGATCCGACGCCCGCGTCGTCGACCGAGACCCCCGACTACCGCGTGGACTTCTTCCTCGGCACCTCGACCACGGCTTACCTGGGCGGCCGCGAGTACGCGGCGCCTTCGCCGGTCTTCAAGGTCGAGGTCGAGAACACGTCGGCGGTGCCGATGCAGATCGGTCTCGCGATGGATCTCGACGTCGCCGGCGATCTCGTCCCGTTCTGGCAGCCGAGCACGTGGCAGATGCTCGGCGACGGCTTCGACGGCCTCACCACGAGCTTCGTCGTCACGATCGCCCCCGGCGCGACCTGGAAGAACTTCGACAGCGGCGATGACTTCTCCCTCCCCGCGTGGTCGGGCCGCACTCTCGGCGTCTATGCGGTGACCGAAGTGGCCCCCGTGCCACCCGCGACCGAGCCGGCGTACACGACGGGCGCGCTGCTCGGCTCGTACACGTTGCCCGGCCGGTTCGTGCCGGTGCGCTTCGGTGACCCCGCCGGCTATTTCAACGTCGGCATCGGGTCGGCGACGAGTGTGTCCGCCCCGGACGGCGAACTCTTCCCCGGTGTCGTCGCCACGGTCACGGCGCCCGATCTCACCGCCGGCGACGAGCTGCAGATGTACCTCGTGCCCGACCTGGACTACTTCTGGTTCTACGTGAGCATGGCGGCGCTGCCCGTGGATGCCGTCCCGGTCGGCACCGGAACGGTCGGGCCGGACGGCACGTTCAGCGGCACGTTCGTCGTGCCGAGCGACCTCCCGCTGGGAGATCGGTATCAGCTCCTGCTCGGGGATCCTGCGGACGAGTACTGGCCGGCCGGTGGGTACGAGTACTTCGCGATCACGGAGCCTTCAGCCTCGGCATCCGTGTCGACCCCGGCGGGGCCGTCCACCGCCACCCTGCCGTTCGCGGCGACGCAGGTGACGCTCGACTTCCCGTCGGGAACGACGGCCGGGACGACGACGGCCGCCGTCAGCACGACGGGTCCCGCGCCGAGCGGCTTCACCCTCGCGAGCGACCCGCCGCTGTACTACCACCTCGACTCGACCGCGACGCCGGGCGGGCCGGTGACGGTGTGCATCACGTATGACACCGCGAACCTGCCGGGCACTCCGCCCTACCTGTACCACCACGAGCCGGCGGTGCCGGGCGGATACACGTGGACGAACATCACGTCCTCGCGCGAGCCCGGCAAGGTGTGCGGGGTGACGACGAGCTTCAGTCCGTTCGCCCTCGGGGTGCCCGATGCGCCGCCGGATGACGGGTCGCTCACGGTGCCGGCACTGGGGGTGCTCAGCACGGACAACGGCTGGGACACCGGCCTGAAGGACGGCGACTACAACGTCGTCATGAACCTCTGGTCGGGGGAGAACGCCCGTATCGTGCGGCTGCTCGAGAACGGCGTCCTGATCGGCGAGCCGGAGCTCACGCGCAACTCGCCGAACGCGCAGAAGGCGACGTTCGCCGTGACCGGCAAGGCGAACGGCACCTATACCTACGTCGCCGAGCTCGAGAACTCGCGCGGCGTGACGACGACCAAGCCGCTCGCGGTCAAGGTGACGGACGCGAGTCCGGGCTTGCCGGTGCTCAGCGATGACAACTCCGATAAGAACGGCTCGTACGTCCTCACCGCGAACATGTGGTGGGGGACGAACGGGACGAGCTACACGTTCCGCGAGGGGACGACGGTGATCGGCACCGGTTCGCTCTCCGCCGCGACGCCGAACGCGCAGAAGGCGACGGTGTCCGTGTCCGGAAAGCCGAAGGGCACGTACGTCTACACCGTGCAGTTCACGAACGCCGCCGGATCCACGACGAGCAAGCAGCTGACGGTGAAAGTGACGAGGTAGTGACGGTCAGGGACGACCCATGCCGTAGTACGTCCAGCCGGCCGCCCGCCACGCCGCGGGGTCGAGGCAGTTGCGGCCGTCGATGATCAGCCGACCCCGAGCGAGCGTGGAGGCGTGCTCGGGCGCGAGCTGACGACGGTACTCGTCCCACTCGGTCACGACGACGACCGCGTCCGCGTCCGTCAGGGCCTCGTCGCGGTCCTGGACGTACCGCAGCTGCGGGTGCACACGCCGGGCGTTGGCGATGGCCTCCGGGTCGGTCACGGTCACATCGGCGCCGAGACCGCGCAGGCGCACGGCGACGTCGAGGGCGGGGGAATCGCGGATGTCATCGCTGTGCGGCTTGAATGCCGCGCCGAGGACGGTGATCTTCTTCTCGAAGACATTGCCCTCGAACGCGTCGATCACGAGCTGGGCGGCGCGGTCGCGCCGGCGCAGGTTGATCGCATCGACTTCGCGCAGGAACGCGACGGATTCGCCGCGGCCCAGTTCCTCCGCCCGCGCGGAGAAGGCGCGGATGTCCTTCGGAAGGCACCCGCCGCCGAAGCCGACGCCGGCCCCGAGGAAGCGCCGGCCGATGCGCGCGTCGTGTCCGATCGCGTCGGCGAGCTGCGTCACGTCGGCTCCGGTGACCTCGGCGATCTCAGCCATCGCGTTGATGAAGGAGATCTTGGTCGCGAGGAACGCGTTGGCCGCCACTTTCACCAGCTCGGCTGTGGCGTAGTCGGTCACAAGGAAGGGTGTGCCCTTCTCGATCGCCGGGTGGTACACGGCGCGGAGGGTCTCGGTCGCCGCCTCCCCCGCCTCGCCCGCGGGGACACCAGCGACGAGTCGGTCGGGGTCGATCGTGTCCTTCACGGCGAATCCCTCGCGGAGGAACTCGGGGTTCCAGACCAGGGTGGCGCCGGTGGGAGTGACCCGCTCGGCGAGTCTCGCCGCGGTGCCGACGGGCACCGTCGACTTGCCCGCCACGATGTCGCCCTCGCTCAGATGCGGGAGAAGTCCGTCGATAGCCGCGTTGACGTAGGTCATGTCGGCGGCGTACCCGTCCTTCACCTGCGGGGTGCCGACACCGACGAAGTGCACTTTCGCACCCTTCGCCTGGCTCATGTCGGTCGTGAACCGCAGGCGACCGGAGGCGATGCCCTCGCTCAGGATCTCCGGCAGCCCGGGTTCGAAGAACGGCGCCTCGCCTTTGGAGAGTGACGCGATCTTGTTCTCGTCGACGTCGATGCCGACCACGTCGTGGCCGATCGACGCCATGGCGGCGGCGTGAACCGCGCCCAGGTATCCGCATCCGATGACCGACAGCTTCATGAGACTCCTCGTGGTGCGTGGGGGAGAGGTGTGCCGGCAGTCATCGGCGGCGAATGAGGCATTGTGCCGTCATCCTTCCTAGCACGCTCATGTTTCCGGCTCATGGCGCACGCTCGCCGTCGGAGCGAACAGCCACGGCGCCTTCGGGCCGAGGCGGGCCAGGCCGAAGCCGGCGGCCGTGGCGATCGTGGTGACGGTCAGCGCAACCACGATGTTGACGGGGGCGGACCAATCGGGGTGCAGGAGCCCGATCACGAGCGCCAGAGGAGGGATCACCAGGATGTGCACGAGGTAGATCGGCAGGGACTGGGCACCCGCGCGGGTCACGAAGCGCAGCGCGGCCACCCCGCTGAGTGCCTTCGAGACCAGCAGCACCGCCGTGACCGCGATGCACTGACCGACGAGGACGACGAACGGGAGCCTGGCGGCACCGCGGAAGACGAAGAGAACCGCGACGAAGGCGACGTACGTTCCGACGGCCAGCACGAGGTGCGTCGTCGTCGCGCGTCGCATCGCGGCGACGATCTCGCGGGTGAAGCAGACGCCCACAGTGAAGAAGAAGAGGAGCGCGCCGATGCGGTTCCACGCGATCGTGCCCGTGTTCAGCATCCCGCTGGTGAAGAGGGTCGACAACACCGCCGAGCCGGTCACGAGGATCCAGCGGGGCACCCTGCGCAGCGCCCACACGACCACGGTGAAGAGTGCGAGCGCGTAGAGGAACCAGTACAGGCTCGCCGGCAGCACCGGCAGGAGGAGGAGGGAAAGCGGGTCGGACCCCGCGACGTCGGTGTCGCGGGTGGGAAGCATCGGGAAGAGCGCGAACATCGCGAAGCGCAACGCCGACCACAGAACGTACATGTACAGCAGCGGGATCAACCGCTTGCGGGCCAGCTGTCCGAAGGCGCCGTCGAGCACGTCGCGCGCGCCGAAGATGCCCGAGATCAGGAAGAACACCGGCAGGGGGAAGAGCTCGAAAGCGAGCTTGGCCTGCCCGAGGGTCTTGTCCACGCCGACGAGACCCAGGAAGAGGGTCGCGTGGAAGTACACCACCGCGATGATCGCGGCGCCCCGCGCGAAGTCCGCCCACACCAGGCGCTCGGCCTGCCTGTGGCGACGCGAGCGGTCGCGCAGCTGCGGGACGGTCACCCGCGCGCCCCGAGCCCCGCGGGCGTCGGCCGGGGGGCGGCCGAGGTGCCGCCACGGGGTCGCCGGGGCATACCGGTGAGCAGTTGCGATGCTCGTGTGTGGCGTACGACGAGCGCGGCGGCCCATGGCACGCACAGGGCGATGGCGAACTGCAGGATCGGGGGCAGTGCGAGGGGATCGATGGCCCACAGGATGCCGGCGTGGGTGAGCGTGACCATGAACGTCGACTCGGCCAGCAGGCTCAACGTCGGTGCCGAATGCAGCCGCGCGGCGGCGACCACGGCTCTCAGCATCCAGAGCAGACCGATCACGATCGCGATCGCGAGCAGCACTCCGAAGACCGGCGTGCCGAACTGCACGAGCTTCAGGTCGACGGGACGCACGAGTCCAGTCGCGAAGGCCGTGAGGCTGACTGCCGCAAGGACCGCGCCGATCACCGGGCGGATGCGATCGCTGATCTTCGCCTCGAACCGGCGGGTCGTGCGGCCGGCGAGGAGGAAAGCGAGGCAGCACACGCCGGTCGCCGCCGCCCAGGGTGCCATGCGGACCAGCTCGGGCACGACGTAGGCGGGGATGAGCAGTGCGATCGCGAGCGCCCACTGCGCCCAGAACGGGAGCTTCCGGATCAGCCAGTAGGCGACGACGAGCACGAACAGCGCCGTTGAGAACCAGAACGCCCAGAACGGCTTGCCGTACATGTACCGGCCGCCCAACAGCTGACCGATGAAGAACCGCACCGAGGCGTCGCCGGTGACGGCGACGAAGACGCCGCTCCACACCACGAGCCAGAACGCGTACGGCACGAGCAGCATGGTCGAGCGGCGCTTCACGAACGGGCGGAAGGGCCGGTCCTTCCACAGGTAGCCGGTGAGGAAGAAGAAGAGCGGCATGTTCCAGCTGAAGATGAACGCGTGCGCCCATTGCTCGCGGAACCACACGTGCGCGACGACGACGGCTGCGATGCCGACGACACGCAGGATGTCCAGGGTCACGTCTCGTGGTCGCGGCGTGGCGGGCGGGGTCGTGCTCATCTCGTTCACCGATCGTCGTGGTGCGGTCTCACCGTGGGAGGTGGGTCCGTATCGCCGTCGGCGGAAGCCCTGGCCCGACGATATCGGCGGGCACCGTCCGTCCCCGTCGATGTCACGGACTCTTCATACGCACGTAATCGACGGTCACCCCGCGAAACCCGCCGGTAATCAACCTCCGCCATGATGTGGTGAAGCTCACAGCGCCTCGATGATGCGGCTCACCCGACAGATCCGACCGCAGGAGCGTGCCATGGACCCCATCGAGATCACATCCTGCAGCGCCGATTCCCGTGGCGCGGTGTCGCGGCGCGGGCTTCTGCTCCTCGCCGCGGCAGGAGTGGGCGCCGCGATCGTCGGGAGGCCGCAAGCGGCTTCCGCGCTCACGCCTTCGCCCAGCCCGAAGCTGCCCGGCGAGTACTTCCGCAAGGCGAACCAGCTCACGGCCGCGGGCACGCTGTACGACAACATCGTCGTCCGCATCAACGGAGACTCCGCGCGCCTGCACGTGCCGCAGTCGATCAAGCCGGGTGCGTCGGCGGGAGCGGTGTGGTTCTACCACGGTGCCGGAAGCGACCACAACGCGCTCGACGGCGGCTTCAAGACTGCGGCGGCCTCCGTCGTGGACCGTGGCGGCATCGCGATCTGCCAGACGGCCGGCGGCACGCTCTACTCGCATCCGACGGCCGTCTCCCTGCAAGTGGCCGGGTACGCCTGGCTTGCGGGAATCTATTCGATCGTCGGGAACACTCTGCGTGCGACCTCCGGGGGTGGGGCCCTCGCCTGCGAGACGTACGCGGCCGGGCTGATCCCCAACATCATCGGGCTGTACAACGTCAACTCCGTGTACGACATCTACGCGCTCTATGCCTCGGGCGGGGAGTTCGCGGCATCCGTCGTCAACGCGTTCGGGGACGACCCGGCCGCGATCGCCGCAGCCAATCCTGCGCGTCACCCGCAGTCCGCGTGGACGGGCGCGAAGGTGCGTGTCGTGGTCTCGCA
>JASBUD010000220.1 GCA_030148105.1 Microbacterium sp. | reverse complement strand
CAGCGAGATCCTGCGGGTGCGCAAGGGCTGGGTGGCGGTGGCACGAAGTGCAGGATCTCGTTATGCGTGCGGTCGCCCAAGGCCTTCACCGGGTCGACCGCGATTTCCGTCGCCGATTCTGCGGCATCCGCGCAGGGAAGGCGCGCAGCCTGCGCGGATAGGCTGAGAGCCATGCGCCTGCCCACCACCCCGGTCACCACGCTGCTGCGCAGCCTCCGGGACGAAGTGCGTCAGCACAATCGCGGTGGCCGGGTGATCATCGCGGTCGACGGCATCGACGGTGCGGGCAAGACCGTGTTCGCCGACTCCTTCGCCGATGTCTTCGCCGAGGACGGCTCCGCGGTCTTCCGCGCCTCGATCGACGACTTCCACCGCCCGCGGGCGGAGCGGTACGCGCGTGGCAGGCAGTCGCCCGAAGGCTTCTACCGCGACTCCTACGACCTCACGACCTTCCGTCGTGTCCTGATCGACCCGTTCCGGGAGGGTGGGCAGACCGGGGCGAGCACCGGGTTCCAGCTCGCCGCGTTCGACGTCGTGCGCGAACAGCCCGTCGAGTCGGCGTGGACGACGGCGCCGCGGGATGCCGTCCTCATCGTCGACGGGATCTTCCTGCACCGTCCCGAGCTGAGGAACCTCTGGAACTGGTCGGTCTGGCTCGATGTCCCCATCGATGTGGCCGCACAGCGACTGGCGCTGCGGGACGGCTCCGATCCGAGCCCCTCCGCGCCCTCGAACGCGCGGTACCGCCAGGGCCAGGAGCTGTACCTCAAGGAGGCGAATCCGCGGGCTGCGGCATCCGCGATCGTCGACAACACCGACCTCGCGCATCCGTCCCGCGTCTGGGCGGACTACTGCTGATGGTCGCCGCCGGAATCCTCCTGGTCGACAAGCCGGGAGGCATCACGAGTCATGACGTGGTCGCCCGCGCGAGGCGCGCCCTGGGCACCCGCAAGATCGGACACGCCGGCACGCTGGATCCGATGGCGACGGGTCTGCTCGTGCTCGGTGTGGAGGGCGCGACGCGACTGCTGACCTACATCGTCGGGCTGGACAAGACCTACGAGGCGACCATCCGGCTCGGCGCGTCCACCGACACCGACGACGCCGACGGGCAGATCCAGCGGGTGACGGATGCCGCATCCCTCGACCCCGCGCGGATCGACGCCGAGATCGCCGCGCTGACCGGCGAGATCTCACAGGTGCCGAGCCGCGTGTCCGCGATCAAGGTCGCCGGGCGCCGCGCGTACGACCTCGCTCGTGCGGGGGAGGAGGTGGAGCTCTCCGCCCGCAGCGTGACGGTGTCCCGCTTCGAGGTCCGCCGCCGTCGCGTCGACGGCGGCTTCACGGACCTCGATGTCGTCGTCGACTGCACCAGCGGCACCTATATCCGCGCCCTCGCCCGCGACCTCGGCGCCGCGCTCGGCGTGGGCGGACACCTCACGGCGTTGCGGCGCACGCGCATCGGCCCGTTCGAGGTGGCCGGTGCGGCATCCGCCGACGCGATCTCGGCCGCCGCGCTCGCAGACCCCGCCAGCGCGGCCCGCGCGGTCCTGGGCGCGATCGAGGTGACCGGCGAGGAGGCCCGTGATCTGCGTCACGGTAAGCGGATCGCCGGGGCGGCGACGCGCATGACACGGAACCCGACCGCGGCGATCGATCCGTCGGGCGTCCTGGTGGGGATCGTCGAGCGCCGCGGCACCGACCTCAAGAGCGTCATGAACCTCCCCGAGGAGAAGAGCGCATGATCCTGTGGTTCACCTTCGTCCAAGTCGGGGTCGCCGTGATCGCGGGCCTGCTGTGCGTCGTGCTCGGCCTTGCCGGCCGGCGCCCGAGCGACCTGAGCGTCGCCGGTCTCGCGCTGCTCGAACTCCTGCTCATCGCGCAGATCATCGTCGCGATCATCGCTCCGCTCGCCGGCAACCCGCCTACGGGGAGCCTGCTGGAGTTCTGGGTCTACCTGGTCTCGGCTGCGCTCATCCCGCCCGCGGCGGTCGCGTGGGCACTGCTCGAACGGAGCCGCTGGAGCACGGTCATCATGGGGATCGGAGCGCTCGCGGTAGCGGTCATGGTGTGGCGCATGCAGGCGATCTGGACGATCCAGGTCGCCTGAGCCAGCACGTAAGCTTGACCCGCCATGTCGCCCTCAGCCCGCCCCCGCATGTCCGGAATCGGACGCGTCCTGGTGATCGTGTACGCGATCATGGCGCTCGCCGCGACCGGCCACTCGTTCGTCCAGATCGCTCAGCGCTTCGAGGAGGCCCCGCTGGCCTACAGCCTCTCCGCTGCGTCCGCGGTCGTGTACATCATCGCCACGCTCGCCCTCGTGTTCGCCGGCTCCCGGGGCTGGTACCTCACGGCGTGGGTGGCGATCTGCTTCGAGCTGGCCGGAGTTCTCGTGATCGGGACGCTGAGCCTGCTGCTGCCGGACCTGTTCGCCCACCCGACCGTGTGGTCGTGGTTCGGGATGGGGTACCTGTTCGTGCCGCTCGTGCTGCCGTTCTTCGGGATCTGGTGGCTCGTCACGCATCGGCCGCGCAGTGCGTCGCCGACGGATGCCGATCCCGCGGCGGTCCGCGCGTGATCGTGTTCCACGACCCTGCCGAGGTCCCCGACGGCTTCGGCCCCTCGGTCGTGGCGATCGGCAAGTTCGACGGCGTCCACTCCGGTCACCGTGCCGTGATCGATCGGGCGCGGGTCGACGCCGCCACCACGGATGCCCGCGTGGTCGCGGTCACTTTCGACCGGAACCCGCTCGCGCTGCTGCGACCCGATCTGTGCCCGGACGATCTGATCGGCGTGCACCAGAAAGTGCAGCTGCTCGCCGAGACGGGCGTCGACGCGGTGCTCGTCCTGCGCTTCGACAGGGAGCTCGCCGACCTCTCGCCGCGCGATTTCGTCGAGCGCGTGCTCGTTACCGCGCTCGGCGCCTGCACCGTGCTCGTCGGCGGGGACTTCCGGTTCGGCCGCGGGGGAGCGGGCGACCCGGAGACGCTGCGCACGCTCGGTCGCGAGTTCGGTTTCGACGTCGACGTGGTCGACGACGTGCGGGCGGTCGGAGCGGGTCGTCGAGTGTCCTCGACGTGGATCCGCGAAGTGCTCGCCGAGGGGGACGTCGAGTCGGCGGCCAAGCTGCTCGGCCGGCCGGCATCCGTGTGGGGCGAAGTGGTCCACGGACTCAAGCGCGGTCGCGAGCTCGGTTTCCCGACGGCGAACCTCTCGCCGGACTCCGAGGGCTTCATCCCCGCGGACGGCGTCTACGCCGGTTGGCTCATCGACGAGGGATCCGCGATCGGACTGCGTTCGGGAGTGCGGTACCCCGCCGCGATCTCGATCGGCGTCAACCCGCACTTCGACGACGTCGAGCGACGCCAGGTCGAGGCCTATGTGCTGGATGAGTCGGACCTCGATCTGTACGGTCACCGCGTCGAAGTCCAGTTCGTCCGGCGCATCCGCGGGATGGCGGCGTTCGAGGGGCTCGAGGCGCTGGTCGCGCAGATGAACGACGACGTCGGGCGCGTGCGGGCCGCGTTGTCCTAGCCGGCGCCAGGGCGGTGGCCCGTAGACCGGGAGTGCCGCGGGTCCTACGATCGGAGCCGTGGACGCCCTGAGTCTGTTGAGCGCCGTGGCCGCGCCGGCGAACACCGTAAACCTCTGGGGGGCGCTGGGTTGCGCGGTGGCGTACTCCGCCGCGATCCTCGCGACGCTCGACGGATTCGCCGACCTGATCCTCGCGAGAGACGACGCACCGGCGGGGCGGCTCACACCCGGGGTAGGCTTGAAGTTCGGATCGAAGCTCGCCGCCGCGGCGATCGCCGTCATCTCCGCAGGGATCGTCCTGGCATTGGACGAGAACTGGTTCGCCTTCACATGCCTGACGATCGCCTTCGTGGTCGTCGTGGCGATCGGCGTCGTGGTGATGCTGCGGCACTCGCGGGCCACGACCGGCAGCGGACAACGCGCGAGCGGGTGAGAAGAGCTCGCCCTCGCCGTCCGAGATCCCGGGGAATCCCGCGAAGCGTGAAGAGGAACGAGAGACCGATGAGCAGAACAGACCTGCAGACACTGCCCGAGCGCGCCGTGGCGCTCCTGGGTGGCGAGCCCGACGACACCACCCTCCGGCGCTATCTGCACGGTCTTCCCGGCGTCGATGCGGTCGGGCTGGAGCAGCGCGCCGCCGCGCTCGGCACGCGGTCGATCAAGACGACCTCGAAGGCATGGGCGCTCGACAAGATCATCGAGCTCATCGATCTGACGACCCTCGAGGGTGCCGACACCCCCGGCAAGGTGCGCTCGCTCGTCGCGAAGGCGCTGACCCCGGACGCGTCCGACCCGACGTGTCCGCGCGTCGCTGCGGTGTGCGTGTACGGCGACATGGTGCCCTACGCCGTGCAGGCGCTCGGCGCCGCGCACGGCGATCCGGACGACGGGCTCGTCTCGGTCGCGGCCGTCGCCACCGCCTTCCCGAGCGGCAGGGCGTCGCTCGAGATCAAGCTCGCCGACACAGCGGATGCCGTTGCGGCGGGCGCCGACGAGATCGACATGGTGATCGACCGTGGGGCGTTCCTCGCCGGGCGCTACGGGCAGGTCTTCGACCAGATCGTCCGGGTGAAGCAGGCATGCCGTCGGGCGGACGGCACGTACGCCTCGCTCAAAGTGATCCTCGAGACCGGCGAGCTCACTACATACGACAACATCAAGCGCGCCTCCTGGCTCGCGATCCTCGCCGGTGGGGACTTCATCAAGACCTCGACGGGAAAGGTGCAGCCGGCGGCCACGCTGCCGACGACGCTGCTCATGCTCGAAGTGGTGCGCGACTGGCACCGCGCGACCGGCGAGAAGATCGGCGTGAAGCCGGCGGGCGGCATCCGCACCTCGAAGGACGCGATCAAATACCTTGTCACGGTCGC
>JASBUD010000217.1 GCA_030148105.1 Microbacterium sp. | reverse complement strand
GCGACCGTGCTGTGGGTCATCGTCCCGGCTCCCTGGAGCGGCTCCGCCTGACCCTGGGTGACCGCCCCGCCCCGCCCCGCCCCGCCCCGCCGAGATTGTGGGGTTCCCGCCGAGATGGTGGGTTTCCCGCCGAGATGGTGGGTACCACCTCGGCAGAAGAGGCACCATCTCGGCAGAAGAGGCACCACCTCGGCGCACAAGCCACCATCTCGGCAGAAGAAGCACCACCTCGGCAGAGGAAGGCTGGGCACGCACGGGACTGATGCATCGCATCAGCAGGAGGCGATTCCCCTCACACCGATGCGGTGGATAGCGTCGGAGCCGAACACAGGTCCGAGCGAAGGAGCCGAGATGGGCGCAGACGGACTCCGCGACCGCACGATCGTCGTGACCGGTGCGGCCGGTGGGCAAGGGCTTGCGACCGCCCGCCTGCTGCACGAGGCGGGCGCGCGCGTCATCGCAACCGACGTGGCGGATGCCGCGCCCGCCGTGACCGGCGGCGGCATCGAGTACCGGCGGCTCGACGTCGCCGACGAACGCGACTGGGCAGCCCTCGCCGCGGACTTGAGCGGAGAGATCCTGCGCGGCCTCGTGAACAACGCCGGGATCACGCACCGGACACGCCTCGGCCAGACCGCCCGGGAGGACTGGGATCGCGTCATCGCCGTCAACCTCACGGGGCCGATGCTCGGCATCCAGCATCTCGCTCCGCTCATGGGTGAGGGGTCCTCGATCGTGAACATCGGCTCGTCGGCGGCGCTGACGGGGCACTACCCGGTGGCCTACACCTCGTCGAAGTGGGGGCTGCGGGGGCTCACGCACGTCGCCGCGACCGAGTACGGGGGGCGCGGCATCCGCGTCAACATCGTCCACCCGGGCTTCATCGAGACGTCGATGACCGCGAACGCGCCGGAGGCGATGCGCGACGCGCAGCTCGACTTGACGCCGCTCGAGCGCCTCGGCGCGGCCGACGAGGTGGCTCGCGTCGTCGTCTTCCTGTTGTCGGATGCCGCCGCCTACGTGACCGGAGCGGAGATCCCCGTGGACGGCGGGTTCACGAGCTCCGCCGGCGTCAAGTACATGTCCGACCGCATCGCGCGCGGCTGAGCCTCGATCCGGCGCTCGTCGTGGCGTGGCGCCGAACAGGCGCTCGTTCCGACGAGATGGCGCTCGTTCCGACGAGATGGCGCTCGTTCCGACGAGATGGCGGCACATTCTCGGCGGAGAACCGACCATCTCGGCGGAAACCCCACCACCTCGGCGGAAACCCCACCACCCGGCGGGAGCGCGGATCAGCCGCCGAGCTCGGACACCAACGCCCGGGCGCCGCGCACCGCGATCGCGGTGGACATGAGCGTCGGGTTCATCGTGTTCGCGGTCGGGATGAGCGCGTTGCCGCCCACGACCAGGTTCTCGAACCCCCACACGTGCGAGTACGGGTCGGCGACGGATGTGCCGTCGTCCACCGCGCCCGCGCGCATCGTGCCCATGTAGTGCAGGCTCGAGCCGTTCGGCAGCAGCCGCGGCTCGGCGATGAACGGTCCGAGCGCGCCGGCCGCCTTGCGCAGCAGCACGGTCGCCTCGGCGATCTCCGCCTCCTCGCGCTCGGTCAGCGCGTACTCGATCGTCATGTTGGGGAACCCGCGGTAGTCCAGCTCGTCGTCGTCGAAGCTCACGCCGTCCTCCGCCCGCGGGAACTTGCGCACGCCGTACCCCATGTTCACGTATCCCCACTTGTTCCCGGCAGCCGGGTGCTCGGGATCCAGCTGGAACGGCGGCGTCTCGGCGTACATCACCTGCAGCGAATACGGGTGCCCCGGCTCGGCGAAGGGGATGCGATTCACCGCAGCCACCGGGTCGGCCGGGTTGTACGCGCGCCGCTCGAGCTCGGCTGCGAGCTGCTCGTCGGTCACGCGCTCGGACATCCGCTCGCCGTCGAGCGCGACGGTCGTGATCACGACGTGGTGCTCGGTCAGGTACCGACCGAGGGCGGCGGGGCGGATGCCGGATGCCCAGAGCAGCTGCGGAGAGCGGAAGGCGTCCGCGGCCACGACGACGGCATCCGCGGCGTAGAAGGAGGTCTCATGCGTGCGGAGGTCCTCGACGACGACGCCGGTCGCGCGCGACCCGTCCGTCTCGACCCGACGCACGAGCGACAGGTCGCGCAGCTCGAACCGCTCCGACAGCGGCGAGGACGGGTCGATCAGCGGTCCGAGCACCATGTCGGCGCCGGTCCAGCGCATCGATCCGTCGGGCTGCGGGTCACCGGCCACCGGGAGAGTCCCGACCTCGACGCCCTCCGGCAGATCGCCCTCGTACTCCTCGGCCAGCAGATCGCGGATCGCGGCCCCGATCGGCGAGTCGGCGAACGCCGCGCTCTGCGCGTGCAGCAGGCCCTCGGCGACCTCGATCAGATCGTTCCACTCGGCGTCGTCGATGAAGTCGACGCGCTCGCTGCCGCTCGGCCGCGGGATCGCGCACGTCCAGTGCGCGCCCTGCCCGCCGACGTTCGTCGCGGCAGCGGCCGCGGGGAACGTGGGCGCGTGACCCGACCCTTCGCCGCCGAAGTCGATCAGGTGGGTGCCCTGCCGCGCCGTGAACATGCCCTCGACGACGGCGCCGGCCGGCAGACCGAGCGTCTCGCGGAAGGCTCCGGCCTGCGGACCCTGCGACATCTCGCGGGCACGGGCCTTCTCGTCGGGGTCGACGATGTTGCGCACGCTTTCGCCCGGGATCGCCGTCAGCTGCGGACCGGCCTCGAACATGACGACGCGGGCGTCGGGCAGACCCTCCAGCAGCAGCCGGGCGTAGGCGGAGCCGATCGGGCCCGAGCCGACGATGGCGATGGTGGGGTGGGACATGGCATCTCCTCTGCGAGTGCGGGGTTCAGGTGCGGGGTGCGAGCGCAGGTTTCAGGTGCGGCGGATCAGGCGATCGCGGGCTCGGTGGACGGGTGGACGGCGGCCTCGCGTTCGTCGGACAGACGCCCGGGGGGCAGAAGCAGCGCGGCGATGACGCCGACGGCGTACGTCACCGCGAGGCCGAGGAAGATGGGTGCCATCACGCCCGAATACAGCGCCGCGACTTCCGCCTGCACGGCGGCGGACGACGCGTGCACCACGGCGGGCGTGAGGGTCGCTGCATCGAGCGAGGCGGGCAGCCCCATCGTGACGCCCACGCCGATCACGCCGCCGACGATCGCGGTCGCCACGGTGGAGCCGACCTGCCGGACGAGCGAGACGGTGGCGGTGATGCTTCCCGTGTCGGTTCGGGATGCCGCGCTCTGCGCGACCGCGACGATGATGTTCATGAACGCACCGGTTCCGATGCCGACGAGAGCCATCGCCGCCATGGGCACCCAGAGCGGCATCCCGACCGGCAGCAGCGCCATGATGAGGAGTCCGACCGCCGCCAGTGCGGTGCCGATGACCGGGAAGACGCGATAGCGACCCGAGCGGCTCGCGAGAAAGCCGGTCAGAAGGCTGGAGACCAGCATCCCGAACACGGTCGCGATGGGAACGAGACCCGAGACCGTCGCGGACGTGCGGTACGCCATCTGGATGTAAGTCGGCACGTACGAGACGACCGAGAATAGGCCCACGCCGATCACGGTCGACAGGACGATGCACACCACGACGGTGCGGTTCGCGAAGTGGCGCAGCGGCACGACCGGCTCGGCGACGCGCAGCTCGATCGCGATGAAGGCCGCGAGACCCGCCGCCGCGACGACCACGGCGATCACGAGCGGGATGCCGGCCGCCGGCCCCTCGGAGGCGAACAGCCCCGCGGCCAGGACGAACGCCGTGATCGTGATCCCCAGCGTGACGGCCCCGCCGATGTCGAAGCGTCGGCCGGAGCGGCCCTCGATGTGCGGGACGGCGATGACGGCCAGGGCGAGGGCGATGAGGCCGACGGGGATGTTGATCCAGAAGACCCAGCGCCAGCCCCACGCGTCGGTGATGAGTCCGCCAGCGAGCGGGCCCGCGAGGATCGCGATCGGGAAGGCGACGCCGATCCACGACATGACCTTGGGGCGCTCGCGCGGAGTCGTGACCTCGCCGACGATCGTCTGCGGCATGAGGTGAAGGCCCGCCGAACCGATTCCCTGCGCGACACGGGCGAGGGCGAGCTGGGTGATGTCCTGCGCGAGACCGCAGAAGAGCGACGCGGCGAGGAAGAGCGTGAGGCTCGCGAGGAAGACCAGGCGGGCGCCGACCAGGTCGGCGAGCTTTCCGAGCACGGGGAGCAGCACCGTGCTGGCGAGCGTGTAGGAGACGATGACCCAGCTCATCTGCTCGACAGCGCCGAGGTCGCCGGTGATCGTGGCGAGCGAGGTCGACACGACGGTGTGGTCGAGTGCCCCGAGGAACGAGACGGTCAGCAGGGAGACGATGAGGAGGCGGAGCCTCCAGGGGGAGAGCGGCATGTGCGGGTCACCCGATGGATCGGGTCATCGACGCGACCGTGTGTGCCGATCCCGCCGCATCACGGGACCGAACGGACCCAAGAGGCCCCGACGTCATGTCCGATTCTAGCATCCTTATGTCGAAAAGCAACCTAACCTCGATCCCTCCCGAAATGGTCCCCCCTCCGCCGAGATGGTGGGTGGTGCACCGAGATGGTGGGTTTTGCACCGAGATGGTGGGCACCACCTCGCGGAAAGAACCACCCCCTCGCGGAAAGACCCACCACCTCGCCGGCAGACCCACCATCTCGGCGAGAAACCCACCATCTCGGCGGAACGGGCGGGAGGGAGCTACTCGCGGCGGACGGGCACCTGGTCGGGCTCGAGCTGCACGGCCCAGCCCTCGATCGTGCCGGCGTTCTCGTATTCCTCGATCTGCAGGATCTGGCGGCCGCGCGAGACGTCGTGGGGCAGGGATGCCGTCACGAAGGCGCTGATCGTGAGCCAGGCGTTCTCCTCGTAGGCGATGCCCTCGAGCACGAGCACGTTGGCGTCGACCACCTCGCGCGTGTTCGCCGCCGCACGCGGCGACGCGGCCGACACGGCACGCGCGCCGTTCACCTTGTTCGCGGCGACCACTCCGGCCGCGCCCTCGTCGAGGACCAGCACGCCGAACGCGTCGACGCCGGCGTCCTGGTCCTTCACGACCGCGGCACCCACCGCGATCGCGAAGAGCGGGTAGTCATCGCCCGGGTCGAATGAGTCGGCGCCGTGCCAGACGACCTCGTGACCGGCGGCCTCGGCGCGTGCCTGCAGAGTGCGGCCGAGTTCGTATCCGCCGTGGTCGGCGGCGAAGTGGATGCGTGCCATGACCTTCTCCTCCTGAAGCGTTCGTCACACCGGGGGTGCGACGAACAGGCCCTTGTCGATGTCGTTGAAGGACTCGCGGGCGATGAGCTCGCTCATCTCCTGGGCGGTCCCCCACTGGTCCTGGTTCGAGACGTCCTTGATGTTGAGCCGGTGCGGCTCCCACGTCTCCTCGTCGATCACGGACAGCTCGGTGGTGTACTCGATCGTGTTGCCGGCGGGGCTCAGGAAGTACGCGAACGTGTTGTCGCCGGCGTTGTGACGGCCGGGACCCCAGATCATGCGCGCTCCCGAGCGCAGGATCTTGCCGGCTCCGCGCATCCACTCCTCGATGCCGCGCATCTCGAACGACAAGTGGTGCAGCGAGTGGTGCGGCCCCGTCGCGATCGCGACGGAGTGGTGCGTGGTGTTGCACCGCATGAAGTGCATCATGCTCGCCCCGTCGGGCCGGGTGAGCGAGTCCGAGATCGAGAAGTCGAGGTGGTCGATGTACCACTGCGCGGACTGCTCGAGGTTCGCGGAGTTGAACACGACGTGCGACAGCTTCGCGGGGATCGGCTCGCGCTCCCGGATCTTGCGCGCCTCGCGGGTCTCGTACCCGGTCGAGAACTCCAGAACCCGGCCGTCGCCGTCGAAGACGCGGAAGCCGTAACCTCCGCTGAACCCGGTGAGCTCCTGCGGCTCGTGCACGAACTGCACGCCCTCCGCACGCAGCTTGTCGGCGAGCGCGTGCACATCGGCACGCGAAGCGACGGCGAACCCGACGAGATCGATGCGCTTGTCGTCCTGACGCAGCCGGAGGATGAACGGCTCGCTCGACCCCTCGGCCGCGAGGTAGGAGAGGCCGTCCTCGGCGTGCACCTCCGTCAGGCCCCAGTAGTTCACGAAGAAGTCGCGCTCGGTCTGGAACTCGGGCACCGCGAGCGCGGCGTAGCGCAGGTGGGAGACGAGTCTTTCGGTCATGTCATTTCCTTACTGTTCGTTCGCGTATCGCGCGCGGGAGCGGGGACGAGCCGCGGGAAGCGGGGGGGCGACGACGGCCGCGCCGACCGGGCCGAGGAGTTCGCCGATGCCGTCCACGACCATGCGGACGACGTCGCCCTCGGCGAGAGGCGGCGGGGTCAGGCTCCCGGCGCGACCCCAGAGCTCGCCGAGGCATCCGCCGTTGCCGACGGTCCCCGAGCCGAGCACATCGCCCGGTACGACACGCGAGTTCCGCGAGGCGTAGGCGACGAGCACCGGGAACGGCCAGCCCATGTTCGAGACGAGGTCCTCGCCGATGAGCTCGTCGTTGACGTACACCTCGGCACGCACCGGCAGAAAGCCCTCCGCATCGAGCGCGAATTCGTCGGCGGTGACGATCCACGGTCCGAGCGACGTACCGAAGTCCTTGCCCTTCGCCGGTCCCAGACGCACCTTCATCTCGCGGGCCTGCAGGTCGCGGGCGGACCAGTCGTTCATGATCGTGTAGCCGAAGATGTGGGATGCCGCGGCATCCGGTGTCAGGTTCGCACCCGCCGACCCGACCACCCCGCCGATCACCGCGGCGACCTCGAGCTCGAAGTCCAGTCGCTCGGTGACGGGCGGCGCGACCGCTTCGCCCGGACCGAGGACGGTGTGCGGGTTGGTGAAGTAGAAGGTGGGCGCCTGGTACCACTCCGGCACGACCTCGCTCTTGCCGTCGACCGACGCGCTCACGCCCTCGACGTGCTCTTCGAACGCGACGAAGTCGCGGATCGACGCAGGCTTCAGCGGCGCGAGCAGCTGCACGTCCGCCAGCGCCGCACCGCCCGACGCGTCGAGTGTCTCGGCGAGCTGCAGAGCGGCATCCAGCCCGCCCGCCAGCACATCCGCGACGGTCAGCGCACCGGGAAAGGCGACCACCCGGTCACCGACGACGACACCCTCGTGGACCTCGCCGTCGTGCCGCCAGCGTGCGATCCTCATGCCGGCACCCGGCTCTGCAGGAGGGCGTCGGCGTTGCCCCCGAGGACACCCTCGGCCACGCCGGCCGGCAGCCCCGCCTCGCGGACGAGCCCTACCGGGTCATCGAGCCCCATGTCGAACGGGTAGTCGCTGCCGAGGACGACCTGCGACGCTCCGGCGACCTCGACGAGCGCGCGCAGGGCGGCGGGGTCGTGGACGACCGTGTCGAACCAGATCCGGCGCAGGTACGTGGAGGGCGCGTGCGCGCAGCGCTGCGCCTCCGGACGCACGTGCCACGCCCGATCGGACCGGCCGATCGCGGTCGGCAGGTAGCCCCCGCCGTGGGCGGCCACCAGACGCAGCTCGGGATGCCGGTCCAGCACCCCCGCGAAGATGACGTGCGACAGCGCGACGGCGTTCTCGACCGGCTGCCCCACGGTGTTGGAGAGGTAGAACCGGTCGAGGCGCTCGTCGAGACTGCAGCCGAACGGGTGCAGGAACACGACGGCGCCGAGCTCGGCCGCCCGCGCCCAGACCGGCTCGAGGCGGGAGTCGGAGAGTTCGACGTCGCCGGCGAACGACGAGATCTCCACGCCGGCGAGGCCCTGGCCGATGACGGCGTCGTCGAGGCACTCGACGATGCGCTCCGGATGCTGCAGCGGGACGAGCCCGAGACCCGTCAGGCGCTCAGGGGCGAGGGCGACGTGCGCGGCGATCAGGCGGTTCGACTCCTGTGCCGCCCACACCGCGAGCTCCTCGTCGGCCCACGGGTAGAAGTGGTTCGGCGACGCGCTGACCCACTGGCGGTCCACGCCCTGTGCGTCCATATCGGCCAGCCGCACGGAGACGTCGGTGAGCTTCGGGATGCGCGAGCCCACCATGGGTCCGGACACCTTCAGGCTCTCGGCTCCGTTGCGGACGAGCTCGAGTGCGGCGGCCGCGCGCACGCCCTCCGGCGCACGCCGCTCGATCTCGGCGTGCAGTGCCGGCAGCAGGATGTGCGCGTGGACGTCGGTGACGACGGGGCGTGGATCGGTCATGCCGGTTCTGCCATCTTCTTCGCGATGCCGAAGATGAGCCCACCGGTGTCCGCGTCACGGTCGCCGTCGATCTGCCACTGCGCGAGCTGGCTCGAGGCCTCCACCACTGCCGTGGCACGCGGCAAGCGCCGCGCGTGGAAGTCGTCCCACAGCTGCTGATCCAGCGCATCGCGGGCGATGAGGAGCTCGGTGAGCACGAGCGCATCCTCGAGGCCCTGGGCCGCGCCTTGCGCGATCGTGGGAGGGCAGGAGTGCGCGGCGTCGCCGATGATCACGACATCCCCGCGGTTCCAGGGAGCGTCCACGACGTGCTTCGTGAACCATGTGTAATTCGTGTGCGCACCCTTCTCCAGGTCGGCGCGGATCGCGTTCCAGGGTCCGCCGTACGCGCGGGACTCCTCGAGCATGATCTGGGAGGCCTCCTCGTCGGTCAGGCCGACCCGGTCCTGCGCCTTCTCGACGAGGAACGCGTACATCGTGTCCTCGCTCGTGGGCGTGTAGCCGGCGATGTAGACGGGTCCGCCGTAATACAGCTCACTGCTCTCCACCTCGGCGGGGCGCGAGACGAACGTGCGCCAGATCCCCATGCCGTTCGTCTCCGGCTTGGTCTGGATGCCGATGAGCTCGCGCACCACGGAGTTCACGCCATCGGCGCCGATCAGCAGGTCGAACACCCCGGCGGACTCGTCGCCGATGAAGACCTCGACACCGTCCTCGCGCTGCTCGAGCCCCGTGACCTTCGCGCCGAACCGCACGCGTGCACCCGCCTTCTCGGCGTGCGCGAAGAGGATCCGGGCGAGTTCGGGGCGCGGCATCCCCATCGTGGAGGGGTAATCCGGGCCGCCCGATTTCACGTCGGGCATGCGCGCGACGATGGTCGCGTCCGGGCCCGGCGCGCGGAGGTTCAGGCCGACGAACGGGTAGCCCGCGGCCTGCATGTCCTCCCAGACGCCGAGTGCGTCGAACACGCGCAGCGCGTTGCCCTGCAGCGTGATACCCGAGCCGAGCGCGGCGAGCTCGGCGCGGCTCTCGAAGACCTCGACGTCGACGCCCGCCTTGGCGAGCTGGATCGCGGCGGCGAGGCCGGCGACGCCGGCGCCGGCGATCGCGACGTTGTGGACTGCGGTCATGTCAGAACCTCCGTTGGTCTGGGGAAGGTGCGGATCTAGAGGATCGCGACGGGATTGAGGGGCGATCCGACCGCGCCGGTGATCGGCAGCGGCGCGGCGGAGAGAAGGAAGTCGTATCGTCCGGATGCCGCGCACGCGGCACCCAGCTCGTCGAGGTCCCACATCTCACCGATCGTGAGACCCAGGTTGGGGATCACGACCTGGTGCAAAGGCTGGAAGGCGGGCACGTCGAACTCGTTCGGGCGGACCTCGAAGCCCCACGTGTCGGTCGCGATCGCCGCGATGTCGGTGCGGTGCAGCCACCCGGCGGTCGTGAGCGAGAGCCCGGGCGCCGCCCCTCCGGCATAGTCGCCCCAGCCCTCGCGACGCGCCCGGGTGAGCTGACCGGTGCGGACGAGGACGATGTCTCCCGTGCCGACCGTCACATCCTGGGCGGCAGCGGTGGCTTCGAGGTCGGCGACCGTGATCGCGTACCCGTCCGCGAGTTCTCCGCCCGCGAGGTGTCGGCCGACATCCAGCAGCACACCCCGCGAGACGATGACGGATGCCGCATGCTCGATGCCCGTGACGAGGTCTCCCTCGCTCGTCACGACGTCGCCCGCACGCCGGCCGTTCCAGGCGTTGCCGTGGTCGAAGATGTGCCCGAGCCCGTCCCACTGCGTCGAGCACTGCAGCGGCATCGAGATCACATCGTCGGCGCCGCCGATGCCGTGCGGGAATCCCTGGTTGCCGCGCTCGGCGTCCGTGCCGGTGTCGGTCATGGTGTGGACGGGGTTCGTGCGCCGTCGCCAGCCCTTCTGCGGGCCGTTCGTGTCAAAGGACTGCGCGAGGGAGATGACGCGTCCTTCCCGCACGAGCGCGGCCGCGGCGACGCGGTGCGCAGGGGTGATGTGATTCAGCGTCCCGAGGACGTCATCTTGGCCCCACCGGCCCCAGTTGCGGAACGCCTCGGCGCGCGCGGCGATCTCGGCTTCGGGACCCTGGCGGTCGAGGTCGACCGGGTTCTCGGACGGGGTGGTCATGACGCCCCCACGCAGCGGACGACCTGCGTGCCGAGGTTCGCGATCGTCCCCGTCATGACGTCGCCGTCCCGCAGGAAGCGCTTCCAGTGCTGGCCGTTGCCCGCCGGGCTTCCGGTCAGGAGGAGGTCGCCCGGCAGGAGGGGCGAGATCTGCGAGGCGCCCGAGATGAGCGCCGGGATGTCGAAGAGCAGGTCGTCCGTGGACGCGTCCTGCATGGGCTGCCCGTTGAGCTCGAGGAGCACGTGCGCGTCCGCGGCATCGACGAACGCGGCGGGGACCAGGAAGGGTCCGGTGGGAAGGAACCCCGGCGCGTTCTTGGACGAGTACCAGTCGGTGCCGATCTCCTTCATGTCCTTGCGGAACACCAGGTCGCGCGTCGTGATGTCGTTCACGATCGTGTAGCCGGCGACGTGATCCATCGCCTCTTCGCGTGACACCCGGAAGGCTTCCCGCCCGATCACGACGGCGAGTTCGAGCTCCCAGTCGTGCACCTCGCTGTACGCGGGGAGCTCCAGCGGGACGTCGTCACCGACGACGGCGGCCGGCAGCCCGATGAAGAAGTACGGCTCTCCGTTCGCGGCGCGGTCGTCCATCATGGTCGCCGCGAACGCACGCGCCTCCTCCGGGGTGCGGTCGGTGTTGTTCGTGAGGCCGGCGGCGACGAGCTCGATCACGTGCTGCCGGTAGTTCGCGCCGGTCTGCAGCACTTGCCGGGGCTGCACCGGGGCGGTCAGGGTGACATCGGCGAGCGGCGTCCACCCGTCCGCCTTCGCGGCGAGCGCGGCGACCGTGTCCCACGAGCCGGCCGCGAGGAACGCGTTCAGGTTCGGGGCGCCGAGTTCGTCCGCGCTCACCCGGCGGATGCGGTCGCCGGCGACCACCCCGAGTGCCACGTCGTCGCCGTCGCGGAAGCGGGCGAGGGCGTAGGGGGCGGCGGGTCCGGAAGACGTCATCGGCTGTGCTCTCTCTGGGTGATCAGGGCACGAACGCCCACACACAACTTTCGTCTGAGATCGGCATATGCGGGAATCCCCTCTCGCCTATCGCGATCATCAGGATCGTTTATGGCGCCGCGGTTCTGCCGATTCCGCCGCCGCGAGCGCGTCGGCGAACCGGGCGTCGTGGAGGGCATCGGCGAGATCCGTCGGCTGCGTCTGGTCGGCGGCGGCGGCGAGCGCGCGGCGGAGGGTGAGGCGGTGGAGCGTCTCGAAGCGGTGCGGCGCGATCGTCGTTCCCTCGCCGGTCGTCTGCTCCACGCGCTGCACGAGGGCCCCGTCGTCGATCGTGACCTCGGCGCGCTCATGGCCGAGCGTGTGGGCCCGGATCACGGACGCTCCGGTCCGTGCGACGGACACCAGGACCGTCACCGGTACCGTTGCCCGTTCGAACAGCGCGAGCGAAGCCGTGGGCGCGGCCTCCACCGCGACGGACCGCAGGTCTCCCCTCGCGAGCAGCCGGGCCCAGGCGACGGCGTCGCGCGTGGTCCCGATGCGCTCGGCCGCCGTCACGGACGCCTCGACGACGACGGCGCGAACCGCGTCGGATGCCGCGCCGAGGCCGTTCGCGACGTCCGGGCGCACCCGTCGCCGGGCGATCACAAGGGGGATCCGCACCCCCGCGTGCAGTGCCTCGAAGTCGGCGGTCCGCAGCGAGACGGCATCCGAGACGACGAGCGCCACCGCGCCGTCATCCTGTGCGCGCAGCGCCTGCTCGACGACGCGTTCGCCGCCGAGGACGGCGACCGCGTCGTGGGCTCCGTCCGCCACTCGGGCGGCGATCGGGAGTTCGGCGACCGCGGCGAGGAAGGCCGGCTCCCGGGTGAACACCGCCGCGCTCATCGCGCACCACCTTCGCGGACCAGCTCGGCCGCGGCATCCGCCAGCGCGATCGCGTAGCGCGCGTCGTCGAGGATCTCCTCGTACTCGATCGCCTCGCCCGAATCCAGGAGGTCGGCGAGCGCCCGCCACTCCTGGAGATAGCCGTCCTGCTCGGTGCGGGTGTACGTCGTCCACCGGCCGTTCGCCGCCCGCACACGCACCGCTGCGCTGCCGGCGTGCACGAACGGCGGGGGGAAGTCAACTTCGACCCGGTCCTCGGATGTCGAGATGCCCAGCCGCCAGAGGGTGTCCGCGCCGTCCTGGTGCATCACCGCGGCGAGATGAACGAGCACTCCGCCGGAGCGATAGCCGACGCACAGGCCGATCGGTGCGATTGCGCGAGCGTAGACCACCTCGCCGTCGACGGGGAAGCCGGGCGCCAGGTCGCGCAGGAGCGGCAGGTCGTGGATCACGAGGCCGATCATGAGCCGGCGGACGATCTGCGCCGCGACGGCCGGGTTCTGCAGGTCGGGCGCTCCTCCGCGCTGAGCCAGGACGGGCGGGTCGTCGGTGACGTCGGCGTGGTATCTGCCGTTCGGCGCGAGGGACATCGACACCGACACGGTCTGCACCGGCCCGCCGACCGCGACGAGATGGTGCTTCGTGCGTCCCCACGCGTCGTCGAACAGGTGGTTCGTGCCGACGATGAGGGCGACATCTGCCCGGCGGCACGCGTCGATGACGCTCTCCGCGTCCGCTGTGGTCATCGCGAGCGGCTTCTCGCACAGGATGCCGCGCACACCCGCCCGCACGGCGGCGAGGATCTGCTCGGCGTGCTGCTCGGGCGGTGAGCAGATCGCGACGACGTCGACCCGCGGATCGGCGAGCAGCTCGTCGACACCCGACGAGTGACGGGCGCCGACGCGGGCGGCCAGCGCGGCAGCACGCCCGCTACCGCCGTCGGAGATGTGCACCACGGCGAACTCTTCGCCGAGGCGAGCGGCCGTCGGCAGGTGCAGCGCCGCCACTCCCGGGCCGGCACCCACGATGCCCACTCCGTAGACCATCCGCCATCTCCTCGTTCTCACGGCCGCGAGCATGAACTTTCGTCGCGTGTGGGCTTAAGTATGACTCATTGACTCATTTAGGGGAGCCGGAACTGCGTACATCGGGCCTATGTTGTGTGAGAATCAACCATGGCCAGAGACTCCACACTGCGATTCGGCGCTCAGACCGACGAGGTGACGAGCTTGTTGCGCATCGTGAACCTCGTGCGCACCGGCGAGGCGACCACTCGCCCGGAAATCGGTCGACTCACCGGCCTCGGACGGGGCGTCGTCGCCCAGCGCATCGATCAGGCGATCGAGATGGGCTACCTCGAGGACGGCGAGTTCGGCCCCTCGTCGGGTGGCCGCGCGCCGCGTACCCTGCGGTTCCGCTCCGACCGCGGTCGCCTCGTGATCTGCGCACTCGGCGCCATGCACCTCCGCGTCGGCATCGCCGCGCTCGACGGCGACATCATCGATCAGGTCCACCGGCACTGGGACATCTCCCGCGGCCCGGCCGAGACTCTCGACACCGCACTCGAGATGATCGACGAGATCCTGGCCCGCCAGCCCGAGGTCGAGGTCTGGGCGGTCGCGGTGGGCGTGCCAGGACCCGTGGACTTCGCCTCCGGCCGCCCCGTCGCGCCGCCGATCATGCCGGGCTGGAACGGGTTCGACGTCCGTCGCCGCTTCGAGCAGCGCTTCGATGCGCCGGTGTGGGTCGACAACGACGTGAATCTGCTCGCCCTCAGCGAGCGCGCGCGACGCCAGGACGACGCCGTGGACCTCATCTTCTGCAAGATCGGCACCGGCATCGGCGCCGGACTCCTCTCGCACGGACGCATCCACCGCGGCGCGAACGGCGCTGCGGGCGACATCGGCCACGTGCGGGTGCGCGATTCGGAGGCCCAGTGCCGTTGCGGCAAGACGGGGTGCCTCGAGGCCGAGGCCGGGGGCTGGGCACTCGTCCGCGATGCCGAAGCCGCCCTTGCGGACGGCGCGGGAGGGTACCTCGCGCGACACGTCGAAGAGGGCGGTGCGGTCACCCCCGAGTCGATCGCCCTCGCGGCGATGGACGGCGATGCCCTCGCGATCTCGCTCGTGCAGCGCTCCGCGCGGCTCATCGGGGAGTCGATCGCGGGGCTGGTCAACATGTTCAATCCCGGCGTGATCGTCGTCGGCGGCGCCGTGTCGTCCGCGGGCGAGATCTTCCTGGCGGAAGTCCGGCAGCGCATCTACGAGCTCTCCCTCCCCCTCGCGACGCGCGACCTTTCCACGGTCCGCTCCGTCGGCGATGAGAAGGAGCCGTTGCGCGGCGGTGCCGAGATGCTCCGCGAGCAGCTGTTCGACGTGACCTTCCCGCGGTGGTTCGCCGACGGCAAGCCGTCCATCGACCGTGTGATTCCGGCATCCTGATTCTTCTTACGAATACCGACAAAAGCGTGTAGGTTCTCGTCTTAAGCCGCGCTCGACGCGGTCTTCGACACGAGGACGTGCCCATGACGCTTTCGCCGTTGCGTGACGACGCACTCGCTTCGAGCGCCGCCGGATCGGTGCTGCGCGTGAGCCTGCCGTGGATCCGCTCGCTCCCGCTCGCCTCGCTCGTGGGGCCGATGGTGAGCGTCGACGGCGTCCCCGTCGAGGACCTGCGCGTCGTGGTCGACGGCCGGGCCATGGTACCGGCCGAGCTCGCGGATCTCGACGGATGGTGGTTCCCGCAGGACCGGATCGCGCTGGACTGGGGGCGCGCCCTCGATCCCGGCCCGCACGAGGTGTCCGTCGATTTCTCGCTGCGCATCCCCTACCTGCAGGTCGGCCCCGACGGACCGCTCACGCTGCCCTTCCATGCCACGGCGCACCTGACTCTCGATGCGCCGCACGTGCCGGCCGCGCACGTCGGGCGAGCGGATGCCGCTTCCGCGGAGTCCGATGAGCTCCCCGCCGGCTGGGTGCTGAGCGCGAGCGCCTTCAATCTCACACCCGAGATGATCGCCGCCGACAGGACCGCCGTGGACCTCGCGGTCGGCCTGGTGGAGGAGGGTGTCGCCCGCGAGATCGAGGCGGAGCCGGGGCAGCTGTGGCGCTCGTTCCCGGGCAGGTGCGAGGCCGACGCCGACGACCTGCGCTCGCGCTTGGACGCCGCCGGCGGGCGCGTCAGCATCCTCGGCGCGAGTATCGACGACTGGACGCCGGACGGACGACGCCGCACCGTCGAGGAGCGATACGCCTTCCTCGCGCCGCAGATCGAGCTCGCGCACCAGCTCGGAGCGCGCGGGCTGCGCCTGCCGATCGGTCAGGCGGGGCCCGAGCTCATCGAGCGCGTCCTGCCCCGCCTGCACGAGACCGGCCTCGCGCTGTTCGAGGAGGTCCAGGGCTCGCAGACGCCCGGCTCCCCGCAGGCGGGCGAGGCGATCGAGCGGATCGTCGGGCTCGACGACCCGCACGTGCGTCTCCTCGTCGACATCTCCATGCTCATGCCCGCCGTTCCCGAGAGCTACCTCGCGCAGCTCGAGGCCGGCGGCGTGCCCGCCGACCTGATCCGGGTGCTGCGTGACGAGTGGCGCGACCCCGCCACCGTGGGCGCGATCGTCGGGCTGCTGCGTTCCGGCGGGGTGCCGGCATCCGTCCACACGCTCTACATGGACCTGCTCGTGCGCTTCGGGCGCTCCGACGTGTCCGTGATCGCCGACGTGCTGCCGTGGGTCGGGGCGTTCCACCTCAAGTTCTGGGACCTCGACGATGCCGACGGCCGCGTGAGTGCGCCGATCCGCGACCTCGGCGCACTGCTGCGGGAAACGGACTTCGCGGGGACCCTCTGCAGCGAGTGGGGCGGCCACGAGTGGCTCGATGACGACGCGATGACGATGACCCGCGACCACCTCGCGCTCGCCCGCCGGGCGCTGATCGGAGAGCCCTGATGACCGACATCCTGAACGTCCTGATCCTGTCCGGGCACATGACGATCGAGCACGACAACGCGCAGCGGAGTTTCCGGCTGCACAACCAGTGGATCACCACGCTGCTCGAGGACACCGGCCGGTTCAGGGTCCGGGTCGTGGAGGACCCCCGCGGGCTCGGCGCGGAGATCATCGACAAGTACGACGTGCTGATCGTCGTCTTCGAGGGCAGGGACGGCTTCTTCGACGAAGCCGTCGGGTTCGGCGCCGAGACGGATGCCGCGATACTGCGCTTCGTCCACGACGACGGCAAGGGCATCGTGTGGTTCCACGGGTCGGCCGCGCAGGAGGACCGCTGGGGCTACCCCGAGGAGTACAACATCATGCGCGGCGCGAAGCTGAGCGCATACGAGACGGGCCTGCGACCACGGCCCTGGGGCGAGGCCCTGCTCACGACCGCCGAGCCGCGGCACCCGATCACGGAAGGCATCAACGCCACGTGGACGGTCACCGGCGACGACATCCTCACCGGCGTCGATCTCTACGAGGGCGCGCAGGTGCTGCTCACGACGTTCGATGACATCGAGGCGTATCAGAACGCACCGGTCTGGCCGATGTCGCACTACCCGGTCGTGATCCCCGACGGCGGAATCGCGGAGCTGAACGGCATGAACACCGACCAGCCCATCGCGTGGATCAACGAGTACGGCGCCGGCCGGTCGTTCACGATCACGATCGGGCACGACATCGACACGTTCCGTCGGATCGAGTTCATCCGCATGTTCCCGCGCGGGGTCGAGTGGTCAGCGACCGGGGAGGTCACGCTCACGGGCCCGGATCGCCGCGGCGAGCGCCGCTTCCTCCCCTGGCCGTATTACAACCGCGAGGGCTGAGCTCCGCTCTTCGCTGCCGAACGCACGGCTTCGCGCCGAGCACACGGGTCCGCTAGGCGGACAGGCCGTGCACTCGGCACGAGGTCGTGCACTCGGTGCCGACGCGCGGGGGCTCAGCGCGGCTGCAGGCCCGCGGCACGGTAGACCTCGTCGACCACGCGCATCGTGCCGACGCCGAGCGAAGCATCGAGTTCGCTCGCCTCACCCGAGCGCAACGCAGCGACCACGTGCTCGAGCTGCCGGGCATAGCTGTTCTCGCCCTCGACGGCCTTCTCGGACTCGAGCACGTCGTCGCCGGCGGTGACGCGCAGCTCGGCGCCCCACTGCGGGACGATCACGCTCGTGGCCACCACCGTCGCCACCGAACCCTCGACCCGCAGCGACATGCTGCCCTTGTCATCGCCGATGAACGACGAGCGGACCAGGGCCGGGATGCCGCCCGGGAGCTCCAGCACGGCATCCGTCTGCAGGTCCACACGCGGATCGCCGTCCGACAGCACCGCCTCGGCCGAGACCACCGTGGGCTCGCCCCATGCGGCGCGCATCAGGTCGACGGCGTAGCAGCCGACGTCCATGAACGACCCGCCGCCCAGGTCGGCATCGAGGCGGATGTTCCCGGGCTGCACGACGAAGTGGGGGATGCTGAAGTCGAACGCGACGCTGCGTACCTCGCCCAGCATCCCCGATCGGAGGACCTCGAGCAGCCGCCGGCTGAACCCGTGCAGGCGGTAGTGGAATCCCACGAAGGCGCGCCGGCCGGCGGCATCCGCCGCATCGACGATCTGCGCCGCGGTGGTGGCATTGGCCGAAAGCGGCTTCTCGCACAGCACGTGCTTGCCGGCCTGCAGCGCGCGGACCGCCCACTGGGCCTGCACGGTCGACGGGAGCGGGATGTAGACCAGGTCGACGTCGGGGTTCGCGAGCACGGCGGCGTAGTCGCCGGACTCGGGCACACCGAGCAGGTCGGCGGCCTCGCGGGCGCGCTGCGGGTCGCGCGCGCCGACCGCCACGACGCGGACGCCGTCGAGCTCGCGCGCCGGTTCCACGATCGCGCGCTCGGAGATACCGGCGGCGCCGAGGATCCCGATTCCGATCTCTCCCGTCACGGGGTCACTTGGTGGAGAACGCGGCGTCGAACGCGGCGGCCGGCGGCGTGATCTCGGCCAGCTTACGGACGAACGCGAGCGCCTCGGGCGCGCCGAGCAGGCGGTCCATCCCGGCGTCCTCCCACTCGACCGACGTCGGCCCGTCGTAGCCGATCGCGTTGAGCGCGCGGAAGAGCGGCTCCCAGCGCACCGCG
>JASBUD010000212.1 GCA_030148105.1 Microbacterium sp. | reverse complement strand
GCTATACTGGTGGCGCTCGGCGTCATCGCAGCTGTCCGACGAATCCGATTGGCGTCCCGGACGCCGAGCCGCTGACACCCCAGGAGTACTCCCCACCGTGAGCAACATTGCGTCCGCGAAGAACCGCGTGCCCAGGATCCTGATCGTCGGCGGCGGCTACGCGGGGTTCTACACCGCGTGGAAGCTCGAGAAGCAGCTGCGCAAGGGTGAGGCAGAGGTCACGATCGTCGACCCGCTTCCCTACATGACGTACCAGCCGTTCCTCCCCGAGGTCGCGGCGGGCTCGATCGAGGCCCGCCACTCGGTCGTGGCGCTGCGTCGTCACCTGAAGAAGACGAAGATCGTCGCGGCGAAGGTCACCGGCATCTCGCACGCCGGCAAGGTCGCCACGATCACCCCGATCGTCGGTGAGCCGTACGAGCTCGAGTACGACCAGATCGTCGTGACCGCCGGTGCCGTCTCGCGCACCTTCCCGATCCCGGGCATCGCCGACAACGCGATCGGTCTGAAGACGATCGAGGAGGCCGTCGCGATCCGCGACCGCCTGATGTCCAATTTCGACAAGGCCTCCGTGCTGCCTCCCGGCCCCGAGCGGGATCGCCTGCTCACCGTCGTCGTCATCGGCGGCGGCTTCGCCGGGATCGAGGTGTTCGCCGAGCTCCGCGACTTCGCGTCGGCGCTGGTGGGCAAGTACCCCGAAGTGACCTTCGACGACACGCACTTCCACCTGATCGAGGCGATGGGCCGCATCATGCCCGAGGTCTCGCTCAAGACGAGCGAGTGGGTGCTGAAGGACCTCGCCAAGCGGGGCGCTTCGGTGCACCTGGACACCCAGGTGACGGGCGCGGTCGACGGCAACATCGAACTGTCCACCGGTGAGGTGATCCCGAGCGACCTGATCATCTGGACTGCCGGTGTGATGGCCAACCCGACCGTCGTGCGCGGCGGCGACCTGCCGGTCGAAGAGCGCGGCCGCATCCGCACGCGCGCCGACCTCCGCGTCGGCACCGAAGACGAGATCGTCGAGGGCGCGTGGGCTGCAGGTGACGTCTCGGCGGTCCCCGACCTGAGTGGCGGCGGCGTCGGCGGGTACTGCGTCCCGAACGCCCAGCACGCCGTGCGTCAGGCGAAGCTCCTTGCGAAGAACCTGGTGGCTGTCCTGCGCGGCGAGGAGCCGCGCGACTACTTCCACAAGAACCTCGGCGCGGTGGCCGGGCTCGGCCTCTACAACGGCGTCTTCCAGTCCGGCAAGATCGCTCTGAAGGGCTTCGTCGCCTGGGTCGCGCACCGCGGATACCACGGTCTCGCGATGCCCTCGTGGGAGCGCAAGTTCCGCGTCGTGTGGGGCTGGTGGAACAACTTCTGGCTCGGTCGCGACCTCGTGAACCTGCAGGCTGTGCAGGACCCTCGGTATGTCTTCGAGGAGTTCGCCGCGCGCCCGCGTCCGCCGCAGCCCGCCGAGGCGGCACCGGCGAAGGCTCCGAAGGCCGCGCCGGCCGAGAAGGTCGCCGCCGGCAGCTGAGCGGTACCGTGGTAGCGCCCGCTTCGGCGTGCGCCCCCGTAGCCCAATCGGCAGAGGCAGGCGACTTAAAATCGCCCAAGTGTCAGTTCGAACCTGACCGGGGGTACGGTCCGGGCTCCCGTCGTAGGCTGGTGCCCATGTGTGCCCCGACGCCTTCGAGCGTGATGCCATGACGATCGATCTGCTCGCCGCGAGCGATGCACCGCTGCGCACGCCATGGGCCGATCCGGACTCGTACTGGGGTGCGATGACGGATGCCGTTGCCGGCGTGCCCGCCCCGGCGGCGGCGCTTCATCTGGACGCGCTGCGCTACAACGCGCTGGACATGCTCGTCCGCGCCGCCGGAGTTCCGATCCGTGTCGCGAGCAAGTCGGTGCGCGTGCGCGAGGTCCTGGATGCCGTGCTCCGCCTTCCCGGATATCGCGGCATCCTCGCCTTCACGCTGCCGGAGGCGCTCTGGCTCGCCGAGATCCATGGCGACATAGTCCTGGGCTACCCGACCGTGGACCGCGCGGCGCTGCGGGTGCTGGCCTCCGACGAACGGGCGGCGTCGCGGATCACGCTCATGGTCGATGACCTCGCTCAGCTGGACGCGTTGGATGCGGTCGCCCCGCCGACCGGGCGACCCGAGATCCGTGTCGCGATCGACGCCGACGCGTCCTGGCGGGCTCCCGGGCTCGGACACGTCGGTGTGCGCCGTTCCCCCGTGCACGAGGCGGCAGAGGTCGCGGCTCTGGCCCGGGCGATCGCCCGGCGACCCGGCGTGCGCGTGGTCGGGCTCATGATGTACGAAGCGCAGATCGCCGGTCAGGGCGACGCGACGGGGGCGGGCGATCCCGTCATCCGGTGGATGCAGCGCCGCTCCGCGCAGGAGCTGCGAGACCGTCGCGCGGCGATCGTCGACGCCGTCCGCGCGATCGCGCCGTTGGAATTCGTCAACGGCGGCGGCACCGGCTCCCTCGAGCTGACGGCCGCCGACCAGTCCGTGACCGAGCTCACGGCGGGGAGCGGTCTGCTCGCCGGCCACCTCTTCGACGGGTACCAGGCCTTCGACCCGGCACCCGCGGCTGCGTTCGCCCTCGACGTCGTGCGCCGGCCCGCTCCCGACATCGTCACCGTCCTCGGCGGCGGGTGGATCGCGTCCGGACCCCCGGTCGCGTCGCGTCAGCCGCAGCCGGTGTGGCCGCACGGCCTGCGGACTCTCGCTCGGGAGGGAGCCGGTGAGGTGCAGACGCCGCTGCAGGGTCGTGCGGCAGCCGGCCTCGCGCTCGGGGACCGGGTGTGGTTCCGCCACGCGAAGAGCGGCGAGCTCGCCGAGCGTGTCGACGCGTATCACCTCGTCGGCGCCGGGGCGCCGGCGGGGACGGCGCCGACCTATCGCGGCGAAGGGAAGGCGTTCCTGTGACGCGCCCGGGCGACCGCTGGCAGAACTGGGGCCGCTCGGCGAGCGTCCGCCCGCAGCTGGTCGAGTTCCCTGCCTCCACGGCCGCGGTGCAGCGCTCCGTGCGCGCGGCAGCGGCGCGCGGGATGCGTGTGAAGGCGATCGGCGCGGGCCACAGCTTCACCGGCATCGCCGTCGCCCCTGGCGTCCTGCTGGATCTCAGCGACCTCACCGGTCTCGTCGGAGCCGACCGGCGAACCGGACGGGTGACGCTGCGCGCCGGAACGCGCCTGCATCAGATCCCGAGACTCCTCGCCCCGTACGGCCTCGCGATGCCCAACCTCGGCGACATCGACCGCCAGTCGATCGCCGGAGCGCTCTCCACCGGAACCCACGGCACCGGCGCGCGATTCGGCGGCATCGCGACGCAGGTCGTCGGTGTCACGCTCGTCACCGCCGACGGGGAGCTCCTGCGCGTCGACGACGAGCACGAAGCCGATCTGCTGCCCGCCGTCGCTCTCGGTCTGGGCGCGCTCGGCATCCTCGTCGAGGTGACGCTGCAGTGCGTTCCGGCCTTCCTCCTTCACGCGGTGGAAGCGCCGGAAGCCCTCGACGAGGTGCTGGACGGTCTCGAGGACCGCGTTGCCGCCGCAGACCACTTCGAGTTCTACTGGTTCGCGCACACCGACCGGGCCATGACGAAGACGAACACCCGGCTGCCCGAGAGCGCGGTGCGCCGGCCGCTGCCGCGGATCGGCAAGTGGGTCGACGACGTCGTGATCGGCAACGGACTGCACCAGATCGCGTGCAGCGTCGCCCGGACGGTGCCCGCCACGATTCCGGCGATCAACCGCGCGTCGGTGCGGCTGTGGGGCGACCGCGAATTCACGGATCTCTCGCACCGCGTGTTCGCGACCGAGCGGTCGGTGCGCTTCCGCGAGATGGAGTACGCGCTGCCCGCGGAGAACGTGCGCGCCGCCTTCGACGCCCTCCGTGCGCTCGTGGCGGACCGCGGCTGGCGTATCTCGTTCCCGGTGGAGGTGCGCTTCGCGGCTGCCGACGACCTCTGGCTCTCCACCGCCTCCGGGCGCGCGTCCGCATACATCGCGGTGCACCGGTACTGGCGCGAGGATCCGACGGAGTACTTCCACGCCGTCGAGCAGATCATGCTGGGCTTCGGAGGTCGCCCGCACTGGGGCAAGATGCACACTCTGGATGCCGCGGCCCTGCGCGACCGCTACCCCCGGTTCGGCGACTTCGTGGCCCTGCGGGACCGTCTCGACCCCGCGCGGATGTTCGCCAATCGGCATCTGGACCGCATCCTCGGTGAGTAAGCCCTGTGAGCGGGCGGACGGCCCTCATCCGGGAGTCCGCCGGTGGTTAGGATGGGTCAAACCTTGAACGGAGTCACCGGCATGTGGGAATGGCTGATCCCGGTACTGATCGTCGTGGCGCTTCTCGTCATCGCCGGCATCTACCTGTGGGCGACGTACAACTCGCTCGTCGCACTGAACGTGCGCGTCGACGAGGCGTGGAGCGACATCACGGTGCAGCTCAAACGCCGTGCCGACCTTCTGCCGAACCTCATCGAGGCGGTGAAGGGCTATGCGGCGCATGAGAAGGCGGTCTTCGAGAACGTGACGCGGGCCAGAGCCGAGACGCTGACCGCCGGCGGGCCCGCCGAAGCCGGAGTCGCCGAGGGCCACATGCAGCAGGCGCTGAAGTCTCTGTTCGCCGTCGCCGAGGCATATCCGCAGCTGCAGGCGAGTCAGAACTTCCTCCAGCTGCAGCAGTCGATCGTCGACACCGAGGACAAGATCCAGGCGTCGCGCCGCTTCTACAACGGCGGCGTGCGCGAGCTGAACACCAAGATCAAGGTGTTCCCGAACAACCTCTTCGCCCGCAACCTCGGCTTCACCGAGCGCGAGTTCTTCGAGGTCGTGGATGGCGCGGCCATCAGCGAGCCGCCCAGGGTCCAGTTCTGATCTGACGTCTTCGCATGTACAGCGCCATCGCGCGCAACAAGCGCAACACGTGGTTCATCCTGGGCGCGTTCATCCTGCTGCTTGGTGCTGTCGGAGTACTCGCGGGATGGCTCGCGGGCAACAACTGGTGGATCACCGCGTTCATCCTGGTCTTCGCCGCCGGCTACGCGACGTTCCAGTACTTCTTCGCCGACCGCGAAGCGATCGCGATGGCCGGCGCGACGCCGGTCTCGCAGACGGACGCACCTCGCTACTACCGGCTGGTGGAGAACCTGTGCATCGCGACCGGGACTCCGATGCCGCGTCTGTACGTCGTGGAGGACCCCGCGCCCAACGCCTTCGCCACCGGTCGGAAGCCCGAGGAAGCGTCGATCACGGTCACGACGGGGCTGTTCGAGCTCATGTCGGATCGTGAACTCGAGGGAGTCCTCGGGCACGAGCTCGGTCATATCCGCAACTACGACATCCGGGTTTCGCTCATCGTCTTCGGTCTCGTCGTCGCCGTCGGCATCCTCGCCGACATATTCCTGCGCTTCGCGTTCTTCGGTGGCGGGCGCCGCGGCGGGAACGGCCAGGCGCAGCTCCTCTTCGTGCTGTTCGGCGTGGTCGCCGCGATCGTCGCCCCTCTCCTCGCGGGAGCCGTGCAGGCGGCGATCTCCCGCCAGCGCGAGTACCTCGCGGACGCGACGAGTGCGATGACCACACGCGACCCGGACGGACTCGCCTCGGCGCTCGGCAAGCTCGCGGAGTTCGGCGCGCCGTTGCGCAAGGCGAACACGTCCATGGCGCACTTGTGGATCGCCGACCCCCTCAAGCCGAATGCACTGGCGCGGATGTTCGCCACCCACCCGCCGCTCGCGGAGCGCATCGAGCGGCTCCACACCATGGGCGGGCAGTTCTGAGGACTCCGTGCACGAGTTGACGAGAAAGCAGGCGCGCCGGATCGCCGTGACTGCGCAGGCGCTGACAGCCGAACGCCCCGGCGGCATCGTCGAGACCGTCGACGCTCTCTCCGTCGTCAACATCGATCCGACCGCGGCGATCGCACCCAGCGCCGACCACATCCTGTGGAGCAGGATCGGCTGGCCCTACCGCCCCGCCGATCTCACCCGCGCCGTCGAGGTCGACCGGGCGATCTTCGAATGGGCGGGCTTCTACCGCCCGATGACCGACCTTGCGCTGTACCTGCCGGTCATGCGGGCGTGGCCGGTGTACCGCGATCAGCGGGACTGGATGGAGGCGAATGCGCGCTTCGCGGAGGACGTGATCGCTCAGCTGCGGGCGTCGGGTCCACTCCGCACCGGCGAGATCCCCGACACGAGTCAGGTGTCCTGGAAGTCGTCCGGATGGACGAACGAGCGCAATGTCACCCAGATGCTCGAGTTCCTCGTCCTCCGCGGCGACGTGGCGATCGCGGGACGAGAGGGCAAGGAGCGCGTCTGGGACGTCGCCGAGCGGGTGTACGCACTCTCCTCTCCGCAGCTCGGCGACGAGGACGCCGCGCGGGGACGTGCCGAGCGTCGGCTCGGCTCCCTCGGGATCGCACGGGTGAAGTCGGTGAAGCAGCCCGTCGAGCCGATCGACGTGGGTGAGATCGGCGAGCCCGCGCGCGTCGAGGGCGTCCGCGGCGTGTGGCGGGTCGATCCCGTGGTCCTGCGGGCTGCGGAGTCGTTCACCCCGCGCACGGCCCTGCTCTCGCCGTTCGACCGTCTCGTGTTCGACCGCACGCGCGCCCAGGAGATCTTCGACTTCGAGTACATCGTGGAGATGTACAAGCCCGCGGGGCGGCGGCGGTGGGGCTACTTCGCGCTCCCGATCCTGTACGCCGACCGCCTCGTCGGGAAGCTCGACGCGGCCGCCGACCGCAAGGCGGGACTCCTCCGCGTGCACGCCGTCCACGAGGACGAGCCGTTCACCGCCGAAGTGCACGATGCGGTGCGGGCCGAGATCCGCGAACTCGCGTCCTGGCTCGGACTCGAGGTGGTCGGCATCCCCGCGGAGTGAGCCTCACCGCCGCGTGAGGTCGTGCCTTCTCGCCTCAGGGAGCGTGTCCGCCAGGTCGTCCGTCGCGTCGCCCCAGTGCGACACCGAGAGCGAGGACAGCCCCTGCCAGGAGGCGGCGAGCCGGATCTCGTCCGCAAGCCGTGCGGCGGCATCCGCACCCACGCCGTGTTCCCACCAGGCGGACTGCACGAGGAGCGTCGAGGACGCTCGGTCGGCCTTGAGGTCCACGCGGCCGACGATGTCGTCGCCGATGAGCACCGGCAAGCTGTAGTAGCCGAACCGGCGTTTGGGAGCGGGCGTGTAGATCTCGATCCGGTAGTCGAAGTCGAAGAGGCGCGCGGCGCGGTCTCGGAACCACACCACCGGGTCGAACGGCGTGAGGATCGCCGCCGCGTCGATCCGGCGCGGGAGAGTGGCGTCGCGGTGCAGCCAGGCCTGTGCGGGGCGTCCCGCGACGCTCCAGCCGGCCACGGTGACCGGGCGCAGCTCGCCCGCATCGACGAGGTCGTGCAGCGATGAGAGGACTGCGGCGCGATCCTTGATCCGCCAGTAGTCCGCAATATCGGACGCCGTCGCGACGCCCGACGCCCGGGCGGCCCGGCGGACGAGTTCGCGGATCGCCTCCGCTCGGGGAACCGGCCGGTCGAGCACGTCGGCGGGCAGGACCTGCTCGGCGAGAGCGTAGCGTCGCTCGAAACCGCGTCGGCCGGCGATCGCCACCTCGCCGAAGAGGAACAGGTGCTCGAGCGCGTTCTTGACGACGTCCCAGTCCCACCACGGCCCGCGCCGGGCCCGCTTCGCATCGTGGTCGATCTCGGCCGGACGCAGCGGCCCGCGCCGGGCGAGCTCTGCGAGCACCCATTCGGCGATGTCGCGGTGGCCGTCGAACCAACTCCCCGGTTTGGCGTATCGAGCGCGAAGGTCGTCGCGTCGGAACTGGAACAGGCTCCAGTCCGCCGCGGGGATGAATGCCGCCACGTGCGCCCAGGATTCGACGTACGCCGGACGGCGGGAGAACAGCAGGCGATCCAGGGTCGCCGTGTCGTACGCGCCGAGCCGCGAGAACAGCGGCACATAGTGCGAGCGCGCGAAGACGTTGACGGAGTCTATCTGCAGCGTCCCCATCCGGGCCATCGCGAGGTTGAGCTGCCGGGTGCCGGGAGCGCTCGGACGCGGTTGCCCGAATCCCTGGGCGGCCAGCGTGACGCGCCGTGCCTCGGGGATGCTCAGGGTGTCTTTCACGGCGTGAGCCTATCGGCGGACCGCGACATCGCCCGCCCGTAGAATGGCCGGATGAGCACACCCGAGGGCCGGCCGAAAGGCTCGTTCCTCGACGCCCTCCGTGACCGCGGTCGCGTGGTGTCCACCGATGTGTCCGGTGCCGTCCCCCGAGGGCTCAAGCTCGCCACCGCCTACTCGTGGCGGTTGCTCGTCGTCGCCGCGGCGATCGGCGTGGGGATCTGGATCGTCATCCAGTTGAAGCTGCTCGTCATCCCGCTGCTCGTGGCGATCCTCATCACGGCGCTGCTGTGGCCTGCGTTCAGCTGGATGCTGCGTCACCGCGTGCCGCGGTGGCTGGCGATCACGATCTCGGTTGTCGGGACGATCGCGATCGTGGCGGGGCTCATCTGGCTCGTCGTGTGGCAGGTCTCGCGGCAGTGGGCCTCGGTGCAGACGCGGACGATCGCTGCCGTCGAGCAGTTCCGTCAGTATCTGATCGACGGCCCGCTGCACCTGACGACCGGACAGATCGACGACCTCCTCGCCCAGGGGCTGACGCTACTGCAGGAGCAGGCGCAGCTGCTGCTGTCCGGAGCGCTCGCGATCGGCACGACCCTCGGGCACGTCGGCGTCGGTGCCCTCCTCGCCCTCTTCATCCTGCTGTGCCTCCTCGCCGACGGCGGCGGGATCTGGCGGTGGACGACGCGGCTCTTCCCGAAGGCGGCGCGGCCGGCCGTCGACGGCTCGGCAAGGGCCGGCTGGGTCATGGTCGTGAACTACGCGCGCACCCAGCTCATGGTCGCGACGATCGACGCGGTCGGCATCGGCCTGGGCGCGTTCCTCCTCGGTGTGCCGCTCGCGATCCCGGTTGCCGTCCTGGTCTTCCTCGGCGCGTTCATCCCGATCGTCGGGGCCGTCGTGACCGGAGCGGTCGCGGTCTTCCTCGCCCTCGTCTACAACGGCCCCTGGATCGCGCTGTGGATGCTCGTCGTCGTCCTCGGCGTCCAGCAGATCGAGGGCCACGTCCTCCAGCCGCTTCTGATGGGGTCCGCGGTGAAGGTTCATCCGCTCGCCGTCGTGCTCGTCGTCGCGGGCGGTGCGATGATCGCCGGCATCCCCGGTGCCCTCTTCGCCGTCCCGCTGGCGGCATTCGTGAACGTCGTGGCGGTCTACATCGGCGACAAGGCCTGGCAGTCCGGCGCGCCGCCTTCATCCGTGGACCTGATCTGGACGACCGTGCCGCGCCCCAGGAGGGTCCGTTCGTGAGCATTCCCACTCTGGCGGAGTTCGAGGACGCCGCCGCATCGCTGCAGGGCGTCATCACGCGGACGCCGCTGGATGAGTCCCAGCACCTGAGCGAACTCCTCGGCGTCCCCGTGCACCTCAAGCTCGAGAACCTCCAACGCACGGGATCCTTCAAGATCCGGGGTGCCACCTACCGGCTGTCCCGGCTGACGCCGGAAGAGCGCGCGCGGGGTGTGGTCGCCGCTTCCGCGGGCAATCACGCCCAGGGAGTGGCGCTGGCTGCGCAGGCGCTCGGCATCTCGGCCACGATCTTCATGCCGCTCGGGGTCCCCGTCCCCAAGCTCCTGGCCACGCGCGGGTACGGCGCAGAGGTGATCCTGGAGGGCGCGACGGTCGAGACGCCGCTGCGTCTCGCGGCCGAGTTCGCCGAGCGCACCGGTGCGGTGCTGATCCCCCCGTTCGATCATCGCGACATCATCATCGGCCAGGGGACGCTCGGCCTCGAGCTGTTCGACGCGGTGCCGGACCTCGACACGGTGCTGGTCGGCATCGGCGGCGGCGGTCTGATCGCGGGCGTGGCCGCCGCGGTGAAGGCGCGCGCCGCCGCCGTGGGTCGCCGTGTCCGTGTGATCGGCATCCAGGCGGAGAACTCCGCCGCCTATCCCTCGTCGCTCGCAGCGGGCAGACCACTCGTGGTGGACACGCTGCCGACGATCGCCGACGGCATCGCGGTGGCCCGCCCGGGTGACGTGCCGTTCGCGATCATCAGCGAGCTCGTCGACGAGGTCGTCACGGTGACCGACGACGACATCGCACGGGCGCTGCTGATGCTCCTCGAACGCGCCAAGCAGGTCGTCGAACCTGCCGGCGCCGTCGGCGTGGCGGCGATCCTCGCGGGCAAGATCACCGCGACAGGCCCCACCGTATCGGTGCTCTCGGGGGGGAACATCGACCCGTTGCTGCTGCAGCGCGTCGTTTCACACGGTCTCGCGGCCTCGGGGCGCTACATGACGCTGCGGATCCCGCTCCCGGACCGGCCCGGTCAGCTCGCGCGCGTGTCCGAACTGCTCGCGCACGCGGGGGCGAACGTGATCGAGGTCATGCACACCCGGCACGGCCAGGGCCTGCAGATCAGCGAAGTGATCCTGCAGCTGAGCGTGGAGACCCGAGGAGAGGAGCACCGTGCGCACGTGATCCAGACGCTGCGCGACGCCGGCTTCCTGCCGACGGTCTTGCCCGACTGATCTCGTCAGCGACGCGGGGCGTTCACTGGCCCGAGTAGGTCTCGACCTTCACGATCTCCACGGCGATCGCGCGACCGTTGGGGGCGGTGTACGAGGTCTTCTCGCCTTCGCTCAGCCCGAGGATCGCCGCGCCCAGCGGCGAGGCCTCGCTGTAGACGTCCAGTTCGGAGTCCGCGGCGATCTCGCGATTGCCCAGGAGGAAGATCTCTTCGCCTCCGGCCACGATCGCCGTCACGACGGTTCCGGGCTCGACGACGCCGGTGCTCTCGGGCGCTTCGCTGACCGTCGCGTTCTTGAGGAGGTGCTGCAGCGTGCGGATGCGGGCCTCCTGCTTGCCCTGCTCGTCCTTGGCCGCGTGATAGCCGCCGTTCTCCTTCAGGTCGCCTTCTTCGCGCGCGGCTTCGATTCGCTTCGCGATCTCCTCGCGGCCCGTCGTGGACAGGCGCTCGAGTTCGGCCGCCAGGCGGTCGTAGGCGTCCTGGGTCAGGAATGTCACCGGGGCATCATTGGACACGGGGTCTCCTTCGGTCGCGGCGAGGACGTGAGCA
>JASBUD010000196.1 GCA_030148105.1 Microbacterium sp. | reverse complement strand
CCCTCCGGTGCGGATGCCGGGGCCGCAGTCGCCGTCTCGATCGGCGGCAGGTCGGCCGCCGCGACGGCGGGGGGACGTACGCCCGCCTTGGCGGCCGTGCTCTCCGCCTTGGCGTGCAGAACCTCGAGCCGACGCTTGGGGCGGCGCCGGGCGCCGCGCTCCCGGGCGCTGCCGAGGCCGCCCATCACTCCCATGAGCGGGACGACGAGCCACCAGTAGCCCCCGAGGAACGAGAAGAAAGGTTCCACCCTGTCATGCTAACCGCCGCCTCCGGCAGGCTCGCCTGCTCGCAGGTCAGTCGGAGGTCGGCATCCGCAGCGGCATCCAGGCGGGCATCTGCCAGATCCCGGTCGGCGGTGCCGTCGGACGCGGCGCGGCACCCGCCGCGCGCTCGGCCTCGTCGAACGCGGCCTCGAGCGCGGCGACGGCGTCGCGATACGCGAGGTACTGCTCGGGAGGGATCCGCTCGCGCGCAGAGGTGGGACGCACGTCCTGCGCCGCGCGGTACGCGCGGAAGAACGCCAGGGTCGCGGGTTGGCGCGTATCGCTCAGCTGCGGGTAGGCGATCGCTTTCGCCGGATCGGTCTCGTAGTCCATCCAGCGGGCGACGACCGCGTCGTGCGCGCGGTACAGCCGCTCGATCGGCAGCGGATCGGTGGAGGACGCCGCGTGGTATTGGGCAGTGGTCGCCTTCACGCGGGCGCGGCGCGCACGCAGCACCATCGCCGCGGACTTCTGCGCGAGCTTGGCCTCCTGCAGTGCGCGGCGCGCCTGCGCCGTCGCGGGGGTTCCGAGCAGTGCTTCGCCGAGTGTCGGGGGAGCGGACGAGGCACGCGCGGCGAGCACGGCGGCCTGCGCTTCGCGCACCCGGACGCGCGCGGAGATGAGCGCCCGGGAGGCGAGCGCGACCTCGCGCCGCGCGGCATCCAGTTCGAGTCTCCTCGCACGGCGACCCCTGGCGGTCACTCCGGCGTACGTCGCGGCGCCGGCCCCGGCGGCCGCGGGTGCGACCCACCACCAGCTCTCGACGATCAGGAGGATCATCTCCACCAGGACATCGTAATCCGCGGACCCTCCGGCAGAACCGGGGGTCAGGCGATGCGCAGGTTAGCCGAAGATGAGGGCCAGGACCGTGGCGCCGCCGCCGACGAGGATGAGCGAGACGATGACCACCCAGGCGACGATCTTCACGCGGCGCTGGCGGGCCTCGTTGTAGTCGGCGTATTCGTCCTCGGACATGACCGACAGCCTACTTCGACGGCTCGGTGACGGTGGCACCGAAGACGGCGGGCAGCGTCTCGGTCGACAGGCTCCGCAGCTCGCTCAGCCGCAGCATGAACAGGTCCTGGACCTCGAGGGCCGGCTCGCCGTCCTCGCCGGGCGCATCGGTCACCCCGATCCGCAGCACCGGGTAGCCTCGACCCTCGCACAGGCCACGGAACTTGACGTCGTCCTCGCGCGGCACGCTCACGATGACGCGACCCGTCGATTCCGAGAACAGCGCGGTGGCGGCATCCACCCCGTCGCGCTCCATGATCTCGCGCAGCCACACGCGGGCGCCCACGCCGAAGCGGAGCACGCCCTCGGCGAGCGTCTGCGCGAGGCCGCCGGCGGACAGGTCGTGCGCACTGGAGACCAGCGACTGCAGCGAAGCCGCGTGCAGCAGCTCGGCGAGCTTCTTCTCGGCGCCGAGATCCACTGCCGGGGGGCGACCGCCCAGGTGACCGTGCACGGTTCCGGCCCAGGCGGAGCCGTCGAGCTCGGTGCCTGTCACGCCGAGGAGATAGAGGTTCTCGCCCTCGTCCTGCCACCCGCTCGGGATGCGGCGCGCCACGTCGTCGATGATGCCGAGGACACCGACGACGGGTGTCGGGAAGATCGGCTGGTCGCCGGTCTGGTTGTAGAAGCTGACGTTGCCGCCGGTCACGGGGATGCCGAGCTCGAGGCAGCCGTCCGCGAGGCCGGCGACGGCCTGCGAGAACTGCCACATGACTTCGGGGTTCTCCGGGCTGCCGAAGTTCAGGCAGTCGGTGACGGCGGTGGGGACGGAGCCGCTTACGGCGACGTTGCGGTAGGCCTCGGCGAGGGCGAGCTTCGCGCCCTCGTACGGGTCGAGCTGGCAGAAGCGCCCGTTGCAGTCGGTGGCGATCGAGAAGCCGAGGCCCGATTCCTCGTCGACGCGGATCATGCCGGCGTCGTCGGGGAAGGCCAGCGCGGTGTTGCCCATGACGTAGTAGTCGTACTGGTTCGTCACCCACGACGTGTCGGCGAGGTTGGGGCTCGCGACGAGCTGCGTGAACTGGCGGCGGAGCGTCTCCGCGTCGTTCTCCCTCGGGAGCGCGCTCGCCGAGTCGTCGCGCAGCGCGTCGATCCAGGTCGGGTAGGCGACCGGGCGCTCGTACACGGGTCCGTCGACGGCCACGGTCGACGGGTCGACGTCGACGATGACCTCGCCGTGCCACTGGATCACCAGTCGCCCGTCGCCGGTCACCTCGCCGAGGACGCTCGTCTCGACATCCCACTTGTTCACGACCGCGAGGAAGGCATCGAGCTTCTCGGGCGCGACGATCGCCATCATGCGCTCCTGGCTCTCGCTCATGAGGATCTCCTCCGGCGTGAGCGACGGGTCGCGCAGCAGCACCTTCTCGAGGTCCACGCGCATTCCGCTGCCGCCGTTCGCGGCGAGCTCGCTCGTGGCGCACGAGATTCCGGCCGCGCCGAGGTCCTGGATCGCCTCCACGAGGTCGTCGCGATAGAGCTCGAGGCAGCACTCGATGAGCACCTTCTCGGCGAACGGGTCGCCGACCTGGACGGCGGGCCGCTTGGTCGGGCCGCCGTCGGCGAACGTGTCCGACGCGAGGATCGAGGCCCCGCCGATGCCGTCACCGCCGGTGCGCGCGCCGAAGAGCACGACCTGGTTGCCCGCACCGGTCGCGTTCGCGAGCTTGATGTCCTCGTGGCGCATGACGCCCACCGCGAGGGCGTTCACGAGCGGGTTGCCCTGGTAGACGGCGTCGAAGACGGTCTCGCCGCCGATGTTCGGCAGACCCAGGCAGTTGCCGTAGAACGAGATGCCGCTCGTGACGCCGTGCACGACGCGGGCGGTGTCGGGGTCGTCGATCGCGCCGAAGCGCAGCTGGTCCATCACCGCGACCGGCCGCGCGCCCATCGAGATGATGTCGCGGACGATGCCGCCGACACCGGTCGCGGCACCCTGGAAGGGCTCGATGTAGCTCGGGTGGTTGTGCGATTCGACCTTGAAGGTGACCGCCCAGCCCTCGCCGATGTCGACGACGCCGGCGTTCTGGCCCATGCCGACCATGAGCCGTTCCTTCATCTCGTCCGAGACCTTCTGACCGAACTGGCGCAGATAGA
>JASBUD010000181.1 GCA_030148105.1 Microbacterium sp. | reverse complement strand
GCTATGCGTGCGTCTGGTACTTCCGTCGCGAACTGTTCACCTCACGGCGGAACTTCTTCTACAAGTTCCTGTTCCCGCTTCTCGGTGCGCTGATGCTGACGTACGCCTTCGTGCAGTCGGCGATCGACATGTACGACGTCGACTACGGCTACACGGTGCTCCTCGGCATCGGCGGCACGTTCGTCCTCGGCATCGGATCCCTCGCGTTCGGGGTCGTCCTGATGCTCATCTGGTTCGCGTTCCCGCGGTCCAAGGCGTTCTTCCGCGGGCAGAGCCTCAATCGCGAAACGCCCGTTCTCGTTCCCGACGACCCCGCTGCCTACATCCGCTCGGTCGACGGCGGCGTCTGACCGCCGCCGTCGACCGGCGTCTCAGCGGAGGGCGTCGGCGAGCGGGACCGGCGCGATCCCGTGCGCGTTCGCGACACCCGGATTCACGACTGCTCCGCCGTGAGTGTTCAGACCGCCTGCGAGCGCCGCGTCGGCCCGCAGCGCGTCCCGCCAGCCGTGCCGTGCGATCTGGCGGATGTACGGCATCGTGGCGTTCGTGAGGGCGGACGTGGAGGTGTTCGGCACGGCGCCGGGCATGTTCGCCACGCAGTAGAACACGCTGCCGTGCACCGGGAACGTCGGATCGGCGTGCGTGGTGGGGTGCGTGTCCTCGAAGCAGCCGCCTTGATCGACCGCGATGTCCACGAGCACGGAACCGGGGCGCATCCGGGAGACCATCTCGTTCGTGACGAGCTTGGGTGCCTTCGCCCCCGGGATGAGAACGGAGCCGATCACGAGATCGGAATCGACCACCGCACGGTCGAGATCCAGGGGGTTGGAGGCCGCGGTCTTCACACGCCCCTGGAAGTGGTCGTCGAGGTAGCGCAGGCGCTGGACGTTCGTGTCGAAGATCGTCACGTCGGCCCCGAGTCCGACGGCGATCACCGCGGCGTTCGCACCCGCCACGCCGCCGCCGATCACGGTCACGCGGGCCGGTCGCGTGCCCGGCACACCCGACATGAGCAGCCCGAGACCGCCCGCGGAACGCATGAGGGTCGACGCGCCGACCGTCGGTGCCAGACGCCCCGCGACTTCGCTCATCGGTGCCAGCAGGGGCAGACCGCCGCCGGCGAGTTGCACGGTCTCGTACGCGATCGCGGTCACTGCGTCTGCGACCAGCCGGTCGGTCAGCGGTCGGTCGGCGGCGAGGTGGAGGTAGGTGAACAGCACGAGGTCGTCGCGGAAGAAGCCGTACTCGCTCTGGATCGGCTCCTTCACTTTCAGGAGCAGCTCGGCGCGGGCCCACACCTCCGCGGCCTCGTCGAGCATCGTCGCTCCGGCGGCCTCGTATTCGGCATCCGGCATGGACGAGCCCGCGCCCGCGCCGCGCTGCACGAACACCTCATGACCCGCCTGCGCGAGGTCGTGGACGCCCGCGGGCGTGAGGGCCACACGGTACTCGTTGTTCTTGACTTCGGTGGGGACGGAGATCCTCATCGTCGAGATCCTTTCCGCTCCGGGTCGGAGCGCCTCTAGAAAGCGGGGCGGATGGCCCCGACAACCTGGTCGCCGCCCGAGACGGACAGCGCGAGTTCTGCGGTGGCGGCGGCGACGTCCGCGGCGGCCAGGGCGCCTTGCTGCTCGAGGAGTCGCAGCGCCACCACCGTGGCCGCCCGCCCGCTCCCGTCCAGCATCTTCAGTGCCACGGTCGTGCCGTCCGGGGCCACCATCACCAGGACGCCTTCGGCGCCGCCCTTCGCGAACACGCCGAGGCGTTCGATCACGACCGTGTCCGCGCGCCCCGGGCCGTCGATCGTCCATGGGTTCTCCCGGACGGCGCGAACGAGCATCCCCGCGCTGCGGTGCAGCGCGAAGGGGGAGCGCTCCGAGGACGTTCCGACCCGATGGATCGCCTTGACGAGCCCGCCGAGGCTCATCGCATAGACCGGAGCGCCGCATCCGTCGATCGCGGTCGCCGCGAAGCGCTCGCCCACGAGACGCTCGGCCACATCGCGGATGTGCACCTGAAGCGGGTGTTCGGGGGAGAGATAGCTCTCGGTCGGCCACCCGTTCACGGTGCACGTGAGGAGCATCGCGGCGTGCTTGCCCGAGCAGTTCATGCGGATGCGCGACGGTGCGCCACCTGCGCGTACGACCTCATCCCGTGTGCTCTGGTCGCCGGGCCATGCCGGCGGGCATCGCAGCGCGTCCTCGGAGAGGCCTGCCGCGTCCAGCACGTCGCGCACGACCGAGACATGCCGGTCCGTGCCGGAGTGGCTCGCCGTCGCCATGCCGAGTCGCTCGCCGTCGAGCGGCGCACCCGCGGTCAGGCACGCCAGTGCCTGCAGCGGCTTCAGGCTCGAACGGGGGAGGATCGGCGCGGAGGTGTCGCCCAGCACCCGCACCGGAGTACCGGCGGGATCCACCACGATCGCGGCGCCCGCGTGCCGGGATTCGACGAAGCCGCTGCGTTCGACGACGGCGAGTTCGACGGCATCGGCGACGGCGAAGGTCTGCGGCACCCCGCCAGCCTACCGCCCGCACCCCGCCGATCCCGGGCGTGTCAGACTGGGACGATGTTCGGCGAGCACCGGTACGCCCTGCGCACCATCTGGACCGGGAACCGCGGTGCGGGCACCCGCGGCTACCGCGATTACGATCGCAGCGTCACGATCGAAGTCGAGGGCAAGCCCGACCTGCTGGCCTCGTCCGACAAGCCGTTCCGCGGTGACCCGGCGCGCTGGAATCCCGAGGATCTCCTGCTCGCCGCGCTCAGCGAATGCCACCTCCTGTCCTATCTGCACGCGTGCGTGCAAGCCGGGGTCGTGGTGGTGGCCTACCGCGACGAGGCGACCGGAGTGATGGTCGAGGACGGCAGGGGCGGCGGGGCCTTCCGCGAGGTCGAGCTGCGGCCGCACGTCGTCGTCGCAGACGCCGCGATGGTGGATGCCGCGACCGCCGCGCACGCGCAGGCGAACGAGTGGTGCTTCATCGCGAACTCCGTGAACTTCCCGGTGCGCCACGTCCCGACGGTCGAGGTGTCCGCCTCGGAGAGCGTCGTATCGGAGTGACCGCTCAGCGACGCTCGTGCGGCAGGACCTGGCGGATGCGCTCGATCGGATTCTGAGCCGGTGCCTCGTTGTAGGCGCCCGCGAGCTCCTGGCCCGAGAGGGCGTGGATCGCCGCCATGATGTCATCGGTCGCGAGGCGACGCGCCCGGCCGGAATCCGCGCCGCCGTGGTGGGAGAGATCGAGAGGTTCGCCGAACTTGACCGTGACGCGTTCGCGCAGCGACGGGAGGCGTGCCCCGACCGGCATGACCTTGTCCGTGCCGATCAGCCCCACGGGGACGACGGGGGCACCGGTCTGCAGCGCGAGGAACGCCACGCCGGTCCGGCCCTTGTACAGCCGGCCGTCGAGGGAGCGCGTGCCCTCCGGATAGAGCGCGACCGCGTTGCCGGCGTCGAGGAGCCGGCGCTGCTGATCCAGCGCGTCCAGGGCGGCCTGTCCGGCTCCGCGTTGGACGGGCACGGCTCCGATCGCGGTGAAGAACTCCTTGGACAGCCAGCCGGAGAATCCGGGGCCGTCGAAATAGCTCGACTTCGCGAGGAAGTGCACCGGGCGCGGCGCGGCGACCGGGATCGCGATCGAGTCGATGAACGAGAGGTGATTGCTCGCGAAGATGACGGGTCCGGAGCGCGGCACGTTCTCCCGACCCTCCACGCGCGGACGGTAGACCATGCGGGCCAGCGGAGCGATGACGAAGCGGCCGAGACCGTACGTCGCCCCCATCTGTCGGGGGGCGAGCGCGGAGCCGGCTTCTGTGGAATCGGGAGCGTCCGCGGAAGTCACCCGTCGAGGGTACTCCCGATTCCATACCCTCACCGGCATGGTGTCCTCTCAGCCGGGACAGAGGAATCGTGGGGGAAGATGGTCACTTCCCTTCCCTTCATCCTGAGGATCACTGTGCGCATTCGCCCGCTCGTCGCCCTTTCCGCCATCGCGCTGTCCGGCGTCCTCCTCGCCGGGTGCGCGTCCAGCGCGCCGACGGCCGACGAGAGCCCCACGGCCGCACCGGTCGTGGACCTGTGCAGCGCCGCGGCGCCGTCCGGCGCGACATCGGATGCCGTCACCGTGGAGGGTGAGGTGGGCCAGGAGTCGACCGCGACGTTCACGTCGCCGCTGGAGATCACGAACCTGCAGACCACCGTCGTGGAAGAGGGATCGGGCGACCCGGTGGAATCCGGCGAGCTGGTCACGTACGCGCTGAGCGCCTTCAATGCGGAGACCGGCGAGAAGCTGGGCGCGATCGGATACGACGGCAACCCGGTGCTGCCCGTGCAGATCTCGCCCGACAACCCGATCGGCCAGATCCTCGGGTGCGCGACTCCCGGAACGCGGGTCGTCGTCGCCTATCCGCCCGCCGACCCCAACCCGGGCCAGGTGTACGTGTTCGACTTCGTCTCGACGGTGGCGGATGCCGCATGGGGCGAGCCGCAGGAGCCCCAGGCCGGACTGCCGGAGGTCACCCTCGCCGATGACGGCGCCCCGACCATCGAGATCCCGAGCGGCGACGCGCCCGCCGATCTGCAGCTGGAGACCCTGAAGAAGGGCGACGGCGCCACCGTCGAATCGGGCGACACCGTCCTCGTCCAGTACACCGGCGTGAAGTGGTCGGACGGTTCGGTGTTCGACTCGAGCTGGGAGAACGGGGCACCCGCGTCCTTCCAGACGACCGGGGTCGTGGACGGCTTCCGGCAGGCGCTGGAGGGCCAGACGGTCGGTTCGCAGGTGCTCGTGGTCATCCCGCCCGCGCTCGGCTACGGCGAGGCCGGCTCGTCCGAGAACGAGCTCGCCGGTGAGACGCTCGTCTTCGTCGTCGACATCCTCGGCACGCAGCACCAGGCGCCCGCTCAGTAAGCGCGGGCTGGCTAGTCTGGCCTCATGCGTCGCGTCCTCATCCTCGGTTCCACCGGTTCGATCGGCACGCAGGCGCTCGAGGTGATCCGCGCGAACACGGAACGCTTCGAGGTCGTGGGGCTCGCGGCCGGATCCGACCGTGTTCAGCTGCAGACGCAGGCCGAGCAGTTCGGCGTGGAGCACACGGCGCTCGGCGCCGCGGAGGCCGAGCAGCTCGTCCGCGACGTCGACGCCGATGTGGTGCTCAACGGGATCACCGGGTCGGTCGGTCTCGGCCCGACGCTCGCGGCGTTGGAGAGCGGACGCACGCTCGCCCTCGCGAACAAGGAATCGCTCATCGTGGGCGGTGACCTCGTGACGGCGATCGCGCGCCCGGGTCAGATCGTCCCGGTCGACTCCGAGCATTCCGCGATCGCGCAGGCGCTTCGGGCGGGGGAGCGCGGCGAAGTGCGACGGCTGGTGCTGACCGCGTCCGGCGGCCCCTTCCGCGGACGCAGCCGTGCGTCCCTCGAGGCCGTCACTCCCGCCGAGGCGCTCGCCCACCCGACGTGGGACATGGGCCGCGTCGTCACGACGAACTCGGCGACCCTGGTGAACAAGGGGCTCGAGGTCATCGAGGCGCA
>JASBUD010000168.1 GCA_030148105.1 Microbacterium sp. | reverse complement strand
ACATCCAGAACCAGGCGACGGCGAACCTCTACTACTACCCGCCGTATCAGCCGAATGCCGCCGCGATCCGCGCCGGCTACGGCGAGGGCGACGGATGCTCGTCCTACGGCAACCGCAACTTCTACCAATACTTCACGGACTGGTTCGGTTCGACGCAGATCCCGTCCAACGCGTGCACCCAGCCCTCGAACGTGGCGGCGGCATCCGGTGAGTTCATCGTCAGTGTCGCCTCGCTGAACGCCCGATCCGCACCCTCGACGTCCTGTGAGCCCGTCGTGCGCTCGCTCGCTCAGAACACGGCCGTCACGAGGACGGGAACCTCCGGCGAGTGGGTGCGCATCCGGCTGGACTATGTGACCTACTGGGTCCACGGGTCGTACCTGTCGCCCGCGCCCGCGCCGAGCTATGCGACGTCTCGTCTAGCCGGCGCGAGTCGGTACGAAACCGCGGTCGAGATCTCGAAGGCCGCGTATCCGACCGGGGCGCCTACCGTTTTCCTGGCCAGTGGCGAGGACTTCCCCGATGCGCTCGCGGCCGGTGCCGCGGCCGGAAAGGCGGGTGCCGCGCTCCTGCTCACTCCGGCGGGCGGCCTTCCTGCCGCCGTCGCGTCCGAGCTCGTGCGCTTGCAGCCGCAGCGCGTCGTCATTGTCGGCGCCGACGATCGCGTGTCCCCCGCTGTGTCGTCTGCCGTCACTCAGGCGCTCCCGGCTGCGCGCGTGGACCGCTACGCGGGTAAGGACCGGTACGAGACCGCGCGGATGATCGCGGCCGAATTCTTCCCGCAGGCCGCCGCTGCCTATGTCGTCACCGGCCGCACGTACGCTGACGCGGTTGTCGCTTCCGGCCTGGGCGGGGCGAAGGGGGCCCCCGTGATCCTTGTGGACGGCGCCCAAACCGGAGTAGACGCAGCGACAGTGGATGCACTCAAGGCCCGAGGCATACGGAACGTGGTGATCGCCGGTAGAACCCCGTCGGTGAGCGGCGGGATCGAGGCGGCGCTCGCTTCGGCGGGGTTCTCGGTGAAGCGGATCGGCGGCGCCGACCGATACGAGACCGCACGCCTGCTGGCGGCCGATGCTTACCCGAACGGGGCAGCCCAGGTCCTCATCGCCACGGGGGAACTCTTCCCCGATGCGCTCGCGGGTGCCGTTCTGGCGGCCCGTCGAGGTGGTCCCGTCGTGACCTCGCCGTCGTGGTGCATGTCGGGGGCGACGAAGGACTGGCTGCGGGGCGCATCCACGACGCAGCTGACGCTCCTCGGTGGTCTTCCGAGCCTCGGAGACGGCGTCTCGAGGTCGGAGCGTTGCTGAGTTCAGTGCCGCTCGGAATGCGACGTCGGCGTCGATGAGGCTCGCAGCACGGCGACGTCATCAGCGGTGAACGTCGCGGCGATCTGAGTGTCGTTTCCCCCGTCAGTGAGGTTGGAGTACCACAACGCGGTTTCTTGCGAACCGTCGATCAGGGGAAAGGTGACGCTCGACTCCGTCACCAGCCGCACCGGCACACCTTCGCGAACCGCCGTGTGATGCAGCCACACGTCGTCGGCGCGGGGACACACGGCCTCGAACGAGCGGCCGCGGGCTCGCAGAGCCGCGAGCAACCGGGGAGGATGGAGCGCGCCGGAGACCGCTGTCAGGAAATGGCGGAACGTCGGCTCCGTTCCGCTGCTGAATCCCCATGTCGCGTACGGCGCGAGCGCGCCGTCCGAGAGGAACTCCACCGTCCGGGCCCGATAGACGATCACACAATCGGGCGATTCCCGATGCGCGCGCACCAGGCCCTCGAGCCATGTCCGGGGGTAGATCGTGTCATCGTCCGCTGTCACCAGGGGTTCGGTCAGTGCCGACGACGCTTCCACGTAGGGGTAGTACTTGGTGTGGGGTCCGAAGTTCTCGCTCAGGCGAATCTGCAGCCCTCTGCGCCGAAGTCGGCGCAGAGGACGAGGGAGATCCTCGAAGACGCTCTGGTCATCGAGCCACAGGATGACCTGACCGGGCGTGAGCGTTCCCCGAGCGATCGACTCCATAGCCAAGTGGCTCGTCCCGATCCGTTCGCCGTAGCTCGTGAGCGAGACCACGGGACCGGGGCCGCCACCGACACGCCGGAGGCCGAGGCGGTTCGTCAACTCCAGTCGACGCGGCCCAGGTTCTTCCACGTTCGGACGGAGACGGCGCAGGATGTGACGCAGTCGGTCCGCCGGGCTGTTCGT
>JASBUD010000158.1 GCA_030148105.1 Microbacterium sp. | reverse complement strand
ATCCCGGCCATCGGCGCGAGCACGACGGGCGCGTCCAGCGCGATCGGCCCGATGCGCAGCGTGCGGTCGGGAGCGAGAGTAGGAGTCACCTGCATATTCTCCCAGACCCGCGACCGCCTCCGGTGAACGGCCAATAACCTGTGGGTATGACCGCCTCCGCCGCTGCCCCCGTTCTCGACATCCCGTTCACGACCGCCGACGGCCGTCAGGCCACACTCGCCGACTACGCCGGGAAAGTGCTGCTGATCGTCAACGTCGCCTCCCGCTGCGGCCTCGCGCCGCAGTACGAGCAGCTCGAGCAGCTGAAGAAGACGTACGGTCCTCGCGGCTTCGACGTGCTGGCCTTTCCGAGCAATCAGTTCCTCCAGGAACTGTCGAAGATGGACGACATCCTCGAGTACTGCTCCACGACGTGGGGCGTCACGTTCCCGGTGATGGACAAGGTGAAGGTCAACGGCAAGAAGGCCGCACCGCTGTATCAGGAGCTCACGAAGGCCCCGGACGAGAACGGCAAGGCCGGCCGGGTCGAGTGGAACTTCGAGAAATTCCTCGTCCTGCCCGCCGGCCGCATCGCGCGCTTCCGTCCGCGGACGAAGCCCGACGACCCGGCGATCGTGTCCCTCATCGAGGCGAACCTCCCCGGCTGAGGCGTCCGCGCGTCAGACCGAAGCCGGGCTCTCCTGGCGCTCGGCCCACACCTGGCGCACGATCTGGGCGAAGGCGTCGGCGGGCTGCGCGCCGGAGACGCCGTACTTGCCGTCGATCACGAAGAACGGCACTCCCGAGATGCCGTAGGCCGCAGCCTGCGCCTGATCGGCACGCACGGCAGGCAGGAATCTCTCGGACCGCAGCGCTTCGCGCGCGGCATCCGCGTCCAGACCTGCATCGGCCGCGAGAGCGACGAGCTCGTCCTCCTGGCCGAGGTGGCGACCCTCGGTGAAATACGCGGCCATGAGTCGCTCGGTCATCTCCGGTTGACGTCCCTGCTCCTTCGCGAAGTGCAGGAGCTCGTGCGCCTGCACGGTGTTCGTGTGCTTGAGCAGGTCGAACCGGTACTCCAACCCGGCATCGGCAGCGACACCGGTCACACGGTCCAGCATCTGCTGCGCCTGATCGGGCGAGATGCCCTTGTGGTGGGAGAGGTAGTCCGCCTCGCCGCCGTCGAAATCGACCGGGGTGTCCGGCGAGAGCTCGAACGAGTGGAAGACCACCTCGACCTCCGGGGCATCGGGATCGGCCGAGGCCGCCTCGAGTCCGCTCTGGAGGTTGCGCTTGCCGATGTAGCACCACGGGCAGGCGATGTCGCTCCACACGTCGATCTTGATGGCGTCCGTCATGCCGGGTGCAACCGAGGGAAGTCGACGGTCATTCCCGCGGCCCGACGTCAGAGCGCGGGCGGCTCGGGGGTGTCCACCGCGCCGCCGAACCGACGATCGCGATCGAGGTACATGCCGATCGCGCGCCAGAGGTCCTCGCGGGAGAAATCCGGCCAGAGCGTATCGAGGAACACGAACTCCGCGTACGCGGACTCCCACAGCAGGAAGTTCGAGGTGCGCTGCTCGCCGCTCGAGCGGATGAACAGATCCACGTCGGGCATGTCCGGCTGGTAGAGCCGCTTCTGGATCAGCTTCTCGGTCACCGCCGACGGCTTCAGCCGCCCCGAGGCGATGTCGTCCCCGATCGAACGCATCGCGTCCACGAGCTCGACCCGCCCGCCGTAGTTGACGCACATCGTGAGCGTCAACACGTCGTTGTCGGCGGTCAAGCGCTCGGCGAACTGCAGCTCTTTGATCACCGAACCCCAGAGCCGGGGCTTGCGCCCCGCCCACCGCACCCGTACGCCCCACTCGTTCAACTGATCCCGACGACGGTGCAGGACATCGCGATTGAAGCCCATCAGGAAGCGGACCTCGTCCGGCGAACGGCTCCAGTTCTCGGTGGAGAACGCGTACACGCTCAGATGTTTGACGCCCGCCTGGATGGCTCCCGCGACCACGTCAAGAAGCGCGGCCTCACCCGCCCGATGCCCCTCCACGCGGGTCTGGCCGCGCCGGTTGGCCCACCGGCCGTTGCCGTCCATCACGATCGCGACATGCGACGGCACCGCGCCCCGGGGGAAAGCGGGCGGGTGGATGCCGGTCCAGTCCAGCGGCCGATAGGCGACGGCATCCCGGTGGGTGTACGGCTTCGGGCTCATGTGGCCGCCTCCACGTGCTGCAGAGAGCGGATGCCGCGCTCCAGGTGCCATTGCGCGTACGCGGCGATGAGGCCGGACGCCGACCCCCGGGTCGGGGCGCTTGCGGAATCGGCGACGACCCAGTCGCCCTCCATGAGGGCGGTGAGGAACTCCGCGGTCGCGACGTCGACACGGGCGGCCCCCACCGGGGCGCAGTCGCGGCAGATCATCCCGCCGAGCTGCGCGACGAACGTGTCGTGGGGTCCGGGCGCGCCGCAGCGCGCGCACTCGGTCAGGCCGGGTGCCCAGCCGGAGAGCGCCATCGCGCGCAGCAGATACGAATCCAGGATGCTGCGCGGCACGTGCTCGCCGCGGGCGAGGGCGCGCAGTCCGCCGACGAGGAGCAGGTACTGCTGAGGGGTGGCCTCGGCCTCGTTCAGGCGGTCGGCGGCCTCCACCATCGCGTTGGCCGACGTGTACCGGTCGTAGTGGACGGCGATGTCGGCGCCGTACGAACCCAGCGACTCCGCCTGCTGGATGATGTCGAGCGACCGCCCCTGATACAGCAGCACGTCGGCGACCATGAACGGCTCGAGCCGCGAGCCGAAGCGCGAGGATGTGCGCCGCACCCCCTTCGCCACGGCACGGATCTTGCCGTGCCGACGGCTCAGCATCGTGACGATCCGGTCCGCTTCCCCCAGCTTGTGGGTGCGCAGGATCACGACCTCGTCGCGGTAGGTGGGCACTGTTCAATTATGGTCGCCGACGACCGTGCCGGGCGGGCGCCGAGCCGTGCGCGAGAATGGTCGCGTGGATGCGCCTCTCTTCACGATCCCGCTGTGGGCGGACCTCACCGCGGTGGGTCTCGGCGGTATCCAGGGAGCCCTGTTCGCCTCCGGCTTCCGCGGGCAGCGACGACTGGACCTCCTCGGCGTCGC
>JASBUD010000150.1 GCA_030148105.1 Microbacterium sp. | reverse complement strand
GCATCCGCCAGGTCGGCAGCATCGCCGGCAGTGCGAGCGGCTTGCTGTGCCGCAGCGGCGTGCGGGCGAGCCAGGATTCACCGACCGGGCGGTCGAGCAGATCGGGGGCGTCGTTCCACAGCACCCGCACCTCGGCCGCAGGGAAGGCGTCACTCATCGCCTCGAGCACGCGCTCCGCGCCGCCCCAGCGCTCGACCCACTCGTGGACGATGACACCGGATGCCTCTCCCTGCGTGCGCGGCGCTCGCGCAGGTGTGTGCGTGGACGTGGTGATGGCAGACTCCGGACCCCCGGATGGACGCGCGACGAGTCGGCGAGCACGCGGCTTCGGGTGCCGCGCGTCGTTCGTCCATCGGTGCACCGCTCCCCCAGGACCGGGTGCACGTCGGGCCAGGCTATCGTGCGCGAGCGCTCGATGGGTAGTCGGGCGCTGGTCGGCATAGGCTTCGGGTGTGCCTGCAACCCTCCTTGTCGACGCCGTCGGCTCGTGCATCTCGATCGACCTGAGCGCCCTGTCGCCCGAGGACGCCGATGCGGTGCGGGAGGCGTGGGCTGACGCGCCCGCGCCCGACGGCGCGCAGCCGGTGCAGACGATCACGCCGCTGATCGCGGACCGGGTGGACATGCTCTCGGCGCTGTCGCAGCAGGTGACGCTCGCCGCGATCGAGGCGGCGCGCGGACGCGCGTGGATGCTGCACGCGGCGGGCGTCGCGACGCCGGACGGACAGGTCGTGGTGCTCGTGGGTCCGTCCGGGCGGGGGAAGACCACCGCGTCGCGGGCCCTCGGCGCGGTGTACGGGTACGTCTCGGACGAGACGGGCGCGATCGACGCCGATGGGCGGGTGTGGCCGTACCGCCAGCCGCTGTCGGTCATCGAGGACCCGGCGGCGCCGAAGACCCAGCTCGCGCCGTCGGCGGTGGGGCTGAAGCCGCTGCCGGATGCCGATCTCCGCGTCGCGGCGATCGTGCTGCTGGACCGCGACCCCGAGCATCCGGAGGAGCCGGAGGTCGAGGTCGCCGATCTCGGCGACGCGCTCGAGGATCTCGTGTCGCAGACGAGCTTCCTGCACCACCAGACCGCCGGGCTGCGCTTCATCGCGGGCCTTGCGGAGGCGACCGGCGGCATCCGGATCGTGCGGTATCGGGAGGCCGCGACGCTGCCGGCGCTCATCCCCGCGCTCGCGGTTCCGGCAGGCGAGATCGTGGTCCGCGAGCTCGCGCAGGAGGCTGGGCCGATCGTGGTTCCGGAGCCGGGCGTGAAAGCCCGGGGTGATTCCGACGTTTCCGGGGTGCAGGAGGGCCCGGAAGGCCCGAATCTCCCCAGATTTTCACGCGCCGCCGCCGAGGACGAGGTCGGGCTCACCGATCCGGACCGGATCGCCGTGCTCACGATCGTCCATGAGCAGGGACATGTGACGGTTCTGGGTGGCATCGCGCCCGCCGTCTGGCGCGCGGCCGATCACGCGACGCTCGCGGAGCTCGTGGCGGCGGCGGTCGACGCGTACGGCGAGCCCGACGGCTTCGGTGCGGGCCCCGCCGTGCTGATGGCGGTCGGACAGCTCATGGATGCCGGGCTGCTCACCTCGGACGAACCGCGGCTCGCGCGCCGCGAGGACACTGCGCGTCCCTCCACCGTCACCGGCTCGGCAGCGCTCATCTGGGAGTGGATGGAGCAGCCGGTGACCCTGACCCAGCTGATCGCGCGCGCCACCGAGCTCGCCGGGGCGGATGCCGCCGACGAGGTGCCCGCGCAGGTGGAGGCGTTCGTGACCGATCTGACGGCATCCCGGCTCGTCGAGACGCTGTGAGCACCCCCGTCACGGCGGAGCGGCTGCGGGTCCGCCTCGACATCGCCTACGACGGCACGCACTTCCGCGGATGGGCTCTGCAGCCAGGGCTCCGGACGGTCCAGGGCACGCTCGAGGAAGCGCTCGCGCGGATCCTCGGTGGTACGCCCCGTCTCGTCGTCGCGGGGCGGACGGATGCCGGCGTGCACGCCTCCGGTCAGGTGGCGCACGTCGATCTCGACGACGAGCAGGCCGCGCGGCTGCGCGGCGGGCGAAGCGCTGCCCCCGAGGATCCGACGGGGGCGACCCGGCTCGCGGCGCGTGTGCGCGGCGTGCTCGGCGGATACGCGGATGTCACGGTCCACCGCACCGCGGTCGCGCCGGATGGCTTCGACGCCCGGTTCTCCGCGGTGTGGCGCCGCTACGCGTATCGCATCGCCGACGACGCCGCCGGATACGATCCGCTCGAGCGTCATCGCACGACCCGCGTGCGGGGGATCCTCGACGTGGAGGCGATGGATGCGGCATCCCGTTCGCTCATCGGCCTGCACGACTTCGCCGCGTACTGCAAGCCGCGCGAGGAGGGAACGACGATCCGGACGCTGCTCGAGTTCGACTGGCACCGCGACGCGGAGGGCGTGCTCGTCGCGAACGTGAAGGCGGATGCGTTCTGCCACAGCATGGTGCGGGCGCTCGTCGGGGGGTGCGTCGCGGTCGGGCTCGGGCGGCTGCGGGCCGAGCACCTCGCGGTGATCCGCGACGAGGCCGAGTGGACGAACGAGTTCGCGGTCCTCGCGGCGCGGGGACTCACGCTGACGGCGGTGGGCTACCCGGACGACGGATTGCTCGGAGCGCGCGCGGAGCAGACCCGCAACCGCCGCGACCGCGAATGATGCGGCATGCGTGGAGCGGCATCCTCGCAGGTCTCGGCGGTCTCTGGCTGATCGTCCTCGCGGGGCTTCCGCTCTACGTGTTCCCCGCCGTCGACGATGTCGCGCCGAGCGATGTCGCACTCGTGCTCGGACCACCGATGGAGGAGCGCCTCGCGCTGGCCGCGCAGCTGCGCGGCGACGGTGTCGTGCAGCGGATCGTGGTGTCGGTGCAGCCGTCGGGCGGGCAGACGGAAGATGACATCCCGATGTGCGACGAGGCATCGGTCACGTGCGCGGTGGCTGATCCCTATTCGACGCGCGGCGAGACGCAGCTCGTGGATGCCGGGGAGTCGGTCATCGTGATCACGAGCACGCCGCACGTGACGCGGGCGCGCTACCTGTTCGACAAG
>JASBUD010000125.1 GCA_030148105.1 Microbacterium sp. | reverse complement strand
CGCGGTCGGGATCGGCCACCCGCGCGCGGAGTCGGTGCCCGCCGAGACGATCAGGAAGATCACGATCGGGACGATCACGCCGCCCGCCGCGGCGATCGCCGGCTGCATCGCCTTGCGCGCCGAATTGAGCTCGCCGTTCGTGAGCTCGAACTGCAGCTCGACGGCGACCATGAAGAAGAACACGGCCAGCAGACCGTCCTGGACCCAGTGGCCGATCGACATCTCGAACACGCCGGGGATGCCGATGTAGGTGTCTTTCACCGCGAGCGCGGCGGGGCCTGCGGCCGTGTTGGCGACGATCAGGGCGAGGATCGCGGCGGCGAGGAGGATGATCGCCGGAAAGCGGGCAGAACGCAACAGGGACACAGGGGTCCTTTCGTGGGAGGAGGCGGCAGGCGCACGCGCACCGCCGCCGACCAGACTTCCCGGCACACCGCTGCCCAGTCTACCGAGGTCGCCCGGCCCTCTTCTCGCCGATGTCACACGTGACGAGCAGGAAACACAACCGCACTACCGTTGTCCGCATGCGTGAGTTCACCCAGACCGAAGCGATCGACCTCGTGGGCCGGTTCGAGGCCGGGCAGGAGATCCCGGAGCGGATGCGCGCCGACGTGCGTCTGCTCGGCTCTCTCTTGGGCCGTGTCCTGCGCGAGAGCGGCACCCCCGGTCTCTACGAGGACGTCGAGCGGTTGCGGCTCGCGACGATCCACGCGTACACCGACGAGACGCCCGAGGCCTTCGAGAATGCGGCGTCGATCGCGGACTCCTTCACGATCGAGCGCGCCGACGAGGTCGCCCGGGCCTTCACGGCCTACTTCCACCTGGTGAACCTCGCCGAGGAGCACCAGCGCGTGCGCGTCCTCCGCGAGCGCGACGGACGCCCCGATCGGGAGAACGCCACGGATTCCGTCGCCGCCGCGTTCGTCACGCTCGCGGCCGAGGTCGGCGACGAGACCGCGCTGCAACGTCTGCAGGCGCTGCGCTTCCACCCCGTCTTCACCGCGCATCCCACGGAGGCGCGCCGGCGGGCGATCTCCACCAGCATCCGCCGCCTCGCGGCGTTCCTCGAGGAGCACGACGCGTCGCTGCGCAACGGTGCAGACCAGCGTCGGGCCGAGCGCCGCATGCTGGAGGAGATCGACACGCTCTGGCGCACCGCGCCGCTGCGCCCGGAGAAGCCGTCGCCGACGGACGAGGTCCGCGCGGTGATGGCGGTGTTCGACGAGACGCTGTACACCGCCATCCCCCACGTCTACCGGCGCGTCGACGACGCACTCCAGGGCCCTGCTGCGGGCGGACGCGCGCCCGTCGTGCGCCCGTTCGTGCGCGTGGGCTCGTGGGTCGGCGGGGACCGCGACGGCAACCCGTTCGTCACGGCGTCCGTCACCCGAAAGGCCGCGGCGATCGCGAGCGAGCACGTCCTGCTGGGCTTGGAGCGCACGGCGAACCGCATCGGGCGCGGACTCACACTCGACGCCGCCAGCACGCCGCCGAGCGACGCGCTGCTCGCGCTCTGGCAGCGCCTGAAGGGCGCCGACGAGGACGCCGCGACCGAGATCGCCAAGCGGTCGCCGAACGAGCCGCACCGCCGCATCCTGCTGCTGATCGCCCGCAAGATCGCCGCGACCCGCTCGCGTGACGCCGATCTGGCCTACGTCGACCCGGAGGAGCTCCTGGGCGACCTCCGCGTCGTGCAGGATTCCCTCGTGCAGGCGCGCGCCCCGCGTCAGGCCTACGGGCACCTGCAGCAGCTCATCTGGCAGGTCGAGACGTTCGGATTCCACCTCACCGAGCTGGAGGTGCGCCAGCACTCGGCGGTGCACCGCAAGGTCCTCGCCGAGCTCGAAGCCGGCGGTCCGCGCTCCGAGCAGGCGGAAGAGGTCCTCGACGTCTTCCGCGCGGTGTCGTTCCTGCAGAAGCGCTACGGGCCGCGCGCCGCCGGACGCTACATCGTCTCGTTCACGCAGTCGGCGGAAGACCTGGCCAACGTGCACCGCCTGGCCCGCTATGCCACCTCGGATGCCGACCGTCCGGTGCTCGATGTCATCCCGCTGTTCGAGACGTTCGCCGACCTGCAGGCTGCGCCCCGGATCCTGGCCGAGATCATCGACCACCCGGAGTTCGCGGCCCGGCTGGATGCGACCGGACGGCGCCTGGAGGTCATGCTCGGCTACTCGGACTCCTCGAAGGACGTCGGTCCGGTCGCGGCGAACCTCGCACTCTACGTCGCGCAGGCCGCCATCGCGGCGTGGGCGCAGGAGAACCGCATCGAACTCACGCTCTTCCACGGCCGCGGCGGAGCGCTCGGCCGCGGCGGCGGTCCCGCGAACTCCGCGGTCCTCGCGCAGCCGCCGCACTCGGTCGACGGGCGCTTCAAGCTCACTGAGCAGGGCGAGGTGATCTTCGCGCGCTACGGCGACCCGGCGATCGCGATGCGCCACATCGACCAGGTGGCCGCGGCCGTCCTGATGGCCTCCGCTCCGTCGATCGAGGAGCGCAACCGCAGCGCCGCCGCACGGTTCGCCGACGTCGCCGCGACGATGGACACGGCATCCCGCGCCCGCTTCTTCGACCTCGTCAAGGCTCCCGGCTTCGCGCCCTGGTTCGCACAGGTGACCCCGATGGAGGAGGTCGGCCTGCTCGCCCTGGGATCGCGCCCTGCCCGTCGCGGGCTGTCGGTTGAATCGCTGGAGGACCTGCGCGCGATCCCGTGGGTGTTCGCGTGGACCCAGGCCCGCATCAACCTCGCCGGCTGGTTCGGTCTCGGGTCGGCGCTGGAGGCCGTGGGCGACGAGGCCCTGCTGCGACAGGCCTATCGTGAATGGCCGCTGTTCCAGACGATGGTCGACAACGTCGCGATGAGCCTCGCCAAGGCGGATCACCGCATCGCCCGTCGCTACCTGGCTCTCGGTGATCGCGACGATCTCGCCGAACTCGTGATGTCGGAGATGGAGCTGACGCGGACCTGGGTCGTGCGGGTGACCGCCGCGACAGATGTCCTGGAGAACAAGCCCGTCCTGCAGCGCGCGGTGAAGATGCGCAGCCCCTACGTCGACGCGCTGTCCTTGCTGCAGCTGCGGGCGCTGCGCCAGCTGCGGGCGGATGCCGCCGCCGGCGCCCCCGCCGACCCGGATCAGCAGCGGCTGCTGCTGCTATCCGTCAGCGGCGTCGCCGCGGGCCTGCAGAACACCGGCTGACCGGCTGCGCTCAGTCCAGCCGCACGTCGCGGTCGTGGCGGGCGAGGCTGCGACCGTACCGCTCGGTGAGCTGGACCATCAGGTCGGGCGTCTCACGGTCCAGCCCGAAGACGTAGCCGGGAAAGTCGAGCTCCTTCTGCGCCGCCCAGATCTCCTCGTGGCGGTCGGCGGACAGAAGCTGCAGCGGATCGCCGACCGCGACCCACCCGATCGGCACGACGGTCTCTGCCGGCAGCACGGTGCGCAGATGAACGACGGCGTTGATGCGCACTTCGCAACGGTCGCCGATCCGCGCGCCGTTGAACACGCGCGTGCCCGTCGCGAGGAACACCTCGTCGCCGATCGTCGCGCCCGACACGCTCGCCATCGGGCCGACCAGCGTGTGTTCGCCGATGTGGACGGCGTTCGTCGCGCTGGCGCGGATGAGCGCGTTCTCCATCACGATCACATTCGTCGCGAGCGTGATCGGCCCGCCCTCGGCCGTGATGACGGCGCCGTGCAGGATCTGACAATCCGCGCCGATCGTCACGTCGCCGCTGATGACGGCGGTGGGCGCGATGACGGCATCCGGATGAATACGGGGTCGTGCCCCGATGTGCTCGAACTGCACCGCGCCTCCTCGCACCGCTCGATCTGCGAGTCAGCGTAGCGCGGGCGCCGCGGCGCGTCAGGAGGCGGCTTCAGTGCTCTTCTGCGGCCAGAGCTGGTCCAGCAGCTGCCCGACCCACGCGATGAGCTCGGCGTCGCCGACACGCTCCCCGCCCGCGGTCGGCAGCGGCACGACGAGGGCATCGCCGCCGGACAGGAGTTTCGCTTTCGGGTACAGGCGCTGGACGCGCACCTTCATCGAGTCCGGCAGGTTCGCCGGGGCGATGCGCAGGTTCGGACCCATCGCGACGACGTCCGCGAGCCCCGCTTGCGCCGCGCGACGCCTCAAGCGCGCCGCGGCGAGAAGTCCCTCCGCCTCTGCCGGCAACTCGCCGTACCGGTCGCGGAGCTCTTCGACGACGAGGTCGATCGCGTCGTCCTTCGCGGTCGCGGATGCCGCGGCCGACAGCTTCTGGTACGCCTCCAGACGCAGACGCTCGCTGTCGATGTACGACTCGGGGATGCGGGCCTGGACGGGCAATTCGAGCCGAAGCTCGGTCGGCCCCTCGGTCTCCTCCCCGCGGAACGTGGCGACGGCCTCCCCGATCATCCGCAGGTACAGGTCGAAGCCGACGCCGGCGATGTGCCCCGCTTGTTCGGCGCCGAGGAGGTTTCCGGCGCCGCGCAGCTCGAGGTCCTTCAGGGCGACCTGCATCCCGCTGCCGAGGTCGTTGTTCACCGCGATCGTCTCGAGGCGGTCGGCGGCCGTTTCGGACAGCGGCTTGTTCTCGTCGTAGAGGAAGTACGCGTAGGCGCGCTCGCGGGCGCGCCCGACGCGGCCGCGCAGCTGATGCAGCTGCGACAGGCCGTACTTGTCGGCGCGGTCGATGATGATCGTGTTCGCGTTCGCGATGTCCAGGCCCGTCTCCACGATCGTGGTGGAGACCAGCACATCGGCGCGACGCTCCCAGAAGTCGTCGACGACTTGCTCGAGCGCGTGCTCACCCATCTGCCCGTGCGCCACGGCGATACGGGCCTCGGGGACGAGCTCCGCGAGATGCGCCGCGACCCGCTGGATCGAGGACACGCGGTTGTGGACGTAGAAGATCTGCCCCTCGCGCAGCAGCTCTCGGCGGATCGCCGCCGCGATCTGCTTGTCGTTGCGGGCGCCGACGTACGTGAGGATCGGATGCCGATCCTCGGGCGGGGTCTGCAGCGTCGACATCTCGCGGATCCCGGTCACCGCCATCTCGAGGGTTCGCGGAATCGGCGTCGCACTCATGGCGAGGATGTCGACGTTCGTCTTGAGCTTCTTCAGCTTGTCCTTGTGCTCGACGCCGAAGCGCTGCTCCTCGTCGATGATCAGCAGCCCGAGATCCTTGAAGATCACGTTCTCCGTCAGGATCCGGTGCGTGCCGATCACCATGTCCACGGTGCCGTCCGTCAGACCCGCGAGGACATCGCGGACCTGCTTGTCGGTCTGGAAGCGCGAGAGCGCCCGCACCTGCACCGGGAACCCGGCGAAGCGCTCGGTGAACGTTTCGAGGTGCTGTTTGACCAGCAGCGTCGTCGGCACGAGCATCGCGACCTGCTTGCCGTCCTGGATCGCCTTGAACGCCGCGCGCACCGCCACTTCGGTCTTGCCGAACCCGACGTCGCCGGAAAGAAGGCGGTCCATCGGGATTGGCTTCTCCATGTCGGCCTTGATCTCGTCGATCGTCTGCAGCTGATCGGCGGTCTCGGCGAACGGGAAGGCTTCTTCGAGCTCGCGCTGCCACGGCGTGTCCGGTCCGAAGGCGTGGCCCTTCGCGGCCATCCGCGCCGAGTACAGCTTGACGAGCTCGACGGCGATGTCGCGGACGGCCTTGCGCGCCCGCCCCTTGGCCTGCGCCCAGTCGCTGCCGCCCATCTTCGACAGCGTCGGCTCTTCGCCGCCGACGTACTTCGACAGCAGGTCGAGCTGATCGGTCGGCACGAAGAGCTTGTCGCCCGGGTAGCCGCGCTTGGACGGCGCGTATTCGAGCACGAGGTACTCGCGCATGCTCTTGACGGGGTTGCGCCCGCCGCTGGAGACCTCACGCTGGGTGAGCTCGGCGAAGCGGCCGATGCCGTGGGTCGCGTGCACGACGAAGTCCCCCGCCTTCAGCTGCAGCGGGTCCACGACGTTCCGGCGGCGTGAGGCGAGCTTCTTCACCAGCCGCTGGTCGCCGCCGATCGTGCGCCCGTAGAACTCGGTCTCGGTGAGCACCGCGAGCTTGGCGTCGGCAGACTCGAAGCCGCGCTCCAGCTCGCATGCCACGACGTGGGCGACGCCGGGTTCGGGCGGGGTGAGCACCTCGTCGACGCGCCGTGCGGCGATCCCCCGCTCGGCCATGACGTCGCGCGCGCGTTCCACCAGGCCCGTCCCGGATGCCGCCACCACGACGCGCCAGCCCTGGGCCAGCAGTCCGCCGATGTGGGCCGTCGCACCGTCGACATTGCCCTGGAAGGACGGGACGGCGGTGCCCGGGACGCGCACCGTCGAACCCGCGGCGGCGTCGAGGAGCCCTTCGGCGGACGCGTCGGCCTCGCCGGAGTCGAACGCGCTCAGCGTCCACCAGGCGATCCCGCGTGCGGACGCGGCCTCGCGCAGTGCCGGGAGGCTCACGAAGTCGCCGGAGCCGATGTCGACGGGGCTCGCCGCGCCCGCGGTCGCGGCGTTCCATGCCGCCTCCAGGAACTCCCGGTTGGTCTCCAGCAGGGTGACCGCACGGGTGACGGCGCGCTCGGGGTCCACGAGCGCGATCGCCGAGGCTTCGGGAAGGTAGTCGACGACCGTGACGATCTCGTCCACGAGGGCCGGGATGAGGGACTCCATGCCCTCGGCGGGGATGCCCTCCGCCATCTTCTCGAGCATGCCGCGGATGCCGGGGAAATCGTCCTTCAGGGCGACGGCGCGGGCCCGGACAGCGGGGGTGAGCAGCAGTTCCCGGCTGGCCGGGAGGTCGACGGAGGCCACCTCACCGGGCAGCGAACGCTGATCGGCGACCGAGAACGCCCGGATCTGGTCGACTTCGTCGCCGAAGAACTCGATGCGGAACGGGTGGTCGGCGATCGGCGGGAAGACGTCGAGGATTCCGCCGCGCATCGCGAACTCGCCGCGTCGCGAGACCATGTCGACCCGGTGGTACGCCAGTTCGACCAGCCGCGCGGAGACCTCGGCGAGGTCGTGCCCGCGCCCGCCGACAGCCAGCTGCACCGCGGCGGCGTCCGCGAGACCGGCGGCAAGGGGTTGCAGCGCGCCGCGCACGGACGCGGTGACCACGAGCGGAGTCCGTCCGTCCCAGCGGGCGATGCGACCGAGGACGTCGAGGCGCCTGCCGACCGTCTCGGGGCTGGGACTCAAGCGCTCGTGCGGCAGCGTCTCCCACGCGGGGAAGTGCAGGACCTCGGCGCCGGGCAGCAACGCCCGCAGGGCCGGCCCCAGCGCTTCGGCGCGGCGTCCGGTCGGCGCGACGACGAAGACGGCGCCGGCGCGCCCTGTGGAGCGGCGGTGCTCCAGCAGGGAGGCCAGAAGCGGGGCGTCCAACCCCTCGACGAGCGAGAAGTCGGCATCGACGGATGCTGCTGCCGCGGCATCCCGGAAGGACGGAGCCTCCTCGAGGGCGCGCACGATCCCGGGAACTGTCACCGGAAGAGTCTACGGGCGCCCACCGACACCCGGACGGTGCGGGCGCACCGGCGGGCCCGACTCCTAGGATGAGTGCCGTGAGCGAGAATCCGGCACCCGAGCAGCTGCCTCCCCCTGCGGCGGGCCCTGTCCCCCCGGTGCCGCCGGCCCCGGGCTTCGCGCCACCGCAGGGCTTCGCGCCACCGCCGGGCTATGCGCCACCGCAGGGCTACGCACCGCCGCAGGGCTACGCACCGCCCCAGGGCTACCCGGCACCGCAGGGCTACGCACCACCGCAGGGATACGCGGCACCGGGCGGACACGTCGCGCCCGCGCAGGGCTACGGTCCCTACGTTCCCCCCGCCGCGCCGACGGCGGCCTCGGGCGCATCGACCCTCGGCGTCGTCGCGTTCGTGCTCGCGCTGATCGCGGCGGTCGGTGCGAGCGTGATCGGTGGGATCGCCGGCTACGGGATCGGCGCGGGGACCGGCCGTGACATCGCGCTTCAGCCGACGGATCTCACGTTCGACTGGTCGATCCTCACGCCGGTGCGCGAATGGGTGCTCACGGGAGAGCTCGCCTTCTGGGGCGGAACGATCCTCGGAACGTGGGCACTCGTGCAGGGAATCATCGCGATCGTGCGCAATCGCGGACGCGGCTGGGGGATCGCCGCGGTGATCATCGCCGTGCTCGGGCCGATCGTGTTCGCCACCGTCGTGCAGATCTTCCTCACCGCGGGCTTCGCCGCGGGTGCCACCGCGGGCGGCTGACCGCTAGGCCCGCGGCGCGTGATGCTTCTGCTGGGCCGCCAGGAGTCCTTCGTCCACGAGCTGCTCGACGGCGTCCGCGGCGTCGCCGACGAGGATCGGCAGGTTCTTCCGCTCGGCCGCGCCGAACGGCTCGAGCACCCAGTCCGCCGGGTCCTGCCGGCCGGCCGGACGGCCGATCCCGACGCGCACGCGCGTGAACTCAGGCGTGTCGAGCGCCTTCGCGACATCGCGGACGCCGTTGTGGCCGCCGTGACCGCCGCCGATCTTGAGCTTGATCGTGTCGAACGGGATGTCCAGCTCGTCGTGGACGACGACGACGCGGTCCGGCGCGATGCCGTAGAACTTCGCGAGCCCGGCGACCGGTCCCCCGGAGACGTTCATGAACGTGTTCGGCTTGGCCAGGATGATCCCGGGACCCCCGGGACGCAGCCAGGTCTCCACGACACGCGCATTCGCCTTGTGCGCGCGGAAGGTCTCGCCCCGCCGCGCCGCGAGCTCATCGAGGACGAGCTGGCCGACGTTGTGCCGCGTGAGCTCGTACCGCGGGCCGGGGTTGCCGAGCCCCACGATCAGCCATTTGTCAGCCATCGCCGATCCTCTCTTGCCGGGGACGGAAAAGGGGGCGCGGAAACCGCACCCCCTCCCCCGCTGAAGGACTTAC
>JASBUD010000119.1 GCA_030148105.1 Microbacterium sp. | reverse complement strand
ACTCACCTTTCTACCTAAATAACCGACATTCGTGTTCCTCCTTGACCTGTTGAGAGGATGGCGGTATGTACGACATCGAGCCATCAGAGACCGTCGACGGAGCCGCGCTCACGATCGACGGGTGGCGGGTCGTGTCGTACGCGCAGGTGATCGCCCGCCTCGTGGACCGCTATCCCGACCGATCGCCTCACGAGATCGAAGCGATCGTGGACCGTGAGGCCGACGCCTTCACCGGTGGTCGGGTTCTCGTGGTGCCGTTGGGTGTCGAGGAGGGCGCGGCCGAGATCCTCGGCCGATCCTGCAGCTAGACGGTCAGATCCAGCTCGGCATCCAGTTGTGCGCTCGCCAGAAGTCGTACGGCACCGGCGTCGCCGTGAGGATCGGATACCAGAACGCCGACAGGACGACCGCGAGCACCAGGAAGACGATCACGACCCGCTGACCGCTCGTGCGTCGTGACGCGTCCGCGTGGGACGCTCCCGCCACATCGCGCAGCGCGAACGTGAGGGCGAGCACGAGGAACGGCAGGATCGCGATCGTGTAGAACTGGAAGACCGTCCGCTCGGGATAGAGCAGCCACGGCACGTAGGTCGCGCCGACGGCGGTCAGGACGAGCGCGTAACGCCAGTCCCGGGAGATCGCGAACCGGTAGATCAGATAGGCCGCCGCGGCCACACCCGCGTACCAGATCAGCGGATTCGGCATGCTGTAGATGTTCTCGACGCATCCGTTCGCCGCGCCGCAGCCCGCTTCGCCCTGGGGCGTGGACTGGTAGTACATCGACGTCGGTCGCAGGAGAAGCGGCCACTGCCACGCCGGACTCGCGTAGCCGTGCTCGGCGGTCAGCCCCACGTGGAAGTTGTAGATCGCCCGATGGTAGATCCACAGGCTCTGCAGCGCCGGGGGAACCCAGGACCAGAAATCGGTGGCGGGCTCCTCGAGCCCCTTCTGGCGGTCGTAGCCGCCGTCGGTGGTGAGCCACCCGAACCACGAGCCGAGGTACACCACGAGGGCGACGGGGATGAAGAGCACGAAGGTGATCGGTCCCTGGCGGAAGGCGGCATCCGCGGGCCAGATCCGGATCCCGGCGCGTCGACGGGCCAGGGCGTCCGTCACGACGAGGTAGATCCCGAACGCCGCGATCGCGTACAGACCCGACCACTTCACCGCGGACGCGGCGCCGAGGGCGGCGCCGGCGGCGATGAGCCACGGACGATTCCACATGACCGGTCCCCAGTCCGCCGGCCCACGGGCGGCGACGAGCGCTGCGAGTCGGGTGTCGTGGCGCCGGCGGTCGAGCAGGACGAACCAGAACCCGAGGAGGAGGAAGAACGTGAGGATGCCGTCCAGAAGCGCGACGCGACTCATCACGATCGCGAGTCCGTCGATCGCCAGGAGTGACGCTGCGACCGTGGCGAACGGCACCGAATCGGTCATCGCCTTGGCGACCAGGTAGAGGATGAGCACCGTGGCCGTGCCGATCAGCGCCGTGGCGATGCGCCAGCCGAACGACGAGTCCGCGCCGAAGAGCGCCATCCCTGCACCGATCAGGAATTTGCCGAGCGGCGGGTGAACCACGAAGCTGCCGGTCGTCGAGAAGACATCGGTGTCGCCGGCGACGAAGCTCTCGTTCGCGCCGTCCGGCCATTCCGCGGCATAGCCGAGGACCCACTGGCTCCACGCGTCCTTGACGTAGTACGTCTCGTCGAAGACGAGGGCGTGCGGATGGCCGAGGTTCCAGATCCGGAGGACGCCCGCGAGCAGCGTCACCATCAGCGGCGCGAGCCACGACCAGCGACGTACGAGTCGCGGGTCCGCTGCGACCCGCGCCCGCCATCGGTCGTACATGGACGTGCGCACCGGGAGGAGCGGAGGCGCCGCGGGGCCGGTGGCCGCGACGGGCTCGGACTCGGGCGGGGTCACGAGCACCAGCCTAAGGTGGGACCGTGATCATCCTCGCCGCGACGCCGATCGGCAATCTCGGCGATGTCTCCCGGCGACTCGTCGAGGCGCTGGAATCGGCGCCGGTCATCGCCGCCGAGGACACCCGCACGACGCAGCGGCTGCTCGCAGCCCTCGAGATCGCGCACCGCCCCCGGCTGATCGCTCTGCACGATCACAACGAGAAGGAACGCGCCGGCGAGCTGGTTGAGATCGCCCGCGGCCAGGACGTCCTCGTCCTGAGCGATGCCGGGATGCCCACCGTGAGCGACCCGGGCTATTCGCTCGTCGCCGCGGCGGCACCGGCAGGCGTGAGGGTCACCGCGATCCCGGGACCGAGCGCCGTCCTCACCGCCCTCGCCGTCTCCGGCCTGCCGACCGACCGTTTCACGTTCGAAGGATTCCTGCCGCGAAAGGCCGGCGACCGGCTGCGGACGCTGCGGAGCCTCGCCGTCGAGCGCCGCACGATGGTGTTCTTCGAGTCGCCCTCCCGCATCGCGGCGTCGCTGGCGGACATGGCGACCGCCTTCGGCGCCGATCGTCGGGTCGTCGTCGCCCGGGAACTCACCAAGAAGTTCGAGGAGATCGTCCGCGGCACGGCTGCCGAGCTCGCGGACTGGGCCGAGGCGGGCGTACGCGGGGAGATCGTCGTGGTCGTGGAGGGTGCGGCTGCCGCGCAGGTGACATTCCCGGATGCCGTCACGCAGGTCCTCGAACTGGTTCGGGGCGGAACGCGACTCAAGGACGCCGCGGGTGAAGTGTCGACGAACACCGGGCACTCGTCCCGCGAGCTGTACCAGGCGGCGCTCGCCGTCAAGGGCTGAGCACCCGTCACACGCGAGGGCGCGGCATCCGCCCCCGTCTAGAATCCTCTGGTGAGCACCGGCGAATCCTTCTACATCACCACGCCGATCTACTACCCGAGCGACGTGCCCCACATCGGACACGGCTACACGACGGTGGCGGTCGACGCCCTCGCGCGTTGGCACCGCCAGGCGGGCGATGACACCTGGATGCTGACCGGCACGGACGAGCACGGTCAGAAGATGCTGCGCGCCGCAGCAGCGAACGGTGCGACCCCGCAGGAATGGGTCGACCGGCTCGTGAGCGAGGCGTGGTTCCCGCTCCTGAAGACCCTCGACGTCGCGAACGACGACTTCATCCGGACGACGCAGGAGCGCCACGAGGAGCGCGTGAAGAAGTTCGTCCAGGCGATCTACGACCGCGGCTACATCTACGCC
>JASBUD010000102.1 GCA_030148105.1 Microbacterium sp. | reverse complement strand
GCGACGTTCGGGTTCTGCAGCACCCACGCGATCGCGAGCTGCGGCATCGACAGGCCCGCCTGCTCGGCGATGGGCTTGAGCTTCTGCACGGCGGTCAGCACGTCGTCGTCCATGAAGCGCTTGATGAAGTTCGCGCCGCTCTTCTCGTCGGTCGCGCGCGAGCCCTCGGGCGCCGGCTGCCCCGGCAGGTACTTGCCGCTCAGCACGCCCTGCGCCATCGGCGACCACACGATCTGCGAGATCCCGAGCTCTTCGGAGGCCGGAACGACCTTGTCTTCGATGACCCGCCACAGCATCGAGTACTGGGGCTGGTTCGAGATGAGCTGGAAGTTGAGCTCCTTGGCGAGCGCGTGACCCTCGCGCAGCTGCTCTGCGGTCCACTCCGAGACGCCGATGTACAGCGCCTTGCCCTGGCGGACGATGTCGGCGAACGCCGTGAACGTCTCCTCGATCGGGGTCTCGTAGTCGTAGCGGTGCGCCTGGTAGAGCTCGACGTAGTCGGTGCCGAGTCGCTTCAGCGAGCCGTTGATCGACTCCATGATGTGCTTGCGGCTGAGGCCGCTGTCGTTCGCCCCACCGGGACCCGTCGGCCAGTAGACCTTCGTGAAGATCTCGAGCGACTCGCGACGCTGCCCCTGGATCGCCTTGCCGAGGACGGATTCCGCGGCGGTGTTCGCGTACGCGTCGGCCGTGTCGAACGTGGTGATGCCGGCATCCAGGGCCGCGTGCACCGTGGCGATCGCGTCGGTGTCGTCGACCTGCGAGCCGTGCGTCACCCAGTTGCCGTACGTGATCTCCGAGACCTTGAGTCCGCTGTTTCCGAGATATCGATAATTGACCATCCGATAACGCTACTCGCGCGGGAAGTGTCCCGGGCGGCGGTTGACAGCGGTGGACTCAGGAGCGCCGGCGCAGCGCTCCGCGCAGACTCCGCAGCAGCAGGAGCAGGCCGCCGAGGCCGACGATGCTGCCGAGGAAGGAGAAGGCGGGCACGTCGCCGGTCAGCAGCGGGCCACCGTCGTCGACGCCGAGCATGATGCCGGCGATCACGAGGGTGATGCCGATGACGGTTGTCGTGAGGCGGCCGATGATGCCGTCGATGTACGAGCGGTCATCCGGGCTCTCCAGCGCGCGCAGCCGCACCGAGAGCGTCCCCTCATCCAGCGAGCGTGTCAGGCTCTCGATACGACGCGGCATCCGTCGCATCTGCTCGGCGATGAGCGTCGACCAGGTCTGCGCGCTGAGCAGGGCCGTGCGCGGCGAGACGAGCGAGCGCGCCATCCGCGGCGCGACCTCGAGGGCGCGGCCGACCATGTCGTAGTCCGGCACCAGCCGGCGCAGCGTCCCCTCGAGCGACGCGAGCGTGCGGAACACGAGCAGAAGCGACGGCGGCAGCGCCAGGCGATTGCGCCGGAGAGCGTCCAGGAACGAACGGAAGATGTTCTCGTCGGCACGCGCGTTGTGCACGCGGGTCAGGATCACGCCGATATCCCGCTGCAGCGTCGTCGTGTCGAACTCGCCGCCGGGCGGCTCGCACATGAGCAGCGCGACGTCGGTGACGGCCACGTCATCCTCGTTGGCCATCCCGATCAGCATCGGGATCAGGAGCCGCCGCATGCTGCGTTCGAGCACCCCGACGGCCCCGAAGTCGATGAGTGTGACAGCCCCGTCCTCCCCCAGGATCACGTTGCCGGCATGCAGGTCGGCGTGGAAGACGCCGCGCACCGCGATCTGCTCGAACACCGCGTCGAGCAGATCGTCGGCGATCCGTCGAGCCTCTTCCTCCGGAACCACACCCGGTGCGAGCCGACCGAACGGCGTGCCGATCACACGCTCCTGCACGATCATCTGCGCGGTGGAGTACTGCGGGTACACGCGCGGAACATGCAGGCGCGTCGCTTCCGATCTCGGGATCGCGGAGCGGAGCATCTCGGTGTTGGAGACCTCGATCCTGTAGTCGAGCTCTTCGCGCAGCGCGCGCGAGAACTCGGCCACCAGTGCCCGCGCGCCGTATGCACGGGCCCAGTCCGTCCGACGCTCCGCCTGCACGGCGAGACGCTCGAGGATGTCGAGGTCGGTGGTCACCTGCGCACGCGCTCGAGGACGCTGGATCTTCACCACGACGTCCTCGCCGGAGCGCAGTCGGGCCGCATGGACCTGGGCGACGGATGCGGCGGCCAGAGGCACCGGGTCGATCTCGGCGAAGACCTCCTCGATGGGGCATCCCAGCTGCGCGCGGATCGCGGCCTCGGCTTCGGCCCAGGGAATCGGCGTCGAATCCATCTGCAGCGTCGAGAACGCCGCAATGAGCGCGGGCGGCAGCACGTCCTCGCGGGAGGACAGCACCTGACCGAGCTTGACGAACGTGACCCCGGCCTCGTTCATCGCCGAGACGAGCGCCGCGGGCAGCTCCTCGTCCTGCTCGCCGCGTCGCCTGCTCTCGTAGAACGTCAGTCCATGTCGCGAGCCGATCGCGAGGATCTGCGCGTAGCGCCGTGCGCGGTCCCGGCGGCGGATCGCGTCGCGCACCACTGAGATCGGGTTGCGCCAGCGACGGGAGGGCCAGAGGAACTCGAGCGTCAGCACTGCGATCACGACGGCGGCCAGCATCCAGCCGACGGTGAGCGCGACGAACGCGATCGCGATCGCACCGTCGGCGACCAGGCGACCGTCCTCGTAGACCTGCGCCTGCGTCAACGACCACACCGCGACAGGTGATGCGATGACGAACACCACGATCGCCGTCACCCAGGCGCGCAGCCACCCGACCTCGACATCCAGAAGACGCCGGACGATCCACGCGGCGACCAGCGAGAAGGCCAGTGCGACGAGCGCGAAGACGAGCCAGGCGGGCATGAGCCGATTCTGTCAGGCTCGCCGGCGCGCGGTCAGTCCTCGTTCGGGGTGGCCGCGGCGGCCGCTTCGTCCTCGGTCGTCGCCACGAGCTGGCCGCACGCGCCGTCGATCTCCTTGCCGCGGGTGTCGCGGAGGGTCGTCGGGATGCCGGCATCGTTGAGCCGGCGGACGAACTCGTTCTGCACCGAGACCTCGGACGCCGTCCACACCGACCCGGGCGTCGGGTTGAGCGGGATCGGGTTCACGTGCACCCAGCCGCGACCGCGCGCGTTGAGCTTGTCCGCGAGGAGGTCGGCCCGCCACGCGTGATCGTTCATGTCTTTGATGAGGGCGTACTCGATCGAGACCCGGCGCCCGGTCTTGTCGAAGTACGCCCGTGCGGCATCCAGCGCCTCGTCGACCTTCCAGCGGGAGTTCACCGGGATCAGCTCGTCGCGGAGCGTGTCGTCGGGGGCGTGCAGCGACAGCGCGAACGTCACCGGGATGTCCTCGTTCGCGAGCTTCGTGATCGCCGGGACCAGCCCCACCGTCGAGACGGTGATCCCGCGCGCGCTCATCCCGAGACCGTGCTCCTTGTCTGTCATGACGCGCACGGCCTGCATGACGCGGGCGTAGTTCGCGAGCGGCTCCCCCATGCCCATGAAGACGATGTTGCTGACGCGCTCGGCGCTGTGGTCGTCGCGCTTCTTGCCGCCGAGCCCGCCGTCGGCGATCAGCCGGTTGGCGCGGACGATCTGCTCGATGATCTCGGCCGCCGACATGTTGCGGGTCAGCCCCGCCTGCCCGGTCGCGCAGAACGGGCAGTTCATGCCGCATCCGGCCTGACTGGAGACGCACAGCGTGATCCGGCCCGGGTAGCGCATGAGGACCGACTCGACGAGCGCGCCGTCGTGCAGCTTCCACAGGAACTTGATCGTGTCGCCGCGATCGGTCTCGAGCCTGCGCACTTCGGTGAGAAGCGGCGGCAGCATGCCGTGGACGAACTCCTCGCGACCGGATGCCGGCAGGTCGGTCATCGCGGCGGGGTCGTGCGTCCAGTGCTGGAAGTAGTGCTTCTCGAGCTGCTTCGCGCGGAATCCGGGCAGGCCCAGGTCCTTGACCTTCGCGACCCGCTCCTCCGGAGTGAGATCGGCCAGGTGCACGGGAGGCTTGCCCCGCTTCGGGCTCGCGAACTGCAGCAGGGGCCTGCCCTCGGCATCCTTCTTCTGCTGCCAGCCCTCGGTGCGCGGCCGCACCTGTCGCACGGGCGTCGCTTCGGGCCTGGTCGTCATGCTCTCAGGGTAGGCGATGAGCCTGGGCGGGCGCCGGACTAGGGTGACCGTGTGGTCCCGGTCGACAATCTCCTCGCGTTCGTCCTCGCGTCGCTCGTGCTGATCGTGATCCCGGGGCCGAGCGTGCTCTTCACGATCGGTCGCGCACTCGCCCTCGGCCGCATCGGGGGCCTTCTGAGCGTGCTCGGGAACGCGCTCGGGCTCCTGCCGATCATCGGCCTGGTCGCACTCGGGGTCGGCGGGATCGTGGCGCGCTCGGTCGTGCTGTTCACGATCGTGAAGGTGGCCGGCGCGCTGTACCTGATGTTCCTCGGCATCCAGGCGATCCGCCATCGCGGACGCGCGGCCGAGGCGGCGCTGTCGGGCGCGCTCCCCCGCTCGCACTGGCGTCAGCTGGGCGAAGGGTTCGTCGTCGGCATCACGAACCCGAAGACGATCGCGTTCTTCGTCGCGGTGCTGCCGCAGTTCGTCGACCTGGATTCGGGCTCGGTGCCGCTGCAGATGGTCGAGCTCGGGCTCGTCTTCTTCGTGATCGCTCTCATCTCGGACGGAGTCTGGGCGCTCGCGGCCGCGGGCGCCCGCGCCTGGTTCGGCAAGTCGCCGCGACGCATCTCGGTGCTCTCGGCGACCGGCGGCGGGCTCATGATCGGGCTCGGCGGGATTCTGCTGCTCTCCGGCAGCAAACACTGAGCTCCAGCTGTTCTGGGCGCTGCGGCGGGGCTGAAGGCGCGTGCAGGTGACGCGGCGCGACGGGTCAGGTGCGGACGATCGCCGCGCGCTCGCGCCAGGTCGCGGCGGTCACCCGATCCAGCGCGACCTGCTTCTTCATCGCGTCGGCCCGCTCGTACAGCGACGGATCGCCGTAGCTGGTCAGCACCTTGACCAGCACCGGGAGCAGTTCGATCATGAAGAACAGCAGCGCGATGAGCCAGTGCGCCATGGCAAGGGCGGGCTCGCGGGCGGCGAGCCGCTCCATCGCGCTCATCTGCGAGAGCAGGCCCATCGCCTCGGCGTTGCCGCCGGCGACCTGCGCGGCTCGGGCGTCGTACGCCGCCAGAGCAGCGTCGTACTGCGCGCGGGCGGCCGGCAGCTGGTCTTCGGCGAGCTGCTTGTTCTGCTCGGCGGACGAGGCTGCGGCATCCGTCCCCGCGGCGTTCGCGGCGGTGAGCGCCGCGGTCGCGTCTTGGAGCTGCACGGCGAGCGCGTCGTATCCGGACTGGGCCTGGGCGAGCTGCGACTGCGCGGCATCCGAGCTCGCGCCGTCGCCGACGACGCCGGTGCAGCCGGGCACCGTGCCGACGCCTTCGCCGGTGAGCTCGCACTGGTACAGAGCGCGCGCCTGATCGATCACGGCCTGCTGGTCGGCGAGCTGTTGCGTGAGCTGATCCACCGTCTGCTGCGCGGCCACCGTCTCGGCCGACGTCGAGGACGTCCCTTCGACGATGCCGGTCGCGGCCTGGTTCTCCAGTGTCGCGACCCGCGCCGATGCCTCGTCGAGCGCCTGCTTCTCGGGGCCGTTCGTGACGGCATCCTGGTCCGCCTGCGCCTGGACCACGTTCGTTGAGTTCACCTCGCGCGCGATGTCGTTCTGGAACGCCTGGAGCACGAGCGGCTCCGCGACGACGATGCCGATCAGCGCGGCGAGGAAGATGCGCGGGATCGCGAGCCCGATGAGCTTCCAGATGTTGCGCGTCGAGCGCATCGTCGAGGTGAGGAACCGGTCGAGGTTGAAGATGATGAGCGCCCA
>JASBUD010000096.1 GCA_030148105.1 Microbacterium sp. | reverse complement strand
GCGACTACGAGCGGGAGTGGGGCGTGATCCGAGACGCCGGTGTCGACGGCGTCTTCGTGGATCACGCCGATCTCGGAGTGGAGTTCTTCCGCCGCTGAGTCCGGTGGCGGGTCCGCGCCTGCAGAACTCCACAGATCTGGGCGGCGGAGCGCCGGATCGAGCCCGATTTCGGTGCGCGGCGACTGATTCTGTGGAGTTCCGCGTGCCTGTCCGGTTCGGATCGTCAGGCGAACGTGGCGTCCAGCGCGTGGGTAAGATCCGACAGGAGGTCGTCCGTGTCCTCGATGCCGACCGACAGGCGCAGATGCCCCAGACGCCGGAACGGCTCGGGGTAGGTCGCGACGCGCGGACCCTCGGCGCCCGTGTGCACGATGAGGGAGTCGTCGTGGCCGAGCGAGAATCCCGAAGTGATCAGGCGCAGATGTGCCACGAAGCGGTTCTGCGCCCCGGGGTCGCCGTCGACGGCGAACGCCATCATCCCGCCGTACCCGCGTCCGCCGAACTGGCGGGTGGCGAGGTCGTGTCCGGGGTGGGAGGGAAGGCCCGGGTAGTGCACGAACGCCACCCGGGAGTCGGCGTCCAGGAGGTCGGCGATCGCCTGTGCCGAGGCCTGGTGCTGGCGCAGGCGCAGTGGCAGCGTCACCGATCCGCGCTGGATCTGCCACGCGTTGAACGGGGAGATCACCCCGCCGACGTCGACCATCGCGTCCGCCTTGATCGGCTGGATGAGCTCGTGACGACCGAGCACCGCGCCGCCCATCGCGTCGCCGTGGCCGTTGATGTACTTCGTCAGCGAGTGAACCACCAGATCGGCACCGTCTGCGATCGGACGGTACAGCGGTGGGGGCGTGAAGGTCGAGTCCACCATCAGGATCGCGCCGGCGTCATGGGCGAGGCCCGCGAGAGCGGCGATGTCGGCGACCTTCGTGGTGGGGTTCGCGATCGCCTCGACGCAGACGAGGCGCGTCTCGGGACGCATCGCTGCGCGGACGGCGTCCAGATCGGTCACGTCGACGAAGGTCGCCTGGATGCCGTAGCGCCGCGGCAGGAGTTCGGTCCACAGGCGCCAGGTCGCCTCGTAGACCACGTCGCTGACCACGACGTGGTCGCCGACGCGCACGTGGGTGAAGAACACGGCGTGCAGGGCAGCGACGCCGCTCGCGAGAGCGACCGCGTCCTCGCTGCCCTCGAGAGCGGCGAGCTTGGTCTCGAGGGCGGCCTGGTTCACACCGGTGTTGCGGGTGTACAGGCCGGGGGCGGTGGCCGACCAGCTGATCTCGCTCGGATCGTCGGGCAGCTGGTAGGAGTTCGCCATCACCAGCGGCGTCCGCAGCGCCTGTGTGCTGTCCAGGGCGACTCCGCCGTGCACGGACAGGCTCAGATCGCCCAGGGTGCCCGGCTGCGATCGATCGGGGCGCTCGGCCATCGCTCTTCCTTTCCCGACGTTCATCACCTAAGCTGTGCGTGCAACATTAGCACGCACGAGTGTCATTCGTGCACGTACTGAGGAGCCCGCATGGTCGGACTGCACTTGGATGACATCGATCAGCGCATCCTTGCGGAGCTTTCCGTCGACGCCCGGCTGTCCCTTGTGACCCTTGCGAACCGGGTCCACCTCTCGCGCAACGCGGTGAAGCAGCGCATGGAGCGCATGGAGCGCGACGGCGTGATCGAGGGCTACACCCTGCGCCGCGGCTCCGGCCCCTCCCGGCGGGTCACGGCGATCATGCTCGTCTATCGCGCGGATCGCATGCGCGGCGCCGGGGTCGTCGCCGAGCTCGCCCGCATCCCCGAAGTGGTGCGCTGCGACATCCTCTCGGGTGAGTTCGACCTGCTCGTGACCGTGGTGGCGCAGTCGATGGACCGGGTCGGGGAGATCTGGGAGCACGTCTCCGCGCTGCCGGACGTGGAGAACACGGTGACCTCCGTCTCGCTCTCCCGGCCCATCGACCGTCCCTGATCTCATCCGACGAGCAGCTCCGCCGCTTCGGCCCGGGTCAGTCCCGAGACCGCGGCGACGGCATCCGCGATCGGCGTGCCCGTGCGCAGGGCGCGATGCGCGGCGGCAGCGGCCGCTTCGTAGCCGATCGTGGGCACGAGCGCGGTGACCGTGCCGACAGAAACGGCGACGCGGTCGGCCAGGATCCGCTCGTCGGCGGTGATGCCCTCCACGCACAGCTCGCGCAGCACCCGTACTCCGTTCGTGAGCCATGCCAGCGCCTGCAGCAGGGAGTGCGCGATGATCGGCTCGAACGCGTTCAGCTGCAGCTGGCCGCCCTCGGCAGCGACGGCGACCGTCAGGTCAGCGCCCATCACCGCGAACGCGATCTGGTTGACGACCTCAGGGATCACCGGGTTGACCTTGCCCGGCATGATCGAGGAGCCGGCCTGTCGCGGCGGGAGCCGGAGTTCGCCGAACCCCGCCTGTGGTCCGCTTGCGAGCAGCCGCAGGTCGTTGCAGATCTTCGACAGCTTCACAGCGGTGCGCCGGAGCGCGCCGGAGGCGTGGAGGAAGCCGCCCGCATCCCACGAGGCCTCGAACAGGTGGTGCGCAGGCACGACGGGCAGGCCGGTGATCTCGCGCAGGTGGGCGAGGACGGCCTCGCGGTATCCGGCCGGCGCGGTGACGCCCGTGCCGATCGCCGTCCCGCCGAGGCTGCACTCCAGCAGCAGCGGCACCGCTTCGCCCAGGCGTGCGACGTCTTCGCGGATCGCGACGGCGAATGCGCCCAGTTCGTCCCCGACGGTCATCGGGACGGCATCCTGCAGCTGCGTCCGCCCGATCTTGCGGACCGTGCGATGCGCCGCACCGCGTTCGTCGAACGCGTCGGCCAGGGTCGCGAGCTCGTCGACGAGGCCGCTCAGCCCCGTCACGACCGCGAGCCGGATCGCCGTCGGATAGACGTCGTTCGTGGACTGGCTGCCGTTGACGTCATCGATCGGGTGCACGATGTCGTAGCGGCCGAACCCTGTCCCGAGCGCTTCGAGCGCGGCGTTGGCGATCACTTCGTTCGCGTTCATGTTGCTGCTCGTGCCCGCTCCGCCCTGCACGACGTCGACGCAGAACTGCTCGTGCAGCTCGCCCGCGCGGATGCGACGGCAGGCCGTGACGATCGCGTCCCTGCGGGCCGGCGGGAGGAGGCCCAGGTCGCCGTTCGCCCGCGCCGCAGCCTCCTTCACCGCGGCGAGGGCGTTCACGAGCGCGGGATGGGCCGACAGCATCGTCCCGCTGATCGGGAAGTTCTCCCGCGCCCGCAGCGTGTGGATGCCCCAGTATGCGTCGGTGGGCACCTCGCGCTCGCCGAGCGAGTCCCGCTCGATGCGCACGGTCATGCGTTGATGCAGATGACCTTGGGCTGGGTCATCTCCTCGAATGCGAACCGGACGCCCTCGCGGCCCATGCTGCCGTACTTGGAACCGCCGAACGGCATGCTGTCGATGCGGTAGTCGGAGGAGTCGTTGATCATGACGCCTCCGCCGTCCAGTCGCTCGGCGACCCGCAGCGCGCGCGAGAGATCGGACGTGAAGGTCGCTGCGTGAAGGGCGTACTCCACGTCGTTCGCCTGCGCGATCGCCTCGTCCTCGGTGTCGAACGGAGTGAGCACGACCACCGGTGCGAACGCCTCGTCGGCCCACAGCTCGCACGAGAGCGACACGTTCTCGACCACCGTCGGCCAGTAGACGGACCCCTCGCGGCGGTGTCCGACCAGCACGCGGCCGCCTGCGGCGACGGCGTCCTGGACGCGACGTTCCGCGTTGCGAGCCGATCTCTCCGTGATCATCGGGCCGACGTCGGTCGCCTCGTCCGTCGGGTCGCCGGCGATCAGAGCCTCGGTGCCGGCCACCATGCCGTCGCGAAAGGAGTCGTACACGCGCCGCTGCACCAGGATGCGCTGCGCGCCGACGCAGTTCTGCCCCGCCGCCCAGAATGCGCCGGACACGCAGGCCTGCACGGCCGCATCGATGTCGGCGTCCTCGAACACGACGACGGGCGCGTTGCCGCCGAGCTCCATCGCCAGACGCTTCAGGCCCGCCGACCGGGCGATCGCCTCGCCGGTCACGAAGCCTCCGGTGAACGACACCAGCCGCACGTCGCGCGCGGCGACGAGGGCCTGGGCGAGGTGCCGGTCGCCGTGCACGACGGTGACGATCTCGTCCGGCAGCCCCGCTTCGATCAGCAGATCCACGAGGAAGTGCGCGGTGAGAGGCGTCTCCTGCGACGGCTTGAGGATGACGGCATTCCCACCCGCGATCGCGGGTCCGATCTTGTGCGCCACGAGGTTCAGCGCGTCATTGAACGGGGTGATCGCGACGACGATGCCGAGCGGTTCCCGCGTGAACCATCCGCGACGGTTCTCGGACCCCTCGAACGCGTCGAAGGGGATGACCTCTCCGGTCTGCGATCGCGCGGCCTCGGCCGAGAGGGAGAGAGTGGTCGTCGCACGCCGCACCTCCTTGCGCGCCTGCCGGATCGTCTTGCCCGCTTCACGGACGATGAGTGCCGCAGCGAGGTCCGCACGCTCGTGCAGGAGCCCGGCGGCGCGCTCGAGGACGTCGTGGCGGCTGAACCGCGACATTCCGCGCGCGATGCGCTCACCGATGCGTGCGCGATCGAGGATGCCGTCCGCCTGGTCGGCGTGACTCTGGGTGACGCGACCGATCTCGCTGCCGTCGTACGGGTTGCGCACGATCACGTCCTCGGTCGCCTGGATGCGCACCATTGCCGGGGCGCTCATCGTCCGACCGCCACGGCCTCGTCGGCCGCGCGGGCGGCGTTGATCGCGATGATGTCCGACAGCAGGGCGAACGCGGTCTCGACCCGGCCCGCACCGGGCCCGGAAACCGTGACGGTGCCGAGCATGTCAGTGTCGAAGGACACCGCGTTCGTCGGCCCGCTGACACCTGCGAGGGGATCGCCGACCGGCAGGGCAACCGGCTCCACCCCGGCGGTCACGCCGCCGGCCGCATTGCGGAACGCCGAGCCCACGAGCTTCCAGCGCTTGCCCTCCGCCGCTGCCTGGACGATGTCGGCGGCGGTCACCTCGGAGATCCCGCGGCGCTGCACGTCCGCGGTCGTGAGGTTCGCTCCGAGCAGCTCGTTCGCGAGGATCACGACCTTCAGCTGCACGTCGGACCCCTCGATGTCGGCAGTGGGGTCGGCCTCGGCGTAGCCGAGCGCCTGCGCTTCGGCGACGGCGTCCTCGAGCGTCATTCCGAGCTCCATCTGTCCCAGCACGTAGTTGCTCGTGCCGTTGAGGATGCCGCGCACGGCGTTGATCTGCAGTCCCGCGAGGGTCTTCTCCGCCAGACGCAGCACCGGGGTGCCGCTGACGACGGCGCCCTCGTACGCGAAAGTCACGCCGTTCTCGGCGGCGATGCGATTCAGTTCGGTCCCCGCGAGGGCCACCGGCCCCTTGTTCGTCGTCGTGACAGACTTCCCCGACTCCAGCGCGGCGCGCACGTGCGAGACGGCCGGTTCGCCGTCGATCGGGTTGGTGAAGGTCGCCTCGACCACGATGTCGGCGGTCGTGTTGCGGATCACGTAGTCGTTCTGCGGTGCGGCGGTGCCGCCGTGCTTTCCGGCGAACGTCTCGCCCGCAGGCATCCGCAGGACCGCGTCGAGGTCGATCCCGTCCGCGACCATGAGTGAGCCCAGGCGCAGGTCGGTGATCGCGACCACGCGCAGCTCGAAGCCGAGCTCGCGCGTCAGCTCCTCGCCGCGGTCGCGGATGGTCTCGGCCAGCGCGCGGGCCACGCCGCCGAAGCCGATGAGGGCGATGTCGTGTCGGTTCATGAGGACTCCTCGGAAGGGGAAGGGACGGTCGAGCTCCAGCATCCGGGCGGGCCGTGTCGGTGCGCGCCTGCCGGATCGTCGGCGCGCACTGACGATGTGTCGGTGGAGAGGCAGATCGCCCGTTTGCGGGTGGGGGCCGGAGGATCGTGCTTTCCGACTTGTGGTCGCCGTGAGTCGCGAGTAACGTCCGTGAAACATTTACCGTGCTAAATGAACACACTGCCGTGTTTATCCCACACGTCAGCGGTGCATCACCACCCGACCGAACGAAGGCGCGAGACCGCAATGACCTCTTCTCCTCGCAGCACTGAGCTGCCCAACGCCATGCCGCACACCACGGCGACGCAAGTGCCCCTGCGTCGCCTGCAGCGAACGATGGACGCACGCCACCTCGTCATGATCGCGCTCGGCGGCGTGATCGGATCCGGGCTGTTCCTCAGCTCCGGGTACACGATCGGTGTCGCGGGACCCCTCGGTGCCGTGATCGCCTACCTCGTGGGTGCCTTCGTCGTCTGGCTCGTGATGGCGTGCCTCGGGGAGCTCGCCCTCGCCTATCCGGTCTCGGGCGCGTTCCACGTCTACGCGGCGCGGTCGATCAACCCCGCGACGGGCTTCACCACCGCGTGGCTGTACTGGCTGTGCTGGGTGGTCGCGCTCGGCTCGGAGTTCACGGCGGCCGGCATCCTGATGCAGCGCTGGTTCCCCACCGTCGCCGTCTGGGTGTGGTGCCTCGTGTTCGCCGGCATCCTGTTCCTCCTCAATGCGATCTCGGCGCGGGTCTTCGGTGAGACGGAGTTCTGGTTCTCCCTCATCAAGGTCGTCGCGATCGTCGCGCTCATCGTCCTCGGCGGCATGGCGATCTTCGGGTTCACTCCGCTGTCCGCCGAGCACCCGGCCGCCGTGCTGTTCAGCAACTTCCAGACGCCGGAGGGCCTCTTCCCGAACGGCGCCATGGGCGTGCTCGTCACCTCGCTCGCCGTGTTCTATGCCTTCAGCGGCTCCGAGCTCATCGGGGTCGCCGCTGGCGAGACGAAGGATCCCGCCAAGAACATCCCCCGCGCGCTGCGCTCGACCGTGCTGCGCCTCCTCATCCTCTTCGTCGGATCGATCACCGTCATCGCCGCGCTCCTGCCCTACGACCAGGCCGGCGTCACCTCGAGCCCGTTCGTGGACGTCTTCGAATACGTGGGCGTGCCGTACGCGGCCGACATCATGAACTTCGTCATCATCACGGCACTGCTCTCGGCCGGCAACAGCGGACTCTTCTCCTGCGCCCGCATGCTGTTCTCGCTCGCCGAAGAGGGCCACGCGCCGAAGGCCCTCGGTCGGCTCACCCGGCGCGGCATCCCGATCGTGGCCCTCAGCGTCTCGATCTTCGTGGGACTCGCGTCGCTCCTGTCCAGCGTGATCGCCGCCGAGACCGTCTACCTCGTGCTCGTCTCGATCGCGGGCTTCGCGGTCGTGGCGGTGTGGATGTCGATCGTCGCGTCGCTGTACTTCCACCGTCGCCGCTTCGTGCGCGAAGGCGGTGACGTCTCGGCGCTGCCCTACCGGACGCCGCTGTTCCCGTTCGTGCCCATCCTGGCCTTCGTCCTCTTGTCGATCTCGATCATCGCGATCGCGTTCGACCCGAACCAGGTCGCCGCCCTGTACTTCGGCATCCCCTTCGTCGGACTCTGCTACTTCTACTTCTGGCTGCGGTACGGACGTCGCGGGGCGAAGGAGGTCTCAGTGATCGCAGGCGAGGCACCGGTCGACCCGGAGGAAGATCCCGCCGTCGAAGCGCCGACCCCGATCGACGACGCCGCCGCACCGCGCCGATGACCACCGCTGCGGGGTGGGTCGAGATCGACACGGGCGCGATCGCGCACAACCTCGATCTCGTCAGGACCCACCTCGGAGAAGGCGTCGCGCTCTGCGCCGTCCTGAAGGCGGACGCTTACGGGCACGGTGTCGATCTCGTCGCCCCCGTGCTCGTCGCCCGCCGGGTGGAGCGCCTCGGCATCACGGGCAACGTCGAGGCCCGCGCCGTCCGTGACGCGGGCTTCACCGGCCGCCTCCTTCGACTGCGCCCGGCGCTCGCCGACGAGATCCTGGACGGCGCCACGTACGACATCGAGGAGTGGCTGGGTGGCCGCGAGCACGCGGAGGCGGTGACGGATGCCGCGTCCCGGCTCGGCAGACCGGTCCGGGTGCATGTCTCCCTCAACTCCACGGGTCTCAGCCGCGACGGCATCCCTGTCGACACCGGCGTCGGGCGGGCGACGATCGCGTCGCTCGCGGGCAGGACTGGGCTGGACATCGTGGGTGTCGCGGCCCATTTCCCGCGCGAGGATGCGGTGGACGTCGAGCGCGGGGCCGCTGTGTTCGGCAGGGAGTCCGCCGTCGCGATCGAACTGCTGGGCAACCGGCGGCTCGACCGCCACTGCGCCACGACGTACGCGGCGCTGAGCGTGCCGGCATCCCGCTTCGACATGGTGCGCATCGGTGCGGCGCTCTACGGCGACTCCCCGCTGCTCGACGGAGCGCTGAGGCCGGCGATGCGGGTGCTGTCCCGGGTCGCTGCGCTCAACGACTACGCCGCGGGCGGCACGGCCGGGTACGACCGCGCGTACACGCTGCAGCGCGACGCCCGTCTCGCCGTCATCCCTGTCGGGTACGCCGACGGCTACCACCGCGCGCTCGGGCAGCGGGCCGAGGTGCTGATCGGAGGGCGCCGGGCCCCGGTGGTGGATCGCCTCGCGATGAACACCCTGCTGGTCGACGTCAGCGACCTGCCGCGCACCCGGGTCGGCGACGAGGTGGTGTTGTACGGCACACAGGGCGGCGATGCGATCACGTCCGCGGACATCGAGCGTGTGAGCGGGCAGATCGCCGCGGACCTGTACACCGCATGGGGGCGGCTCCTGCCGCGGCGTGCAGTCGAGGTGACCGTGCGGACGGCGTCGATAGGCTGAGGCGGGAGGTGCGCATGGACGGCCCGTCATCGCTGGCGCAGGGGCTGACACTCCTCGGTGCGGTCGTGGACCGCGAGCGCTCCGGGCGCCCGGGGCACAACGCGTCCCGACTCGCCGAGATCACCGGCATGGAGCGGAGCCGGGTGTCGCGGCTCACTCAGGAGCTGCGTGCCATGGACTTCCTCGGGCGCGGCGAGGGATCCGCCTTCGCGGTCGGGCCGGCGTTCTTCCGCACCGCCGGTGCACTCAACGCCCCGTGGCTGCGCGTCGCCCGGCGCGAGCTGCGGCTCCTCGCCGCCCGCTTCTCGATGACCGCCCGCATCACCGCCTGCGACGGACCTCAGGCGCTGCTCCTGCGGTTCGAATCGGGTGCCGCCGCGGTCGACCCGTCCATCCGCGCGGGTATGGTCAGCCCGGTGTGGAGCACCGGCGCGGGCCGCGCGCTGCTCCTGGACCACGATCGCGCCGCGCTGACGGGGCTCCTCGAAGGCGTGCAGTTCGTCGGGGTCGGTGGGCCGGCGGCCGCGCGGAGTGTGGACGAGGTCGCTGCGCTCGTGGACCGCGATCGCGGGCAGGGAATCGTGCGCGCCGTCGACGAGTACGTCGCCGGTATCACCGAACATGCCGTGCCGATCCGTGTCGAGGGCACGATCATCGCCTCGATCTCGGCCGAAGGTCCACCGGTCACGGTGTCTGTGGCCGGGCAGCTGCAGCGCGCGCTGATCGCCGCAGCCGCGCGACTCGGGTCGGAGTGACCCGCTCAGCGCACGTCGGGCGCGCCGAGGAGCGTGGACAGCCGATCGGCCGCGATCCGGCAGCGGCCACCGACCTCGGTGGCGCGGTCGACGAGCGCCCGGCGCTCGCCGACGACCTGCACGGCCGCGATCACCTCGCCGCGGAAGTCCCGCACCGGCGCCGACACCGAGAAGAGGCCCGCCTCGGCCTCCTCATCGACGATCGCGTATCCGCGCTCCTTCGAGTCGCGCAGGCGCTCGAGGAAGACTTCGAGCGACGCGGGGGCGTTCGGGCCGGCACCGGTGAAGCGGATGCCGGTGAACACGTCGCGGATCTCCTCGTCGTCGGCATCCCACAGCACCGCACGGCCCGCGTCACTGCACCACGCAGGGTAGGCGCGGCCGATCCAGGAGCCGATCATCCGTGAGGTGGCCGGGATGCTCTCGACGACGGTCACGGTGTCCGCGCCGTGCAGCACGCCGATGAAGCAGCTCTCGCCGGTCGAATCCGCGAGCTCGTCGAGCAGCGAGAGGCCTTCCGTGCGGAGCCGGACCGCGGTGATCTCCTGCGCCTGCGCGTACCAGGCCCACGACAGCCGGTACCCGCGGCCGCCGTCGCGTGTGAGGTAGCCGCGCCGATCGAGCGCCGCGAGGGTCCGCGAGACCTGCGAGCGGTCACGGCCGAGGTGCTCTGCCACGGCGGTCACGCTCGCGCCGTCCTGCGGGGAGCTGCCGGCCAGCGCCGCGAGGGCGCCGATCACCTCGAATCCGCGGCCCATGCTGCTGAGGGCGGGCGGCATCGCCGGGGACTGCGGCATGCTTCGAGCCTAGCCGGGCGTCGCACCGCGGCTCAGTCCCGAGGCCGGTTGGCCGCAGCGGCGGCGGTGGCCAGCGAGCGGAGGACGGGCGGCACGTCTTCGGGTGGGACGACCGCCTGAATGAGCGTGAGCCCGTCGAACGCGCGTGCGTCGGCGAGTGCTCGGCGCAGCGCGCCGGCCGTGTCGACCCGCACCCCGGCGCCGCGCCCGGACGGTCCCATCGCCGCCACGAGTGCCGCCCAGTCCCAGCCGGCGATGTCGTTGTACTCCTCGCGCAGGCCGTGGATCACCCGCTCGACCGTGTACCCGCTGTTGTCGACGAGCACGATGATCGCCGGGACCCGGTGGCGGAGCAGGGTGCCGAGCTCGGCGATCGTGAGCTGGGCGGCCCCGTCGCCGATCAGGAGGACCGGCTGGCGGTCCGGCTGCGCGAGGGCGGCTCCGAGCAGCGCGGGCAAGGTGAAACCGATCGATGCCCACAGCGGCTGGCCGACGAAGACGACGTCGTGGGGCAGCCGGTGATCGGCCATCCCGTAGAACGCGGTGCCCTGGTCGGCGAGCACCGTGTCGCCCGGCCGGATCGCGGCACCCACTGCGTCCCAGAGCAAGGCCTGACTCAGCGGGGCCCGGTCGGGGACGGGTGCCGGGGGAGCGGCATCCGCTCGGCTGTCGACCGCGGTGGGGAGGTCGGCGGCCCGCACCGCCGCGGTCACGGCGTCCAGGGCGTCCGCCATCGCGAGCGGAGTGAACTCCCGGTCGCCGATGCGCGCGGATTCGCCGCGGATCTCGATCGTGCGCGCGGGGTCCAGCCGTTGCGTGAAGAACCCGCTCGTGAGATCGGTGAACTGCACGCCGGCCATGACCAGAAGGTCGGCATCCTCGATCGCCGCGCGGACGGCCGGATCGCTCGATGCGCCGAGATACGAGCCCAGGTACGCGGGGCTGGACTCGTCGACCACGCGCCGGCCCCACAGGAGCGTCGCGTGCGGGATCCGCTGCTCCAACAGCGCGTGCAGGTGCGCCTCCGCGCCCACCCGGTTCACGAGGATGTCGGCCAGAACCGCGACGGATGCCGCGCGCCCCGCGAGCCCGGACACCACCTCGGTGAACTCGGTCAGCGCGGCGAGGTCGGTGATCGGGTCCCGTTCGGGCAACGGACCTGCTGCGGGGGCGATCGGCGTCTCGGCGACGTCGGCCGGCAGCATCAGGTACACCGGCAGGCGGCGGTCTCGTGCGACGCGAAGCACCCGGTCGATCTCAGCGGCGGCGTTCTCGGCGGTCAGGACCGCCTGTGCGGCGGTGACCTCCGCGCTCATCCGGGCGAAGTGTCCGAAGTCGCCGTCGCCCAGGGAATGGTGGGTGGCCCGGCCGGCGGCCTGTGTCGCGAGGGTCGGCGCGCCGGCGATGTGCACGACCGGGACGTGCTCGGCGGAGCTTCCGGCGACGGCATTGATCGCCGACAGCTCCCCGACGCCGAACGTCGTGCTGAGCGCGCCGAGTCCGTTCAGTCGCGCATAGCCGTCCGCGGCGTAGCCCGCACCCAGCTCGTTCGCGCAGCCGACCCATTCGATGAGCGGATGCCGCTCGACGTGGTCCAGGAACGCGAGCGTGAAATCGCCCGGCACCCCGAACAGGTGGCGGACGCCGAGGGAGGCGAGCCGGTCGAGGAGGTGATCGGCGACGGTGTACGGGGCTTCAGTCACGGTGTCAGTGAAGCAGATCGGGCGCGGTGCGCGGGCTGTCGTGCGCACAACTCCTGCTCTCCGTGTGCTGCAGCTCTCGTCCGCCGCGACATCCCGCGGCCCGTGGGCGTGCCCCCCGCACGAAAGCAGGAGTTGTGCACACCGGTCGGACGCGATGGGATGGATCGAGGCGGCGGAAGGGGCCGGCATGGGCGGGACGCACGTGATCAGGGCGCTGACACCCGAGACGTTTCCGGCCTGGCTCGCGCTCGCCGAGAAGCACAACGGCGTGTGGGGCGGGTGCTACTGCTCCTACTTCCACGGCGACACCGCGCACACGGTGAAGGACGACCACGACGGGGCGACCTTCAAGAAGCGCCTCGTCGACGAGGGCGTCGCCCACGCGGCGCTCGTGTTCGACGGGGATCAGGCGATCGCGTGGTGCGAGTACGGCAGCCCCGAGGAGCTGCCCGGCATCTACCACCGCAAGCAGTACGACGCGGGTGAGGAGAATCCGGCGCCGTGGCGGATCACGTGCTTCTTCGTCGACCGGGATCACCGCCGCTCCGGCGTCGCCCGTGAGGCGCTCGACGGCGCCCTCGATCTGATCGCGCAAGCGGGTGGCGGGGAGGTCGTGTCGTTCCCGAACGAACTCGTGCCGGGCAAGCGCACGTCGTCCTCCTTCCTGCACAACGGCACGCGGGCGATGTTCGAGAAAGCCGGCTTCACGTTCGAACGGCATATCGGCAAGAGCAAGACCGTCATGCGGATCACGGTGCCACCGGCCGACTGAAGCGCGGCCGTAGACTGCATCGACACCGCACGGATGGGGAGTGGACATGAGCGTCGAGTGGCACCGCAAGCACCTCGGAGACGGGGTTCCCGAGCAGGCGCCCGGCGAGGAGACGATCCTCGGTGCGGCCGGCGACGAAGTGCCGCCCGGCGGCCGCGTCGCGGGCTCGTTCGACCAGGAGTTCCCCGGCGCCGATCCCTACGCGGGCATCCCTGCCGACGAGATCGGCCTGCCGCCGCTCAGCGAAGCCGAGCAGGAAGCGGTCGCGCGCGAGGCGGACCGGCTCGCAGACGACCCGGACGCCCGCGCCGGCCTCTGAGCCGCGGCCCGTGTGTCGGGGCGAGTCGCCCTGCCCGCCCGTGCCCCGGCGGCCGACTTAGGATCCCGACATGACCTCCGTCGTGCACAGGCCCGAGCGTGCCGGCACGCGTCACCCCGTGCTCACGCACGAGTGGGCCGCGCTCCTGCCCGAACTGTCGCTGCCGTCCGTTCCGGCCCTCCCGCCCGAGCCCCGGCTCCTCGCGCTGAACGAGCCTCTCGCGCACGAGCTGAACCTGGACGTCGATGCCCTCCGCTCCGCCGACGGCATCCGCTTCCTGAGCGGTGAGCCGGGGGATGCCCGTCCGGTCGCCCAGGTCTATGCGGGGCACCAGTGGGGCCGCTTCCAGCCGATCCTCGGCGACGGCCGCGCGGCCCTGCTCGGCGAGATCCGCGACGTCGACGGCCGCCTGCGCGATGTCCACGTGAAGGGTTCCGGGCCGACGCCGATGTCGCGCGGCGACGGGTACGCCGTGATCGGCCCCATGCTGCGCGAGTACCTGATGGGCGAGGCGATGCACGCGCTCGGTGTGCCGACGACGCGTGCGCTCGCCGTCGTGGCGACCGGGGCCGTGCGGCCGATGGACGGGCTGCCCGGGGCGATCCTCGTGCGGACGGCCACGAGCCATGTCCGCTACGGCTCGTTCGAGTACGTGCGGGTGCACGGCGATCTCGGTCTGCTGCGGCGACTCACGGACCTCGTGATCGCCCGCCACTACCCGCGCGCCGCCGGGGCCCGGCATCCATATCGCGCTCTCCTCACCGAGATCGTCGAGGCTGTCGCGCGGCTCACCGCGGATTGGATGCGCCTCGGCTTCGTGCACGGAGTGCTCAGCACGGACAACGTCCTCGTCGGCGCGGAGACGATCGACTACGGACCCTGCGCGTTCCTGGACACCTACGAACCGGACGCCTTCTTCAGCTCGATCGACGAGTTCGGGCGATACGCGTACGAGCGGCAGCCGGAGATCATGCGGTGGAACCTCGACCGGCTCGGCGAGGCTGTCGCCCCGTTGCTGCACGACGACCTCGCGGAGGCGCTGTCGATCGCGGCCGACATCGTCGCGGGATTCGGCGAGGCCTTCGCGCGTGCGCGACGGGAGGCCTTCCGGCGCAAGCTCGGTCTGGTCGGCGATGTCGACGCGGCCACGGTCGACAAACTCACGGATGCCGCGCTCGCGCTCCTGGCCGATCACGGTGTCGACTTCACCGGCTTCTGGCGCGACCTCGCGGCGGCGGCCGAGGGCGACGAGCGGGCCCTGCGCTCACGCTTCCTCGGCGAGGTCCTGGCGCTGGAGGAGTGGCTCGTCGCGTGGAAGGCACAGGGACCGGATGCCGCGGTCATCCGGGCGGTGAACCCCGTGTACATCGCGCGGAACCACATCGTCGAAGAGGTGCTGCAGGCCGCGACCGACGGCGACCTCGCCCCGTTCGACGAGCTGGTCGATCTCCTGCGCGACCCGTACACCGAGCGTCCGGACGCCCGCCGATTCGCGCTGCCCGCCCCGGACGGCACGCCGCGTCACCGGACATTCTGCGGCACCTGACGAGCGGCGCGGCCGGTCTCAGCGGGCGACGAGCTCGCCGAGGCCTGCCGCCGTCCGCACCGACGCGACGGCGTCGGCGATCGCCCCGGCGATCCGATCGGTCTGCCGGAACGGCAGCGCGTTGGACCCCGGCCGCGTGAAGGCTCCCGCCTCGGTGAGCGCGGTGAACGGGCCGATCGCGAACAGCGTGGGGTGCGCGGCGCCGGTGGCGTCGACCACCCGGCCGTCGGCATCCACCTCGATGCGCCCGAGCGAGCCCTCGAACGACGCGTCCGCGACGCGGAACTCCCGTCCGTGGACCGCCGCGAGTTCGCGCAGTGCGCCGTTCTCGCTGACGGCGGCCCCCGAGCCGGGCAGCCACGCGTCCACGAGGGCACCGGCGACGGTCTCGCCCGGCACGCGCGGGCTCGATGCGACGAACCCGCGGCCGGTCTCCACCCGCACCGTCACGTCCGGACCCAGGAACCGCACGACACCGGCCTCGGACAGGGCGAGGAGCTCCTCGAGCCGGTGGGCGGGCGGACCGCTCGCGACGTAGCTGAAGAACGTGTGCCACGTGACGGGCAGGCTCACCGCGCGCGAGCGCGCGCTCCACTTCTCCGGTGGCACGTCCGCGAGAGCGAGGAAGGACAGCAGGATCGCGAGGAAGACCGCCTGCGCGCTGCTGCGCTCCTGCGTCGTGCGGAGGGTCAGATCATCCGTGATGTGCTGGCGGATGCGGCGCTGCAGGTCATCGTCGGACGAGAACTCCTCGCCGTCGAGCGGACGGTCGAGGGTCGGGACGTCGAAGCGATCCAGCGGGTCCGGCACGACCTCCGCGACGGCGGCCCGGAGCGCCGCGGTGTCGCCGGCATGCGCGCGCAGCACGTCCTGGAACTGTTCCCACGTACCGGCGACCCGCTCGGGGTGCCCCGTGAACAGTTCGCGGTAGTGGCTCCAGACGAGCTCCTGTGCGATGAGCGGCCAGACGTCCCGCTCGAAGTCGACAGCTTCGGGGCGTGCGACGAGGGCGGCGACCGCCTCCTTCGTCACGACGTGCAGCTGCGGCGGGTCGCCCTGCAGAACGGACGAGACTTTCGAGCGGTAGGGGATGCCGCGTCGCGAGCCGATGTTCAGGCGGGGCTCGAGCCCGGAGGGTTCGTAGCGCAGCGAGCCGTCGTCATCGCGGTGGAAGCGGCCGCCGCGACCTTCGCCGAGCAGCACGAGCAGGTCGACCGCCGCCAGTCCCATCCCGCGCACGATGACGTCCGCGCCGGGGGCGAGGGCGGAGAGATCGGCGTCGGCCGTGAATGCGGGGGGCACGTAGATCAGGCGTTCGCGGGTGGCCTGGGCGATGAGCGCGGCCGTCTCGGCTGCGGGTTCGCGTCCGTTGTGGCCGACCGCGTAGACGACGACATCGGCATCGAGCTCCTGCCCGTCGACGAGGCGGACGCGGTGCCGTTCCGCTGCTGTCGCCACGCCGGCGACCGTTCCGGTCAGCCGGTGGACGCGCACGTGCTCCGGAGCCGCATCCACGACCCCGCGCCAGAACCAGTCGAGGTAGTACGACTGCAGTCGGCGCGTGGGGAAGCTCTCGCCCCGGAGCGTCGCGATCTCGGCGAGGACGGCGGGATCGTCGATCGTCACGTCCTCGAGCCCGCCGTCGCGGACGAGCTCCGCCCACGCGATGAGCGTGGGTCCCGGCCGGATGGGCCCGTCGATCGTGCAGGTGTCGTCCGTGAACACGGTGACGTCCTGCGCCATCGAATTGAGCTTGAGCAGCGGCGACTGGTCCGCGCGCCAGATGCGTCCCGCACCGGGCGGGTGCGGATCGATCAGCGTGATCTCCAGCGGCGACTGATCGGTGCGGGCGAGGAGACGCTCGAGGAGCATGACCGCGCGCGGGCCCGCGCCCACCACGACGAGGCGTGTGGTCTGCGCGGAGTCCCGGGGCGCGGCATCCGTCATCGTCACACCCCGACCGGTGCCCCGGTGCGCACCGCGGGCAGGCCGAGCAGGTCGTGCAGGGTGGCGCCGTCCTCGTAGGTGTCGCGGTAGGAGCCGCGTTCCTGCAGGAGCGGCACGACGCGGTCGGTGAATTCATCGAGGCCGTGCGGGGTGAGGTGGCCGACGACCGTGAAGCCGTCCGTCGCGCGCTCCTGCACGTAACGGTCGATCTCGCCCGCCACGAACTCGGGGGTGCCGACGAACGTGTGGTTGGCCGTGAGCCGGATGATCAGATCGCGGATGCTGAGATTCTCGGCTGCGGCCGTCTCGCGCAGCTTCGCGATGCGCGCCCGTACTGCGGCGTGCCGGTTCGCGAAGCCCTGGGCGCTCTCCGGGCCGGTGTCGGGCTCGACCTCCGGCAGCGGGCCGTCGGGGTCGTACCCGCTGAAGTCGCGGTTCCACACCTGCTCGAGGTACGTGATCGCCGTCTCGGGCCGCACCTGGGCCAGGGCGATCTCGCGCGAGCGCTCGCGGGCCTCCTCGGCGGTGTCGCCGAGCACGAACGTGGCCGCGGGAAGGATCTTGAGCGACTCCTCGTCACGTCCGCGGGCGGCCAGGCGCCCCTTCACATCGCGGTAGAAGTCCTGCGCATCCTCGAACTCGGTGTGCAGGGAGAAGATCACGTCGGCGTGGTCGGTCGCGAAGTCCCGGCCGTCGGCAGAGTCCCCAGCCTGCACGATCACCGGGCGTCCCTGCGGCGAGGCGGGCACGTCGAACAGGGCGTCCACGTCGAACAAGCGCGTCTGGTGGCGCACCCGCGCGATGCGCTCCGCGTCCAGGTAGACGCCGGCGTCGGCATCCGCCACGATCGCGTCGTCCTGCCACGACCCCCACAGGGCCTTCGAGATCTCGGCGAACTCCGACGCGCGGACGTATCGGTCGGCGTGGTCCAGGTACCCGCCGCGCCGGAAGTTCGCGCCGTGGAAGGCATCCGAACTCGTGACCGCGTTCCAGCCCGCTCTTCCACCGGACAGATGGTCGATCGTCGCGAGCTGGCGGGCGAGCTCGTACGGCTCGTTGAACGTCGTGCTGAGCGTGCCGACCAGACCGATGTGCTCGGTGACGGCGGCGAGGGCGGCGAGCACGGCGAGCGTGTTCGGCCGGCCGAGCACGTCGAGCTCGTGGATCCGGCCGCGATGCTCGCGCAGTCGCAGACCCTCGGCCAGGAACAGGTAGTCGAACCGCCCGCGCTCGGCCGTGCGTGCGAAGTACTCGAAGGAGGCGAAGTCGATCTGGCTGCCGGCGGTCGGGTCGGTCCAGACCGTGGTGTTGTTCACACCGGGGAAGTGCGCGGCCAGGTGGATCTGACGCTTCGCGGGATTCAGGCTCATGCCGAAACCTCCGATCGGGTGTGGCGACTTGCGCGACGCGGCAGTCCGAGTCGCTCGCGCAGGGTGGGTGCGCCGTCGTCGCCGACGAGCAGCGCGGACGCGCGGGGGAGGACTTCCTCGGCGATCGCGGTGAGGTCGGCGGGCAGTCGCGCGGGCCGCAGACGGATGCCGTCGACACCTGCCTCGGCGAACGCCCGGATCTCGGCCACCACGTCGTCGGGGGTGCCGACCACGATGCGCGCGTCCGTGACGAGGGGCGCGCGGGCTTCGAGTCGATCCCATGCCTCGCGTGCGGCATCCGCGGTGTCTTCGACGAGCACGATCAGATCGACGAACACCCGCAGCGGTTCCGGCTCGGTCCGCATCTGGGCCGCGGCCTCGGCGAGCTCGGCCAGGATCGCGCCGGTCCCGGCAGGATCGGCCGGCGTCACGAACACGACGTCGGCGTGCTCCGCGGCGAAGCGGTAGGGGATGCTCTGGTGCGCGAGCGCCGTGACGAGGGGCTGCCCCTGGGGGGAGCGGGGCACGATCGAAGCGCCGGTGATCGAGAAGAACTCGCCCGAGAAGTCGAGGTTGTGGATGCGGTCGCGGTCGACGAAGCGGCCGGACTCGAGATCGCGGATGATCGCGTCGTCCTCCCACGAGTCGGCGAGTCCGCGGATCGCCTGGGCCACCTCGCCGGCCTCGCGGAACGCCGCGACGAGCTGCGGATCTTCCTCCACACGGCCCGATTCCGGCAGGCCCGTGGGTCCGTCCGCGCGGCGTCCGAAGTTCGCCCGCTCGGCCGGCGTCGAGCCCGCGACGAGGCGCACGCCCGCGCGGCCGAGGCTCGCGTGGTCGAGCGTCTGCAGGCCGGTGGCGACGTGGAACGGCTCGGGGTGGGTCGTCGTGACGGTGGGAACGAGTCCCACGCGCGTGGTCAGCGGAGCCAGGAACGACGCGAGAAGCACGGCATCGAGGCGCCCGCGGACGCGGTCGGTGCGCGGCTCGGGCGCGGTGCCGAAGCGCTCGCCGAGGGCGAGGGCGTCCTCGATCGTGACGAAGGCGACTCCCGCCTCGTCCGCGGCTCGGACGAGGTCGCGCCAATAGGCTGCGGTCGTCAGAGCTGCGGGCCGAGCGGAGTGCTCACGCCAGGCGGCCGGGTGCCAGCCGGCACCGTCCAGTGCGACGGCGACATGCACGCGATCGGTCATGGTCCACTCCTCACCGCGCCGCGAGAACGACGCGATGATCACTGTCGCCGGGGGAGCGGCGGCGCTCAAATCGCTTCGTAACGTGACGTCGCGGGGCGTCCGGATCAGGGATCCCCGAGGTGGAATGTGACGCCCGATGACGGATCGCAACGTCGCATGACGCCCGGATCCGCGCTGGGTCGCCCGCCCGCCCTACGGTCGAGCCGATCCACCGATCCACGCCATGACCCCGATCCCTGCCGGAGAGGCCAGATCCGCCATGACCAGTCCCGTTCTCGCGCCCAGCGCCCTGGATGCCCTCGTCGCGGCACTCCGGGAGCGGCATCCCGAGATCGAGGTGCGGCCCTCGTCGCCGGCGACGGTGGACTACCTGCACGACGCGGCCACCCGCCTGGCGCCCTCCGGCTCCGCATCCACGATCGGCCCGGCCGTCGCACTCCCGGCCTCGCCCGAGCACGTGCAGGACCTCGTGCGGATCGCCGCAGAGCACGGTGTGCCCGTCGTGCCGCGCGGCGCCGGCAGCGGGCTCTCCGGAGGCGCGTCGGCGACCACAGGCGAGCTCGTGATCTCGACGGAGCGGCTGACGCGGATCCTCGAGGTCTCGCCCGAGGACGAAGTCGCGGTGGTCGAGCCCGGCGTCCTGAACGCCGAGCTGAACGCCCACCTCGCCCCGCTCGGGCTGTTCTACGCGCCCGATCCGGCCAGCTGGCGGATCTCCTCGATCGGGGGGAACATCGCCACGAACGCCGGCGGACTGCGCTGCGCGAAATACGGCGTCACCCGCGAGTCGGTGCTGGCGCTGGATGTCGTCCTCGCCGACGG
>JASBUD010000082.1 GCA_030148105.1 Microbacterium sp. | reverse complement strand
CTCCTCGCCGATCACCGTGTCGACGCCCTTCGGCAGATCGTCGACGAAGTGCGCCTGGGCGACCTGCAGCGCCTCACGGAGAACCTCTTCGGCCTCCGCGCTGCCGGGCTCGAGATCCTCCCGGCCGAGCAGCACGTTCTCACGCACGGTCTGCGAGAACAGCGTGGCGTCCTCGAACGCCATGCCGACATGGGTGCGCAGCTCCTTCAGGGTGAGGTCGCGGACGTCGACACCGTCCAGGGTCACGCGGCCGCCGGTCACGTCGTACAGGCGCGAGGGCAGGGTCGTGAGCGTGGTCTTGCCGGATCCGGTGAGACCCACCAGCGCCATGGTCTCCCCCGGGCGCAGGACGAGGTCGATGCCGTCGAGCATGTCGCGCTCGGTGGGAGCGGCATCCTGATAACGGAAATGCACGCCCTCGAACGCGAGTTCGCCCCGGGGGCTCGCGATCCGGACCGGCCGGTCGGGATCGGTGATCGTGTTCTCTTCATCGAAGACCTCGAAGATGCGGTCGGTCGCGGTGCGCGCGTCGAGCATGAAGGAGAAGAGGAACCCGATCGACTCCATCGGCCAGCGCAGCACGGTCGCCATCGCGAAGAACGCGATGAGCTCGGCGACCTGCAGCTGGCCGAGCTGGACGAGGTAGATGCCGGCGCCGAGGCAGAGCGCGAACGCGAGGTCGGGCAGCAGCACGAGCCAGAACCAGATCACGCCGATCGCGCGCGCCTTGCGCAACTCGGTCTGACGCAGCGTCTCGGCCTGCTGGGTGAACTTGTGGAGCGCGTGCTTGCCGCGTCCGAACGCCTTGAGGACACGGATGCCGTGCACGCTCTCCTCGACCGACGTGGCGAGATCGCCCGCCTGGTCCTGGCTCTGGCGCGCGAGGGTGCCGTAGGTCTTCTCGAACCGGTACCCGGTGTACCAGAGGGGCAGCGAGCAGATCAGGAAGATCGTGCCGAGCAGCCAGTGCCAGCGGAACAGCAGCACCGTGCCGACAGCGATCGTGAGCACGTTGACGACCAGGAGCACGAGACCGAACGCCATCCAGCGCCGGAGCATGCTGATGTCCTGCATCATGCGGCTGAGGAGCTGACCGGACTGCCAGCGGTCGTGGAACGCCACCGGCAGACGCTGCAGACGCGAGTAGAACCCCTTGCGCAGGTCGAATTCGACCTGCGTTGCGGGTCCGAGGACGAACCAGCGGCGCAAGTAGACCATGACGGCCTCGAGCAGGCCCAGCGCGAGCACCGCGACGGCACCCCAGACCAGCTGTGCGGGGTCGCCGGACGCGATGGGGCCGCGGACGATGACCTCGAGGACGAGCGGGATGGAGAGCGCGAGGAGGCTCGCGATGAGCGCGCTGACCGCACCCATCGTGAGACGCGGCAGCACGGGCTTCGCGAAAGGGAGGAGGCGGGCAAGGGCGCGCGGCGTGGAGAGTGGAGCGTTGGTGGTCATGATCCTTGTGGGATTCGTTCGCGGGAGTGCGGTGTGGGCGGGCGTGCGCGGTCGCCGGGCAGGGCGATCGTCGATGACGCCTGTCGAAGGGAACGTGCGGAAGGCGGGGACTATGCCCCGCGAGGGCGTGTCAGCCGAGGATTCCGGTGGTTCCGAACGGGTCGCGGAGGACTGCGGCGACCGGCGTGACGGTGACGGCGATCGTGTGCATGGCATCCTCCTTCGGTGGGCGTCCGCGGGTCGCGCGAACCAGAGCCTTCCAGAGTAGCCCGTTGATTTCGCTCGGCGCAACAACTTTCTCTCGGGATTCTGCGCCCGCCCGCCCAGACGGCCGGTTCTCTCCCGAGAATGTAGTCCCTCCGCCGAGGTGGTGGGTTCCCTCGCGAGATGGTGGGTTCTCGCCCGAGATGGTGGGTCTTGCACCGAGGTGGTGCGTCTTGCACCGAGGTGGTGCGCTTCCTCGCGAGAGGGTGGGTTTCCTCCCGAAATGGTGGGTTTCCTCCCGAAATGGCGGGTTTCGTGTCGAGATGGTGAGCACTATCTCGGCGAAAAAGGCACCATCTCGACGAAAAGGGCACCATCTCGGCGGAAAGGGCACCATATCGGCGGAGCCTGGGAACCGCGGAGACCCCGGCGACTCAGGCGGACTCGCGAGCCAACAGGTGCTCCTTCACCTCGAGTCCCCAGGCGAAGCCGCCGAGCGAGCCGTCCGAGCGCAGGACGCGATGACATGGCACGTACAGCGCCGGAGCGTTGCGTGCGCAGATCGACGCCGCAGCGCGCACGGCGGTCGGCTGCCCGAGTGCCGTCGCGAACTCTGCGTACGTCAGCGGCCCGCCCGCAGCGATGCGCCGCAGCGCCGTCCAGCCCGCCAGCTGCATCGCCGTGCCGTGCTGGAAGACCTCGACCTCGTCGATCGCGCTGAGCTCGCCACCGTAGTACGCGAGCGCCGCGGACGCGGCATCCGTTCGCCCGTCGCGCACGATTTCGGGCCGGATGCGGGGATGGATGCGGGCCCGCAGCGCCTCCGGATCGGCGGTCCACCCCGACGCCAGCACGCGCCCGCGGTCATCGGCCATGATCGTGAAGGCTCCGTCCGGGGTGTCGATGGTCTGGGTCGTCGCGGTCATGACTGCTCCTTTACGGTTCCGGTCGCAGGATCCGGCGTGATGGACGTGTGCGGGTGGGGCTGCTGAGGCGCCGAAACGCTCGAGGATCCTGCGACCGGCACCCGGCGCGACGGGCGCGGCGGCGCCGAGCGCCACAGGTGCGCGGTGAGGTAGCTGCGCCAGGGTGCGGCGCGACGCGCCCACTCCTCCAGGACTCGCGGATCGGCGGGCAACCCGAGCGCGGCCGCCCCTGACCGCACCGCGACATCGCCGGGCAGGAAGACATCGGTGTCGCCGAGGACGCGCATGCGGACGTAGTCCGCGGTCCATGGTCCGATCCCGGGCATCGCGAGCAGCGCGGCGCGTTGATCGGCCGCATCGTCTCCGGGCGTCACGGTGAGCGAGCCGTCAGCGAGTGCCGCCGCGGCGCCCGTGATCGCCCGGATCCGTGCCGCGGGCCCCCTCAGCACCTCGTGCCCGCGCTCGGCGATCGCGGCCATCGTCGGGAACAGCCGGGTCTCGCCCGCGCCCAGCGCGACATCCTCGCCCAGCGCGTCGGACAGCGCCTGCAGCGCCGTCCGCGCCGCGACGACGGTGATCTGCTGGCCGACCATGGCGCGGATGAGCATCTCGTGCGGGTCGGCGGCCCCGGCGACGCGGATGCCCGGCAATCGCCGCACGCATGAGGCGACCTCCGGATGCCGCGCCAGGGCGTCATCGATCGCCAGGGGGTCGGCATCCAGGTCGAAGAGCCGCCGCGCGCGGGCCACGAGGCTCGGCAGGTCACTCAGCTGCGTCAGCCGGGCGCGGAGGTGCACGAGGCCGTCCTCCCCGCGGCGCAGCTCGAACCACGCCGGACCGCCGTCCAGGCGGATCGTCCGCGCGAACGAATGCGCGGTCACCGTCTCGACGCCGGTCACGGCGCGCGCCGCCATCCAGTCGAACAGGCCCGACGCGTCGAGCGGACCGCGGTACGGCAGCGCGAGGTCGATCTCACCGGGCGCGACCGCGGCTGCTGGCCCGCGTCGGCGCGCACGCAGCTCGAGCGGCGTCATGCCGAAGACCTCACGGACGGTGTCGTTGAACTGCCGGATGCTGGTGAACCCCGCCGAGAAGGCGACATCGGCGACGGGCAGATCGGTGCCGACCAGTAGCATCCGGGCGGTGTGCGCGCGGTGCGCGCGGCTGAGCGCCAGGGGTCCGGCGCCGAGCTCCGCGGTCAGCAGCCGGGTCAGGTGCCGCGGCGAGTAACCGAGGCGCCGGGCGAGGCCCGGAACGCCTTCGCGCTCGATGACACCGTCGGCGATGAGCCGCATCGCACGGGCGGTGGTGTCGCCGCGCAGATTCCACTCCGGCGATCCCGGCGCCGCCTCGGGGAGGCACCGCTTGCAGGCCCGGTAGCCGGCTTCGTGCGCGGCCGCACTCGTGGCGAAGAACGACACGTTCGCCGCTTTCGGCGTGCGGGCCGGGCAGCTGGGACGGCAGTAGATGCCGGTGGAGCGGACGGCTGTCACGAACTGGCCGTCGAAGCGCGGATCGCGCGAGAGGATTGCGCCGTACCGCTCGTCGAAGGACATGGATGCCGTGCTCACGGCTCCAGCCTGCCACGGCCCGCGGCGCCCGACTGGCGGAAATCGGACACCGCGGTTCGTTTGTCGGTCAGTCGCCCGTGACGATCGCGAACCCGCCGCTGGGCACCGGCACGGTCCGCGAGCCGCGCAGCCGGTACTCGTTGACCACGTCGCCTGAGCTGTCGTACACGACCGCCGTGGAGGGCGCGCCGGTCCATCCGACGCGAGCCGGCTTCGTGGTCGGCCCGGATGAGTGCACGAGCTCGGTGCTCCCGCCGTCGCCGACGAGCACGAGCCGCGACACCCAGGGGCGCACCAGGAGCGCGTCCAGCTGCAGCTCCCCGGCGGTCACCGCGACGGTGACCTCCGGACGATCCGGCAGCACGGCCTTCTCGAGCGACCGGGGCAGCAGCACGCCGGGGGTCGGCGAGATGCCCTGCGGGGGCGCCGATTCCTCCACCGTGCCCAGCCGCACCCGTACGGAGGTCCACTCCGACGCGCTCGAGCGGTCCGGGCCGGACCACACGACCGGTTCGACCCACCGTCGGGTGTCGTCCTGACCGATGTCGAACACCGCGCTCTCGCCCGCGGTCAGCGCGAGCCCGCCGCCGGACCACAGCGACTCCCCCGTCCACGACTCGGGCGCGATGACGGTGCCGGTCGTTTCGGTGGCCGATTCCGCCTCGACGAGCTCCAGTCCGTCGCGATCGGCCACCGTGGTCACCGATGCCGCGCGCTCTGCGAGGTCGGGGCGCTGGTCCAGGGCGATCATCGTCAGCAGGCCGTGGATCGTGCTCTCGGCACCGCTGTTGCCGTTGACCGTGCCGTCGGGCTGGAGTCCGTCGTACGTGACACCGGTCGCCGGATCGTATATCCGCGCACCGGAGCGGTTCGCTCCGAAGAACCACGCGGCCTGCATCCCGGCGAGCGCCTCGAAGCCCGCCGACCCGGTCGCATCCGCGACGGCCAGGAGCGACTGCACTCGCGCGTCCGCGCCGTACGCGATCTGCACGCGGTCGGCCGGGGTGGGGAACCAGCCGTTGTCGGGTCCACCGGCGGTGAGCACCGTCGTGGAGAACAGCGCCGCGTCACGGACCGCCGGAGCGGCCAGCTGCTCATCGCCGAGGGCGACGGATGCCGCGGCCAGCGCCGCCGGCATCTGCGAGCCCCAGGCGTGCCACATGCTGCGGGACTGCGCCCACGGCAGGATCGCCCCGTAGGGCCACGACCGCTCGTCGCCCGCCGACATCGCGGCGATGCCCTCCGCGAGCCGGCGCAGCGCCACCGCGGACCGTTCGTCGTCGGGTTTCGCAGCCACGCGGGCGGCCAGGCCGAGCACCGCTTCGGCCGACGCGTCCGCGCCGTCCACGATCAGCCACGCGGGTACGCGCATCCCGTCGGATTCGACGTACTCGCCGTATCGGCTGAGTGACTGCCGCTCCACCGCGCCGAGCGAGAGGGCCAGCCGCTCCTCGAGGAAGGCGGCGAAGGCGGGGTCCGCATCCTGGAACGCGGCGTAGCCCTCGCCGAGGGCCCAGATCGTGCGGGCGAGCCAGTAGCTTTCCCCGGAGTCGGACGGGTCGGGCAGCTCGACCGGTTCCGCCGAGGGGTTCAGCGTGCCGTCCGGTTGCATCCAGAGCACGACGTTGCCGGCGTTCTCCCCGTCGGTGGTCTGCAGGTAGGTGATCGCGCGCAGCAGCTCGTACGCGGAGTCCTTGCTCGATGACGCACCGGTCGCCTTCCAGTCGCGGAGGTAGACGACCGCCGCGCGGGCGATGTCGTCCGCGTTGAAGGCGCCCTGGCCCCAGTACCCGGTCTCGGGGTCCAGAGGTCCGCCGCCTACGCGCTCGAACGTCCCCCCACCACGGGCATCCGCATACGTCCAGGGGAGCGTGAGGGTCGGCTCCTCGGCGAGGCGGTAGGTCGTGTGCCCGTCCACCTCGGCGGGCGGGGTCGCCTGGTCGAGCAGGAAGTCCAGGTGGGCGAGATTGGTCAGCCGCCCGTCCGGCGAGACGACCGCCGGGGCGGTGGCGGATGCCGCGGCATCCGCTCTGTCGGGTGCGGCGATACCGCCGCCGAGCACGGTCGCCAGGGCGAGGCCGCCGATCAGAAGCGGTGCGGTGCGGGTTCGGGATCTCATGATGTCTCTCCGTCGGTCACGCGGGTGCGGTGCGCTCCAGGAGCGCGACGCCGATCTTGGAATCCGCCATGCCGTAGAAGACGAACAGGCGTCCGTCGACCTCCTCGATGGCGGTGGGGAAGACGACGTTGGGCACGATGCCGCTGCGCTCGTCGTCGGTCTCGGGCGCCAGGAGCGGCTCCGAGGTGCGCGCGATGACCCGGGAGGGGTCGTCGGCGTCGAGGATCATCGCCCCCGCGGCGTAGTTGACCTTCTGCTGCTGCGAGAACGCGCTGTCGATCACGCCGGTCACGCCGTGGTGGATGACCAGCCAGCCCTCGGGCACGCGCAGCGGAGGCGGTCCGCCGCCGATCTTGAGCTCCTCGAACGCGAACTCCGGGGCGGCGACGAGACGGTGCTGTTCCCACAGGCACAGTCGGGAGAGGTCGGCCTGCACCTCGGCGAGGGGCACGTAGCTGATCCAGATCGACTGGCGCGGATCCTCGATCCCCGGAGGCACGCGGACGCCCTGACCCTCCTTGGTCTCGTCGAGATCCCACATCGGGCGGTGCAGCACGGCCAGAGCGGGTGTGCCGTCGGGTGCGGTGACCGGCTCGGGGAAGAACACGGTGTCCTTGTTGTGGAACAGGTTGAGGTCCGTGTCCAGCGCATCGTCGTAGCGGAACAGTGCGGGCCCGAGTCGGGTCCACGTGCGCAGGTCCTCCGAGACGGCGAGCGCCGTCCGCGGGCCGAGCGGCCCGTACGCGACGTAGGTCATCACGTGCCGGCCGAGCGCGGCGATCCAGGTCACCCGCGGGTCCTCGACGCCGGCGTTGCCGACTCCGCGCTCCCATTCGCGATCGGGCTCGAGGACGATGCCCTCGCGCTCCACGCCGACGGGGACTCCGTTCTCGATCCGCACCTTGGCCAGTCCGACGCGGGAGACGTTGCCTTCGGCCACCAGCCGCGGCAGGAGGTACAGCGCGCCGTCCGGCCCACGGCCGGACGCGGGGTTGAGCACGCCTTCCGCCTCGCGGCTGTCGCCGGGCGCGGGCGTCATGATGACGCCCTGACGGGTGAGTGTGTACGGTACGTCGGGCATATCAGCCTTTCACCCCGGATCCGAGGTCGTTGGTGGTGAAGTAGCGCTGGAAGACGATGAACAGGGTCACCGCCGGGACCGCCAGCACCACGGCGCCGGCCATCATCGCGCCGAACGGATTGGCGGTGGATGCCGCCACGTTCGAGATGAAGTTCGCCAGGGAGACCGCGAGCGGCTGCATCGAGGCCTCCTTGGTGATCAGGAACGGCCAGAGGAACTCGTTCCACGGGCCGATGAAGGTCAGCAGCAGCGCGGTCACCAGCGCCGGTCGCACGAGCGGCAGCGCGATGCTCCACAGCAGCCGGAACTCCCCCGCCCCGTCGATGCGCGCCGCGGAGAACAGGTCGGGCGGCAGCTGCAGGAAGTACTGGCGGAAGATGATCACCGCGGTCGAGTTGATCAGGAACGGCAGGATCATGCCCGCGTAGGAATCGGCGAGGCCGAAGTCCCGGGCGATCATCACGTACAGCGGGATCATGAGCATCTGGAACGGCACCACCTGGACGAGCACCAGCAGCGCGAAGGTGGCGCCGCGTCCGCGCCACTGCAGGACGGCGAGCGCGTAGCCGGCCAGCACACCAAACACGACGGTGCCCAGGAGCACGCCCCCGGTGAAGATGCCCGAATTCAGCAGTCCCTGCGCGAGGTCGATCCGCTCGTTGATCGCGACGTAGTTCGCGCCGGTCAGGTTCGCCGGATTCGGGAACGCGCCCTTCGGCGTCGGGTCCACGTCCGCCTGCAGCGAGCCGACGATCATGTACCAGAACGGGAAGAGGAAGGCGACGGCGCCGAGGCTCAGGACGACGTACAGCGCGATGCGGCTGCCGAGTGCGCGCTTCATGAGTCGTCGCTTCCGACGAGCTTGCGCTGGATCCAGGCCAGCGCCAGCACCAGGATGATCAGGATCACGCCGATCGCCGCGGCGACGTCGGGGTTCCCCTGCTCGATGCCGCGCTGATACATCAGCAGCACCGGCGAGGTGGAGGCTCCGTTGGGCCCGCCGCCGCCGGTGAGCAGGTACGGCTCCGTGAACAGGTTCGCGCCGGTGATGGTCGACAGCAGCACGACGAGGAACGTCGCCGGTCGCACGCCCGGCACGGTCACCGAGAAGAACTGACGCAGTCGCCCTCCACCGTCGACGGCGACGGATTCGTACAGCTCCTTCGGCACGTTCTGCAGCGCCGCGAGGTAGAGCAGGATGTAGAAGCCCAGACCCTTCCACGTGACGAACAGCGCGATCGTCGGCATCGCGAGGGCGGAGTTGACCAGCCACGACGGCTGCGGGGCGAGCGGACCGAGGATGTTGTTGACGAGGCCGCCGCTGGAGAAGAGGAACAGCCAGACGGCGACCACGGCGACGGATGCCGTGACGTAGGGCACGTAGTAGCTCACGCGGAAGAACGTGCGCGCGTGCACGACGCGGTCCAGGGCCGTCGCGAGCACGATCGAGAGCACCACCGTGAGGGGCACGTTGATCAGCAGGAACACCCCGACGTTGCGGAAGGACTGCCAGACATCGGGGTCCGTCAGGACGGCGATGTAGTTGTCCAGCCCCACGAAGGGCCGGTCGACCTGGGCTCCGGGGGCTGCGAAGAAGTAGTCCTGGAACGACATCCACACGGCGAAGATGATCGGCCACGCGAACACGACGATCACGAAGATCACGTAGGGCGCCGCGAACAGGATGCCGAGCGGCTGCGCTCCGAGCAGGCGTCGACGCCTGCGCGCGCGGGTGGGCGACGCGGCGGCGTCGCCCGGGCGGCCGGCCGGGCCGGGGTCTCCCCCGGCCAGGCCCGGTCGCCCCGTGACGGGGGCGGTCATCTCACTTGCCGCCCGCGAGCGAATCGACCTCGGCGGACGTATCGGACAGGAACGCGTCCACGTCCTTCTCGCCGAAGATCACCGCTTCGGAATAGCCGTCGCGGAAGGCCTGCCAGATCTCCACGGAGTTCTGCACGTTGGGGACTTCGACCGTGCGCGAGGCCTGATCGCCGAACTGCTCGTAGGCGGGGTTCTCCGCGAAGTAGTCGGGGTAGGTCGCGGTGAGGTCCGCACGCAGAGGCATCTGCCCGGTCTCCTCCAGCCAGATGCCGTCCTGCTCCTCGCTCGTGGCGTACTTGAGCACGTCCCACGCGGTGCCCTTGTTCTCGCACGCCGTGAACATGCCGACGTTCTTCGCGTCGCTGAAGGTCCAGGTCTCCTCCGGAGCGGTGCCGTCGGCCGTCGGCACCGGCACGGATCCCCATTCCACGGAGTCGCCGTACACCGAGATCGCCCAGGGACCCACGATCGCCATCGCCGCATATCCGTCGGCGAACGCGTCGCCCTGGTACTGCTCCTGTCCCGCGAGCTGCTCGTCGTAGAGCGTGCGCCAGAACCCGGCGACGGCCTGGCCGTTCTCATCGTCGAAGGTCGCGGCCCCGTCCTCGACGAGCTGCGTGCCGCCGGTCTGGGCGGCGTACAGCGGGTAGAAGTCGAACCACGGCTGGAAGAACTCGCTCGTGGGCGCAGGATTGATCGCGAACGACGCGACGCCCGATTCCTTGATCGTCCGGGCGGTGTCGAGGAACTCGTCATACGTCGACAGGGACGGGTTCTCGGCATCCAGTCCGGCCTCGGCGAACATCGCCTTGTTGTAGAAGATCATGACCGGGTTGGACTTCCAGGGCATCTGGTAGAAGGCGCCGTCCTCCGACCGGTACTGCTCGGCGAGCTCCCCGCTGCGGGCGGTGATGTAGTCCTCGCCGTCCTCGAAGTCGGAAAGGTTCACCAGGCCGCCCTGCTTCTGGAACCCCGGGACGGCAGCCGGGGAGGTGTTGAAGATCAGGCACGGCGCGTTGCCGGCGGTGATCGCGGCGCCGATCACCTCTTCGCTGGAGGCTCCGGCGGGGATCTCCTGCGCTGTGATCTGCTCGTCGGGGTGATCGGCGTTCCAGCCGTCCACCATCTGCTTTCCCCAGGCGATCTCCTGCTCGTTGTTGGAGTACCAGATGGTGATGTCACCGCGGCTGTCGGTGGCGGTGCTCGCGCCTCCTCCGCCGCCGCATGCGCTGAGAGTGAGGGCGCCGGCCACCGCGCCGGCGGTCAGAAGTATGCGTCGTCGCATGAGTGCTCCTTGGGTCAGTGGCGGCCGAGGCCGCCGGTGGGGGGATGGGGTGAGACAGACGTGGATTCGCGGATGACGAGGGTGGGCTCGGCGAGCTCGATGTGCGCGACGGCATCGCCTGCCAGCATCCCGAGCAGCGCGCGGGCGGCAGCCGCCCCCCACGCGCGGGCGTCGGTCGCGACGGACGTGAGTGCGGGGCGCAGGTGACGGCCGAGCTCGGTGTCGTCGAAGCCGCTGACCGAGAGGTCGTCGGGCACGCGCAGGCCGAGGCGCTCGGCGACGCCGATCCCGGCCACGGCCATCTGGTCGTTCGAGTAGACGATCGCCGTCGGGGCATCCGCGAGCGCGAGCAGGTCGCGGGTCGCCGTCGCCCCCTGAGCGGCGCTGAAGTCGGTTCGCACGACGCGCGAACTCATCCCGCTTGCCCGCGCGGCGTCCTCGAACGCGGCGGTCCGTCGCCGTGCGTGCAGCATCGCGTCGGGTCCGGCCACGTGCGCGATGCGGTCGTGGCCGAGGGCGGCGAGGTGCTCGACGGCGCGACGGATGCCGGCCCCGTCGTCGACCGAGACCGACGAGAACGGCGAATCGACATCGGGGCGTCCGAGGGTGACCGCGTGCAGGCCGAGCTCGCCGACCAGCGCGATGCGCTCGTCGGCGGCGCGCAGGTCGGTGAGGATGAGCCCGTCGACCCGGCGGTCCGCCGCGAGGCCGCGGTAGGTCTCCACCTCGTGGCGACCGGGGGTGGCCACCGAGAGCACGAGCACCTGGCCGGAGACCGAGAAGACGTCCTCGAGTCCGGCGATGAGCGAGGGGAAGAACGGGTCCGCCGCGATCACATCGGTGCTGCGCCCGATCACGAGCCCGCAGGCGAAGGAGCGGCCCGTGCTGAGCGAGCGGGCACGCAGATTCGGTGTCCAGCCGAGTTCGGCGGCGGCATCCAGGATGCGGGTGCGGGCCTGCGCGGACACACCCGGCTTGTCATTGAGCGCGAAGGACACGAGTCCCTTGCTCACGCCGGCTTTGCGTGCGACGTCGGCGATCGTGGGGCGAGCCTCGGGCGACATGCACACCTCCTCGTGTGATCGATCGGTAGGACAGCGGTGACCTAAACCGGTTCAGATTCCAGTAGAACGCGCCGCCCGGTTCTGCGGCACCCCCTTGCGCGACCATGCGCGCGTCATGTATTCGCGTGCGAAGGGGTGCTCCGGAAGCAGCCCGGGCGCTCCCCCGCGGTCACGAGCGGGCTACCGTGATCCCATGAGTGAACGCGAATACGACGTCATCGTCATCGGGGCGGGGGCGGTGGGCGAGAACGTCGCCGACCGGGCCGTGCAGGGCGGCATGAAGACCGTCATCGTCGAAGCCGAGCTGGTGGGCGGTGAGTGCTCGTACTGGGCATGCATGCCCTCGAAGGCCTTGCTGCGCAGCGGCGCAGCGGTGCGGGCGGCGCAGGACCTCGACGGGGCGAAGCAGGCGGTGACCGGCGAGCTGGACGTGGCGGGCGTGCTGCGCCGGCGCAACACCATCACCCACGACTGGGACGACGGGTCGCAGGTGCAATGGCTCGACGGCGCGGGAATCGATCTGGTCCGAGGCCACGCCGAGTTCACCGGACCCAAGCGACTGCGGGTCACCGCCGCCGACGGCACGGTCACCGATCTCGTCGCCCGTCATGCCGTGGCCGTCGCCACAGGATCAGCGGCGCTCCTGCCCGACATCCCGGGGCTGCGCGAGATCGAGCCCTGGACGAGCCGGGAGGCGACGAGCGCGCAGGAGGTTCCGGCATCCCTCGCGATCCTCGGCGGCGGCGTCGTCGGCGTCGAGATGGCGACCGCATACGCCGGGTTCGGCACGAAGGTCACCCTGATCGTCCGCGGTGCGGTGCTGGACCGCCTCGAGCCGTTCGCGGGAGAGCTGGTGAGCGCCTCCCTGGAGAAGCTCGGGGTCACGATCCGCACGGGCGTCGAGGTGACCGGTGCGCACCGGACGGAGAAGAACGCGGTGCTCTCGCTCTCCGACGGGGGCCGCGTCGTCGCTGAGCAGGTGCTCGTCGCGGTCGGGCGCACGCCGCGAACCGGTGATCTCGGACTCGAAAGCATCGGCCTGGAGCCCGGCGCGTGGCTCGACGTCGACGACACGCTCCTGGTGGAGGGCACCGACTGGCTCTATGGAGTCGGCGACGTGAACCACCGCGCCCTGCTCACGCACCAGGGCAAGTACCAGGCGCGTGCCGCCGGCGACGTGATCGCCGCGCGGGCGAAGGGCCTCCCGGTCGACGACGCCCCATGGGGCGTGCACGTCGCGACCGCCGACCACGAGCACGTGCCTCAGGTCACCTTCACGGATCCGGAAGTGGCCTCGGTGGGATTCACCGAGGCGGCCGCCCGGAAGGCGGGGCGCCGCATCCGCGTTCTGGATTACGACCTGTCGTGGGTCGCCGGATCCAGCGCGTACGCCGACCACTACGAGGGAATGGCGCGGGCGATCGTCGACGAGAACCGCGGCGTGCTGATCGGCGCGACGTTCGTGGGTCCCGAGGTCGCCGAGCTGCTGCACTCCGCCACCGTCGCGATCGTCGGCGAGGTGCCGCTGCACCGCCTCTGGCACGCCGTGCCGCCGTACCCGACGGTCAGCGAGGTGTGGCTGCGCTGGCTCGAGGCCTACGGACGCCCGACCCCCTCCTGACCCTCCCCCTCTGAGACGACAACTGCACGTCGAGATCGTGGGGTTACCCCACCGTCTCGCCGTGCAGTTGTCGTCTCAGCGTCAGAGGGAACCGCGCGGGTCAGTGGAAGAAGTGCCGCTCGCCGGTGAAGAACATCGTCGCGCCGGCCTTGCGGACCGCGTCGATGACCTCTTCGTCGCGCACCGAGCCACCGGGCTGCACGATCGTGCGGATCCCGGCGTCCAGCAGCACCTGCGGGCCGTCCGCGAAGGGGAAGAACGCATCGGATGCCGCCACCGAGCCGGCCGCACGCTCCCCCGCCCGCTCCACCGCGAGCCGGCAGGAGTCGACGCGGTTGACCTGGCCCATGCCGATTCCCACCGTGGCGGAGTTCTTCGCCAGCACGATCGCATTCGACTTGACGGCCCGGCACGCCTTCCAGGCGAAGATGAGGTTCTGCATCTCCTCGTCGTCCGGGCGCTCGCCCGACACCAGCTGCCAGTCCTTCGCGACGGATTCGATGTCCGCGGGGAACCGGTCGGCATCCTGCAGGAGCAGTCCGCCCGAGACGAGGCGGACGTCCATCGGCTCCTGCTGCCAGTCGGCGGGCAGCTGCAGGACGCGCAGGTTCTTCTTCAGCCCGAAGACCTCCAGCGCCGCCGGCTCGTAGTCCGGCGCCACGATGACCTCGGTGAAGATGTCGCGCAGGTTCTCGGCCATCTTGAGAGTGATCGTGCGGTTCGCCGCGATCACGCCACCGAACGCCGACACGGGGTCGCACTCGTGTGCACGCAGGTGGGCGGACGCGATCGGATCCAGAGCCTGAGGTGCGGCGACGGCGATGCCGCAGGGATTGGCGTGCTTGATGATCGCCACGGCGGGCTTGACCATGTCGAACGCGGCGCGGAGCGCGGCATCCGCGTCGACGTAGTTGTTGTACGACATCTCCTTGCCCTGCAGCTGGGTCGCCTGCGCGATGCCGTGACCGCCGACGCGCGAGTAGATCGCGGCACGCTGATGCGAGTTCTCGCCGTATCGCAGGGTCGCCAGGCGCTCCGCCTTGATCGTCAGGTGCCGCGGCAGGTCGGGCTCGTCGAGGGTCTGCTCGGCGAACCAGGACGCGACCGCGCGGTCGTACTGGGCCGTGTGCGCGAACGCCCGGGCGGCGAGTTCGCGGCGCTGCGCGAGCGTCGTGCCGCCGGATCCGAGCGCGTCGATGATCGGGCGGTAGGAGTCCGGCGAGACCGCGATCGCGACGTTCGCGAAGTTCTTCGCGGACGCGCGCACCATCGCGGGCCCCCCGATGTCGATCTGCTCGACGACGTCGTCGCCCTCGGCGCCCGAAGCGACGGTCTCCACGAACGGATACAGGTTCACCACGACGAGCTCGAACGGCAGGATGCCGAGCTCGGCGAGCTGGCTCTCGTGATCCTCGAGCCGGAGGTCGGCGAGGAGCCCCGCGTGCACGCTGGGGTGCAGGGTCTTCACACGTCCGCCGAGGGACTCGGAGAAGCCTGTGACCGCGGCGACGTCGGTGACCTCGTGCCCGGCATCCCGGATCGTCTGGGCGGTCGAGCCTGTCGAGACGATCTCGACGCCGGCGTCGGCGAGCGCCTTCGCGAGCGTCAGGAGGTCGGTCTTGTCGCTGACCGAGACGAGTGCGCGGCGGATCGGGACGAGGTCGCGGTGGCGGTACAGGGACGGGTCGTTGCTCGGGCCGGCCATGCGGGCTCCTCCGGGTCGGGGTCGGGACGGCGCTGCGCACCGCGTTCGGGTCGGGCCGGTGCTCAGCGCACCGCGGTCAGGTCGAGGTCGCCGGAGGCGATACGTCGCACGACGTCGATCAGCAGTCGGCGCTCGACCGGCTTGATGCGCTCGTGCAGCGCGTGCTCGTCGTCGCCGGGGAGGACGGGCACGCGTTCCTGCGCGAGGATCGGCCCGCTGTCCACGCCGTCGTCGACGATGATCACGCTCGCGCCGGTCTGGGTGACGCCGGCCGCGAGCGCATCCCGCACGCCGTGCGCACCGGGGAACTCGGGCAGATAGGCGGGGTGCGTGTTGATGATGCGGGGCGACCACGCGGCGACGAGGGATGCCGGCAGCAGGCGCATCAGGCCGCTCAGGACCACGAGATCCGGGCTCCACACCCGCAGCTGGGAATCCAGCTCGTCGGCCCACTCCTGCCTCGAGTCGAACTCGCGCCACGGGACGAGGATCGTCGGGATGTTGAAGTCCTCGGCGTGCTGGAACCCGTCCGCCTCGCGGTCGGCGCCGACGACGATCACGCGGGCGGGGAAGTCGGGTTCGGCGGCGGCCTCCAGCAGAGCCCGCAGGTTCGACCCCGCGCCCGAGATGAGGACCGCGACCGTGAGCACCGGGTCAGTCTACCGGCGGTGAGGCGGGCTCTTCGGGCCGCGTGATCGGCGGCAGCGGCTGCGGCCGGCGGGGGCCCAGATCGGCGGTGGGGATGTCGGCTTGCGCGCGCGGCGCAGGGGCTTCGCGGGCGGGCTGGTCGGGTTCTCCGGGCGCGGGCTCTTCGGGCTCCGGCTTTTCGGGCGCCTTCGTCTCGCGTTGCGGATCCGCGACGACCGGCACCGGATCGGTATGCAGCGACCACAGCGGGGTCGGCGCGAGCCGCTCGGGAGCCCACGGTTCGAGCGGGGTCGGCGCGAGCCGCTCGGGAGCCTCCTCCTCCGCGACCAGCACCGCCGGCGCGGCCGGTTTCGGGCGGCGGCGCGGCGACAGCAGCAGGATGGCGGCGCCGATCAGCACCTCGAGTCCGACCGCGAGCGCCAGCGGCCCGGGCGCCGGACCGACCTCGGCGAGGCGGCCGGGACCGATCGCTCCCGAGGCGAGCACCGCCAGGAGCGCGGATGCCGCGCCGGCGAGAACCGCGATGCCCGCCGCCGTCACGAGTCTCGCCCCGATCGGGTCGTCGTCCGGGATCGCCGGGGTCGACGGCTCGACCGGCTCGTCGCGTGTCCGGGCCAGCAGTGCATCGAGCGTCGCGTTCCCACTCGATTCGGGAGCGACCTGCGGGATGACCGGTACGGCGACGAGTCGCGACCGGCAGATCCATCCCGCGAAGCCGCCGACGGCGATCGGCAGCAAGGCGAGCAGGAGCAGCCACGGTGTCGTCGACTCGGGCAGGGCGCCGAGGATCGGGATGCCGGGCACGACCCCCAGCTGCGTCCCGGCGGGCGAGACCGCGGTGCCGGTGCCCACGGCGAAGCCGGGCCCGGCGATGAACGACAGGCCCCAGATCGCGAGGGTCGGGAGGTACGCGAACTGCGCGAGCGTGACGACGGTCGCGCCGAGCCCGTCGACGTGGGCGGCCTCGAACAGGGCGATCACTTCCCCGCCCCGCAGGATGAGGGCGACCGCGAACAGAAGCGCGCCGAGGCCGATGAGGCCGACGACGACGACCGCGGTGCCACGCGCAACGAGTCCGGGCACCTCGCCCCACCCGTGCGGCGCCGCCTCGATCCGGTCCCGGAGACGTGCGATCGCCCCGGATCCGGCCTCCCGCCACTCGGTGACGACGGCACCGAGTGCGAGCGGAACCGCGAAGACAAGGGTCGGCAGCAGGATCGCCTGCCAGCGCTCGACCGCCGCAAGCGGATTGGCCGCCGTGACCGCGATGAGCGCCGACAGCCCGGCGAAGACCGCGATTCCGGTGAGGACGCCCGTGATCCAGGCATCCGCCTGCGAAGCCCGCCGCCCTGAGCGCGCCGCGAAGATCGCGGTGAACGCGGCGAACGCGAGGGGGGCGAGGGACAGGACGAAAGATGCGACGGCCGGATCGATGCCGACGACGGCCAGGTAGTCGCCCGGCAAGGTGACCTGCAGCGGCACCAGGTTCCCGAACTGCCAGATCGTCGCGCCCGTCGGCCACAGCGTCCCCCAGTCGGCCGCTCCGCCGAATCCGAAGACCCAGAGCAGAGTGAGCGGGGCGAGGGTCGCCGCGACGCCGACGGCCACCGCGATTGCGGCGTCGACGGCGGAGAGGATGAGGACGATCAGGCGATGCATGCCTCATCGACCCTACCCAGGCGGATGCCGCGACCCTGCCCGGCGCGCCCTGCGCGGCATCCGTCGACGAAGTGGCGGGCAGCGACCCGGGCGGGCATTAGCCTCGGGTGCGGAGGTTCTGCCCATGAGCACTGCACAGGCGAGCGACACGGCCGCGAGCGCACCGGAAGGACGAGGTCCCCTCGACCGCTTCTTCGAGATCACGAAGCGCGGTTCGACGCCCGGCTCCGAGGTGCGCGGCGGAATCGTCACGTTCGTCACGATGGCGTACATCGTGATCCTGAACCCGATCATCCTGTCGGGCGGGGTCGATGTCGACGGCAATTCGCTCGGCTTCGGTCAGGTCGCCGCGGTGACCGCACTGACCGCCGGTGTGATGACGATCCTGTTCGGGCTCGTGACGCGTCTGCCGTTCGCGTTCGCGGCGGGGCTCGGGATCAACTCGTTCCTGGCCGTCTCGGTCGTGGGCCAGGTCACGTGGCCGGAGGCGATGGGTCTCGTCGTCATCAACGGCCTCATCATCGTGCTGCTGGCCGCGACGGGTCTGCGACGCATGATCTTCGACGCGGTGCCGCTGGCGCTCAAGACCGCGATCACGGTCGGCATCGGGCTCTTCATCGCGTTCATCGGCTTCGTGGACAGCGGGTTCGTGACGGCGACCGGCGCGTCCTCTCCCCCGGTGGGCCTCGGTGTCGAGGGGTCCATCGCGACCGTTCCGGCGCTGCTGTTCGTCCTGACGCTGCTGCTGACCGGCGTGCTCATGGCGCGGAAGGTCAAGGCGGGACTGCTGATCGGGCTCGTGACCGGCACGGTCGTGAGCGTGGTCGTCGAGGCGATCTGGAACATCGGACCCCGCTTCGGCGCGGACGGCACCGAGAACCCCGGAGGCTGGGGCCTGACCGTGCCCGAGCTGCCGAGCCAGATCGTGAGCCTTCCCGACCTGAGCCTGATCGGGCAGGTGAGCTTCGGCAGCTTCGAGCGGATCGGCGTGCTGGCGGCCACGATGCTCGTGTTCACGCTCGTGTTCACGAACTTCTTCGACGCGATGGGCACGATGACCGGGCTCTCCCGCGAGGCGGGCCTGGCCGACGCGAAGGGCGACTTCCCGCGGCTGCGCTCCGCGCTGATCGTCGAGGGCGTCGGCGCGGTCGCCGGTGGCGTGACCTCGTCGTCGTCCAACACGGTGTTCATCGAGTCCGGTTCGGGCATCGGCGAGGGTGCGCGGACGGGTCTGGCCAACGTGGTGACCGGAGCGCTCTTCCTGCTGGCGATGTTCTTCACTCCGCTGACGACGATCGTGCCGAGTGAGATCGCCGCGGCCGCTCTGGTGATCGTCGGTGCGCTCATGATGGCGCAGATCCGTCACATCGACCTGACCGATCTGTCGGCGCTCATCCCGGTGTTCCTGACGGTCACGGTGATGCCGCTGACCTACTCGATCGCGAACGGCATCGGCGCGGGCTTCGTCTCGTGGGTCGTGATCCGGTCCTTGTCGGGCAAGGCGCGGGAGATCAGCCCGCTGCTGTGGATCGTGGCGGCCGGCTTCGTGGTGTTCTTCGCCCGAGGTCCGATCGAGGCCGCGCTGGGCTGACCCGCCCTGCGCCCTCTGCCGCCGAGGTGGTGCCCTTTCCGCCGAGGTGGTGCCCTTTCGACCGAGATGGTCCTTCTTCCACCGAGGTGGTGCCCACCATCTCGGCGGATGAACCACCATCTCGGCGGACAAACCACCATCTCGGCGGATAACCCACCATCTCGGGGAGAAGGGGAAACGCGGGAACCCGCGGAAGGTGGGTCAGGGGGTGAACGGCTCCAGGACGAAGATCGCGATCTGTCGGTCGGTCTTCTTCTGGTACTCGTCGTAATCCGGCCACACCGCGGCGGCGCGAGCCCACCACTCGGCGCGCTCGTCACCGGACAGCTCCCGCGCGAGGTAGTCGCGCTTGACCGCTCCGTCCTGCAGCTCCACGTGCGGGTGCTTGCGCATGTTCTCGCCCCAGCGCGGCTCGTCCGGTGCACCGCCCTTGCTCGCGACGACGGCGTAGCGCCCGTCGTGCTCGACGCGCATGAGCGCGGTCTTGCGCAGCGCGCCGCTCTGCGATCCGACCGTGGTGAGCACGATGATCGGCACCCCGCGCATGTCGTTGGCCTCGGTGCCTCC
>JASBUD010000076.1 GCA_030148105.1 Microbacterium sp. | reverse complement strand
CGGTTCTGCTCGCAGGACTCACGCTCGTCGCCGGCTTCGCCGCGCCGCTGCTGGACACCGCCCTCGCCCCGTACGCGGCGCTGTCGCCGGCGGCGTCCCCCGGCGTCGCGGCGCCGGAGTATCCCGCCCACCTCGAGCTCTGGCACGGCTTCGAGCCCGCCCTGTGGATCTCGCTCGGGACGATCGCCCTCGGCGCCGCCGTGTTCTGGCTCACGGCGTTCCGCACTTCTGTCAAGCGGATGCTGCCCTTCACCGCCCCCGACGTGTACAACGCCGTTCTGCGCGGAATCGCGCGCCTGTCGGTCGGCACGACGAGCCTCACCCAGCGCGGCTCGCTGCCGGTCTACGTCGGCACGATCTTCGTGGTCTTCGTCGCTGCGGAGGGCACCGCGCTGCTCGCCGGTGGGCAGTGGCAGGCCGAGCTGGACGCGTTCCACACGCCGACGCAGCTCGTCGCCGCGCCCATCATGATCGCTGCGGGCCTCGTCGCCGTCCGCGCGCGCAAGCGCTACACCGGCGTCGTCCTCGTCTCGGTCACCGGACTCGGCATGGTCCTGCTGTTCGCGACGAGCGGTGCGCCCGACCTCGCGCTCACGCAGATCCTCGTGGAGACCGTGACGCTCGTCGCCTTCGCGCTCGTGCTGCGCCGCATCCCCTCGCGCATGGGCGAGCACAACGCATCGGTGCGCCCGCTCGCCCGCGGAGTGCTCGCCGCGGCGGTCGGCGTCACGATGGCCGCCGTGGCGATCGTCGCGACGGCCGCGCGCGAAGCGCGGCCGATCTCGGAGGCCTTCCCGAAGCTCGCCTACGAGATCGGCCACGGCAAGAACGTCGTGAACGTCGCGCTGGTGGACCTCCGCGGGTGGGACACGATGGGCGAGCTGTCCGTGCTGATCCTCGCCGCGACCGGTGTCGCGTCCCTCGTGTTCGTCACGCACCGCGCCGACACGCTGTCGCGCATCATCGCGCCGCTGCCCCCGGCCGCGGCTCGCACACGCCGCCCGCTCGTGGAGACGGAGGAGGGCGTCCGCCCGCGCGGCGAAGCGGCGGGGAGTCAGCGGATGGCGTGGCTCGTCGGGGGGCAGCGGGTGAAGCCCGAGAACAGGTCGATCCTGCTCGAGGTGATCGTCCGCGTGCTCTTCCACTCGATCATCATCGTGTCGCTGTACGTCCTGTTCGCCGGCCACAACCTCCCCGGCGGCGGGTTCGCCGGCGGACTCATCGCCGGAATGGCGCTCGTGATGCGCTACGTCGCGGGCGGGCGCTACGAGCTGGGGGCGGCGGCGCCGACGGATGCCGGAAAGCTCCTCGGCGTCGGCATGTCGATCGCCGTCGCGTGCGCCGTCGTGCCGCTCCTGTTCGGTGCTCCGCCGCTCACCAGCTTCTTCTTCGAAGCGGACCTCCCCGTGATCGGCCACATCGAGTTCGTCACCTCGACGATCTTCGACATCGGCGTCTACCTCGTGGTGATCGGGCTCGTCCTCGACGTTCTGCGCAGCCTCGGCGCCGAAGTCGACCGGCAGGCCCAGGAGCTCCGCGACGCGTCGGTCGCGGGCGGCTCGGAGCGGAGCGGGGTGATCGCCTGATGGATGTCTCCCTCGTCCTGATCGTCGTGATGGCGGTCCTGTTCGCGTGCGGCGTGTACGCGATGCTCGAGCGCAGCCTCACGCGTGTGCTGATCGGATTCCTGCTGCTCGGCAACGCCACGAACCTCCTGCTGCTGATCGTGATGGGCCGGCCCGGGATCGCTCCCTTCTTCGGAGCGGGGCCCGTCGAGGAGATGTCGGACCCGCTGCCGCAGGCGCTCACCCTCACCGCGATCGTCATCACGTTCGCGATCTCGGCGTTCCTGCTCGCGCTGATCTACCGGTCGTGGCAGCTCGGGCAGGCCGACACGGTCGAGGACGACGCCGAGGACATCGCGCTGCGCGCCCGGGGGGCGGCCGCCGAGGACGCGATGGACGACGAGACCGAGCTGGAGGCCGACGACTCCACGACCGACTTCGTGGGTCTCGCCAACACCCCGATCACCGTGCTCGGCAGCCGCGACTTCGCGGGGCTGCGCGACGATGCACCGACCGACCGTCCTGCGACGCGTCGCGACGCGCGGACGGATGCCGCGCAGGACGGGAGGGATGACGGATGACCGTCGGAACCCTCGTGCCGCTCCTGGTCACCCTGCCGCTCCTCGGCGCGGCGGTCGCGCTGATCGCAGGCCGCCACCGCCGGACGCAGGTGGCCGTCTCGGTCATCACGCTCACGGTCGTCTGCGCGATCGCCGCGGTGCTCCTCGTGATCGTCGACGCGAGCAACGCGCCGATCGCGGTGTCGGTGGGCGACTGGCCGGTGCCGTTCGGCATCGTGCTGTACGTCGATCGGCTCGCCGCCCTGCTCGTGGTCGTCTCCAGCATCGTGCTGCTCGCGGTGCTGCTGTTCTCGGTCGGCCAGGGCGCCGCGGACGGCGACGACGACACCCCGGTCTCGATCTTCCACCCGTCCTACCTGATCCTCGCCGCCGGGATCTTCACGGCCTTCGTCGCGGGCGACCTGTTCAACCTGTACGTCGGATTCGAGATCCTGCTCGTCGCGTCCTATGTGCTCATCACTCTCGGAAGCACCGAGAACCGCATCCGCACCGGCGTCGTCTACATCGTCGTCTCGCTCGTCTCCTCGATTCTTTTCCTCGCCTCGATCGCCGTGATCTACGGCGCCCTGGGCACCGTGAACATGGTGCAGATCTCGGAGCGCATGGGCGAGCTGCCGCAGCAGACGCAGACCGTGCTGCACGTGCTGCTGCTCCTCGCGTTCAGCATCAAGGCCGCGGTGTTCCCGCTGTCGTTCTGGCTGCCCGACAGCTACCCGACCGCACCCGCGCCGGTCACGGCGGTGTTCGCCGGCTTGCTGACGAAGGTCGGCGTCTACGCGATGATCCGCACGGAGACGCTGCTCTTCCGCGAGAACGACGTCAACGCGGTGCTCATGATCGTGGCGCTCGCGACCATGATCGTCGGCGTCCTCGGTGCGCTCGCCCAGGCGGAGCTCAAACGCATCCTGTCGTTCACGCTCGTCAGCCACGTGGGATACATGGTCTTCGGACTCGCGATCGCGACGCCGGCGGCGATCGGGGCGACGATCTACTACATGGTCCACCACATCGTGGTGCAGACGACGCTCTTCCTCGCGGTCGGTCTCATCGAGCGCCGGGCCGGAAGCACGTCGATCCTGCGGGTGAAGGGCCTCATGCGGGCGGCGCCCGTGATCGCCGTGCTGTACTTCATCCCCGCCGTGAACCTCGGCGGTCTGCCGCCCTTCTCGGGCTTCATCGGCAAGTACGCGCTGTTCGACGCTGCGGCCGAAGTCGGCACGCCGCTCATGATCGTGCTGATCGTCGGCGGCGTGGTGACATCGCTCCTCACGCTCTACGCCCTCATGCGCGCATGGAACCTCGCGTTCTGGCGCGAAGAGGAGGAGTCCGACGAGACGGAGGCCCGCATCTCGTACCTCGGCGACGCCCCCGCCGCCGCGGTCGAGACCGAGCGTCGTGTGATCCCGCGTATCATGACCGCCTCGACGGCCGGAATGGTCGCCGTGACGGTGGCGCTCACGCTGTTCGCCGGCCCGCTCTACGACGTGTGCGCCCGCATCGGAGCGAGCCTGCTCGAACCCGTGAGCATCTCGGAGCTGCAGCAGGAGGCGGGCCAATGACGGCGCCGATCCACCACACCTCCCGCCCGCGGCACAGCGCGGGTCAAGCGGCCGGCGAGCCGGCGCGCAGCAGCACCCACCCGCCGGAGGGCAGCGGCAAGCGCGGCGTGTTGCAGCAGGTGTGGCGGCAGCTGCCGTTCTTCGTCTGGCTCATCGCCCTGTGGATGCTGCTCTGGGGTCAGTTCACCCTCGTGGCGTTCGTCACCGGACTGATCGCAGCGGTCGCCGTGACGAGGGTGTTCCGCCTGCCCCCGGTCGAGCTGTCGGGCCGCGTGAACCTCTGGTACGGCCTCGTGTTCGTCGTCACGTTCTTCGGGGCGCTCATCCGCGGTTCGCTCCTGGTCGCGTGGCAGGTCCTGGACGTCCGGCGTCAGCCCGGAGCGTCGATCATCGCGGTGCACCTGCGGACGGACGACGACCTGATCATGGCGCACACCGCCGTGACGACCTCGCTCATCCCGGGCTCTCTCATCATCGAGGCCGACCGTGACCGCCGCATCCTGTACCTCCACGTGATCGGGGCGACCACTGCGGAGCAGGTCGACGCGCAGCGACGGGCGATCCTCGGCTGGGAGGCGCGCATCGTCCGGGCGGTCGGATCGCGTGCGCAGCTCGAGGTCATCCGCAAGGCGACCGTGGAGACGCCGCGGCAGGGAGGTGCGCCGACATGAACGTGCTCCTGATCGCGATCTACGTCGTCTTCGGCGTCTCGGCGCTGCTGACGCTGTGGCGCATCGTCGTGGGACCGTCCATCCTCGACCGCGCCGTCGCCTCCGACGTCCTGCTGACCCTGGTGATGTGCGTCCTCGGCGCGGAGATGGCGATCAACCAGCACACCCGCACGCTCCCCGTCCTGCTGATCATCGCCGCGGTCGGGGTCTTCGGATCCATCTCGATCGCGCGGTTCGTTGCGAGGAAGGACAACGTGGACCGATGATCGACGTGGATGCCGCCCTGGATGTCACCGCACTCGTCCTGATCCTGATCGGGGCGCTGCTGTGCCTCACCGCGGCGATCGGACTCCTGCGCTTCCGCGACGTGCCGACCCGGCTGCATGCGGCGACCAAGCCGCAAGTGCTCGGGCTGATCCTGATCTGCCTCGCGATCGCGCTTTCGCTGCGCTCCTGGGCCGTGGTGGCCTTCCTCGTGCCCGTCGTCCTGATCCAGCTCGCGACCGCGCCCCTGTCCGCCCACATGGTCGGCAGGCAGGCCTACCGCAACGGCACACTCGACGAGCGCTCCCTGTTCACGGACGAGCTCGCCGAGTCGAAGGAGACTCCGCCCGCTGCCGGCGGCTGAGCCGCGGCATGCGTCAGTCGGCGGGCCGCAGCGTCAGCTCGTGGGTCGTCGCCGCCGTGACCGCGGCGCGGCTGAAGGGCCACGCAGTGAGCTCGGCACGCTGCCACGCCGGGGTCTGGTCGACGTAGTTCGGGTGGTACGTGTGCCCGCTGTTGCCGGTCAGGTTGTTCCAGCTCGAGCGATCGAGGTCCGCGAGGTCTACGATCATGCGCATCGAGGGCACCGTGATCGTCTGGAAGCCGCCGCCGATGTCCCACCCGGTCGCATTCACGACCGATGAGCCACCGCCCACCGGGAACGGGCCGCGATTGAACAGCATCTCGATCGGGGCGATTCCGGATTCGCCGAACGTCGCGCTGTTCAGCGGCAGGGCGTGCAGTCCGCCCCAGTTCCACCGCCCCGGATCCTCACCCTGCAACGCCACGAGCCGGTCGTAGGCCGCGTCGGCCGCGTGCACGAGCATCTCCCGTTGCCCGTCGACTCCGAGCTCCTCGTTCGTCCACCACTCGGATGCCGGATCCTCGAGCAGATTCTGGACGACCAGGAACAGCCGCCCCTGGTCCGTCGTCGGCGCCGCACCGTCGCGGCCGGTGACGAAGAGACTCTCCAGGAGTTCGTCCCACAGCACGTTCGCGTACGCCGCGGCACCGGAGTCCGCCGCGTTCTGGGCGTCCCAGGTCTGCAGCATCCCCAGCGCGGCATCCGGCCCCCGCCGTCCCGTCTCGATGTCGGCGTAGGCGGCGGCGAGCTGCTTGCCGACCGCGAACTCGTTGTCGGCCTGGATGTCGCGGAGGTCGGTCGCCGTCAGTGGCCCCATCGCGATCTTCCGCTGGAGGAGGTCGGTGATGCGCGCCGCGCGCCAGCCGTAGTCCCAGTCCCGCGTCAGGAAGTAGGGGTAATCCTCACCGACGATCGCGTTGTTCGCCGTCACGATGTAGCCCTCCGCCGGGTTGTACGCGGTGGGCAGCTCGTCGAACGGGATGAAGCCCTGCCACGCGAACGCCGAATCCCAGCCCGGCTGCGGCATCGAGCCGTCGCCGGCGCCCCGGATCGGCAGGCGACCCGGCGTCTGATAGCCGATGTTGCCCTCGACGTCGGCGTACAGCAGATTCTGCGCGGGGACGTCGAAGAGCCGGGCGGCGGCGCGGAAGTCCTCGAAGTCCTGCGCGAGGTCCAGCGCGAAGATCGCGGAGGCGGTGGTCCCCGGCTCCAGGGCCGTCCACTTCAGGCTCACGGCGTACTCACCCTCCGGCGCATTCGCCGGCGGCTCGACCGACCCCCCCGTCCCGGTGAAGGGGTCGGCGGCGATCGCGCTGAAGTCGTCGGTGAGGTCGGAGAGGATCGGCCCGTTCTCGGTTGCACGGATGCGGAGCTCGACGTCTTCGGATCCGGCGACCTCGATCACCTCGGTACGTTCCTGGAGCGGCACGAGCTGACCGTCGCGCCAGTACTGATCGCCCTCGATCTTCTCCAGGTAGAGATCCGTCACGTCCGTGGTGAGGTTCGTGAATCCCCACGCGACGCGGTCGTTGTGCCCGATCACGATGCCGGGGAGTCCCGAGAAGCTGAACCCGGCGACGTCGAACGGGCACGATTCGGTGACGGCGCGGCAGCGCAGCCCGATCTGATGCCAGACGCTGGGCAGCGCGGCACCCAGATGCGGGTCGTTCGCCAGGAGCGGCATCCCGCTCTCGGTGAGGTCGCCCGAGACGACCCATGAGTTCGACCCGATGCCTTCGCCCGCGTCGCCGACGAGCGCGCTGACGGCCTCGATCACGCCGTCGACCTCGCTCCACTGCACGGACGCCGTCGCCGTCGTCCCCTGGTTCGTCGTCGCGCTCGCCGGCTGTGCCGCGACGAGCGAGGGTACGATCACCGGGTTGTCCGCGAACGGGTAGCCGGGGTACAGCTCGTCGATCTGCGTCGCCGTGAAGTCGGGGGCGATCACAGCGCGCGAAGTCTCGTCCTCGATGTTCGTGCGGAGGTCCCAGGCCATCGCCTTCAGCCACGCCACCGAGTCCTCCGGCGTCCACGGCTCGATCTCGTAGTCGGGGTTCTGCAGACCCAGCACGGCGTATTCGAACGATGCGTCCGCCCCGCGATGCTCCGCGAGGTAGGCGTTGACGCCCGCCGCGTACGCGTCGTAGTACGACGCGACCTCGGGGTCGAGCGCCTCGACCTCCTGCGCCGCGACCTCGCGCCAGCCGAGCGTCCGCAGGAATCTGTCGGTCGAGAGTTGAGACTCCCCGAACAGCTCCGAGAGCCTGCCGCTCGTGACGTGCCGGCGGAAGTCCATCTCCCAGAACCGATCCTGCGCGTGCACGTAGCCCTGCGCGAAGAACAGGTCGTCCGTGTCGGAGGCGGTGATCGTCGGGATGCCGAGCGCGTCCCGCTGGACCGTCACGTCCGCAGCGAGTCCGTCGACGGCGATCGTGCCCTCCAGCTGCGGGAACGAACGCTGGATCGTCCAGACGATCGTGCCGGCGACGATCAGCGCGATGACGATGAGCCCCGCGACGACGCTGAACGCCGCGATGCCGATCACGCGCCCGACCGAGCGACGCGGCCGGTCGGCGGCGGGTGCGGAGGTGTCGTCGGCGGTGAGGATCGAGTCGGTGACGGTCTTCGACATTGAAGCGCTTTCGGAAGGATGCCGGAGGAACGCGGTGTCATGCACCGTGAGCCTCGGTCCCGGGCGTTCGGGCGCCAGGGTACCGTCAGGCATCGTAACCCGCGCGTAGTGCTCCGCGCCCCGGCGCGGGCCGGATGGGCCCTCAGGCCGCCGTCGTCGCCGGCACCGTCAGTCGTTCCACCGTCGCCCGCCAGCCGGCGCCGATGCCCTTCGAGAGCCACTCCCGGACCTCGGGTTCGGCCATCGTCTCGGGAAGCGCGAGGGTCATCGTCGCCCGGCAGGATGCGGGGTCGCCGTCGAGGTCCTCGAACTCGAGGGTTGCGATCGGACCGGCCCCGAGGTCGGCGCGATCGAGCTTCGGCCAGCCGTCCTCGGCGCCCCACGCGAAGACGATGCGCTCGTCGCGGACGATCTCCAGGTAGATGCCGCCCGTCGTGTAGGACGTGTCCGCATCGATCACCATGGGCACCGTCCACGCGCCGCCGACGCGCAGATCGACCTCGATCGGTTGGTCCGGCCGAGGCTGATCGGGATTGAGGAACCACTCCAGTTCGGACGGAACGGTCCATGCGCGGAACACGGCCGCCCGCGGTGCGGCGAACTCGCGCGTCACGACGATTCTGCGGTTCTCGGTCATCGGTCGTCCTCCTCAGTGGGGTGTGCGCTGAGCTGGCGCGACAGCGCGTCGAAGCGACTCTCGAAGAAGTCGCGGTACTCGGCGATCCAGTCCTCGGCGTCGCGGAGCCGGTCGGTGTTCAGCGCGCAGGTGCGCTCCTGTCCCCGGCGCGCCTTGCGGACGAGCCCGGCACGCTCGAGCGACGCGATGTGGCGGGAGACGGTCGGCAGGCTGAGGGCGAACGGTTCGGCGAGTTCGGTCACCGTCGCCTCGCCCCGGGACAGGCGCGCGATGATCGCGCGCCGGGTCGGATCGGCCAGCGCCGTGAACGTCTCGCTGAGGACATCGGACATACTTGCATGGTAGCGTAATTACGCAATCACGCAAGTACTGCTCATCCGTCTCACCCGATGAGGCTGGGCTGCAGATCGCGGAGCGTCCGGGAGTGCATCATCCGCGTCACCCCGAGGGCAGCCAGGACGAGCGCCCCGAGCATCCAGATGAGCAGCACGCTCAGGTCGAACCACATCCTGCTCGCATCGCCCCCGTACATGACCTGCCGCATCGCGTCCACGACATAGCCCATCGGCAGCACGTGGTGCAGCGTCGTGAGCGGCGCGGGCAGCATCTGCCACGGGAATGTGCCACCGGCGGTGACGAGCTGGAGGACCATGAGCACCAGACCCAGGAACTGACCGACCGAGCCGAGCCAGACGTTGAGCGCGAGGATGATCGCCGCGTACGTGAACGAAGCGAGCACCATGATGCCGAGGGTTCCGAGCGGGTTCGCGAAGCCGAAGCCGAGCGCGATCGCGAGCACGCCGAACAGAACGATCATGGAGGCGGCGCCGAGCATCGCCGGAGTGAGCCAGCCCGCCACGGCGACCCGCACCGGCGTCCGCAGGGCCGTGACGGCGCGACGTGAGACGGGCTTGACGATCAGGAACAGCGCGTAGATGCCGATCCACCCGGCGAGTGCGACGAAGAACGGGGCCAGCCCCGCGCCGTAGTCTCCGGCGGCCGCGACCTTGCCGGTCTCGACCGCGACGGGGTCGGAGATGGTCTGCGCCTGCTGCAGGCGCAGTGTCGCGGACGAGTCCGGGATCTCGTCGACGCCGGATTCCAGTCCGTCCCGCAGTTCCGCGGCACCGCTGGAGAGCGCGGCGGTGCCGTCGGAGAGGGATGCCGCACCCCCGCTGACCTGTGCCGCCCCGCTCGCCGCGGCTGCGGCGCCGTCGGCGAGGGCCGCCGTGCCCGAGGCCAGCTGTGCGGCGCCGCCGGACAGGGTCGAGGCTCCGTCGGCGACCTGCCGGGCACCCGCTGCGAGGGCATCGACCTGGCCGACGGCATCCTGCACGCGTGCGTTCCCGTTCTGGATCGCCTCGCCGACCGGATCCAGGCGTGCGAGCACCGCGTCGATCTGGTCCTGATCGAGGCCCTGTTCGGCCAGGAGGGCCGCGATGTCCGCGCGCGCCTGCGGCACGGCGTCGGCCGCCTGCTGCACCGCCGTACCGGCTCGATCGGCATAGCCCGCGAGCGTCTCATTGCCGTCCGCGACCTGCGCGGCCCCGCCCGAGAGCTGCTGGGCGCCCGCGGCCAGGTCCGCCGAACCCGCGGCCGCCTGCTGCGCACCGGCGGAGAGCTGGGCCGTCCCGTCGGCGAGCGTCGCCGCCCCCGTGCTGAGCTGCTGCGCACCGGCGGCGGCCTGGGCGGCGCCGTCCGCGAGGCGCGCGCCGCCGTCCGCCGCGGTGACGAGATTCACCCGGATCTCCGCGATGCCGTCGAGGAGACGCCCCGCCGCCTCGCGGTTCACGAGTTCGGCGACCGACCGCCGGATCTTCTCGACGGCCTGCGTGCCGATCGTCGACGCGAGGTAGTTGTTGGCGTCGTTCGTCTCGAGCGAGATCGTCGCCTGACGCGGATCGTCCCCGCCGACCGAGGTCAGGGCGGCCGAGAAGTCCATCGGGAGGGTCACGGTGAAATCGACCGTGCCGTCGGCGAGCTCCTGCGCCGCCTCGGCAGCGGAGAGCGCACGCCAATCGAACGCGCCGCCCTCGAGGAGTTCGTCGGCGACCTGATCCCCGTAGTTCGCGGCAGGCTGGTCTCCCGATGCGGCCACGCCGGCGTCGTCGTTCACGAGCGCGACGGGGATGTCACCGAACTTGCCGTACGGGTCCTGATTGGCCCACAGGTACAGTCCGCCGTAGAGGATCGGCACGCACATGAGAGCGATCAGGGCGATCACCGACATGCGGCGGGAGGTGAGGCGCCGCAGTTCGGCGGCGATCATCGCGGGGATCTTCATCGCTGCTCGCCCTTCTCGTCGCATTCGGGTTCGGGTTCGGGCTCGGGTTCGGGTTCGGGCTCCGGTTCGGGCTCGGGCTCGGGCTCGGGTTCGGGCTCCGGTTCCGGTTCTGGCTCAGGTTCGGGTTCGGGTTCGGGCTCGGATTCGGGCTCGGACGCAGGTTCGACTGCGGGCTCCGGCGCGTCGGGCGCGAGATCCGCGCGCTCGGCACGGCCCGCCAGCGCGGCGGTCGATGCGACACCGCTGATCACGAGCATCCCGTAGCCGCGTCCGGCGAACTC
>JASBUD010000072.1 GCA_030148105.1 Microbacterium sp. | reverse complement strand
ACCGTGCCCTGGGTACTCATTCAATTGCCATTCTGTTGTGCCCGAGCTACCTGCGTCGAGTCCGCTCCAGGCTATCGAAGGACGGCCGCACGAGGGGAAGAGCGGGAAAATATGGTGACACAAATGTTGCACAGCCCATCGCACGCCCGGGCTGAGCAGAAGCTCGAAGCCCGGGCGTCGACGGATCCCCCCGGATAGGCCACGCGAAGCGTGGCACCGCACACTCTACCGATATATCGGCCTGTCGCAGAAGATACGTCGCACGTAGAATGTGCGTCCTGATGTCCTCTGCCTTCGCGCCGCTGGAGCCCCGTGGGGCTGTGCTCGCGGGCGAGGTGTACCAGGTGCTCGGCGAGGCGATCCTGGACGGTCGCCTCGCTCCCGGCGAACGCCTTCGCGACCAGGATCTGGCCGAACGCCTGGGCGTATCACGCACACCCGTCCGCGAAGCCCTGCAGCGCCTGGAGCGCGCAGGACTCGTCGAGGTCGCACCGAACAAGTACACGCGCGTCTCCGTGCCGAGCCGGCGCCTGCACGACGACACGCACGAGTTCTTCATCTATCTGATGGGCGGCGCACTGCGACTCGCGCTGCAGCGATGCACGGAGGATGAACTCGCGCACACCGTCGAGCACGCGGATGCGATCGTGCTGGCATCCCGGATCGACGACGCCGAGGGCATCATGACGGCGAGTGCGCGCCTGTTCGAGCACGTGATCGACGACACGCAGAACGTCGTGTTCATGCGGGTCATGCGCGAGGCCGAGATCGCGATCCGGCGCAACCTCGCCGGTTGGCACCCGTTCGTCGAGTGCCCGATCCGCCGCACCGAGCTGTACGTGCGCTTCCGGGATGCCGTCGCCGCACGCGACGGCGCGGAGGCCGAGTCGCTGCTGCGCACTCTGCACGGCATCCCCTGACGCCTCCTCCCTTTCCCTGAGACGACATCTGCGCGTCGAGACCGCGGGTGAACCCCACAGTCTCGACGCGCAGATGTCGTTTCACGGGGAGAAGGGCACGGACGAGCGGGTCGCCCGTGGGGGCGGGGGTGGGTACCGTGAAACACATGGCGCACATCGAGCTCCGGGAGCTGGACGACGACGACCTCGACGCGGTGTTCGAGATGATGCGCGACCCGGATGCCGTCGCCATGGCGGCCTTCACGGCAGCGGACCCCGATGACCGGGGCGCCTTCGACGCGTGGATCGCGCGTCAGCGCGTCGCGGCCGAGGTCTCCTCCTACGTCGTGACCGAGAACGGCGGCTTCGCCAGCACCGCGGCGGTCTTCTCGGTCGACGGCGACCGCGAAGTCACGTACTGGATCGCCCGGCACGCCTGGGGGCGGGGCGTGGCGACCGAAGCCCTGCGGATCCTGGTCTCCCGCGAGCCGGAGCGGCCGCTGTTCGCCCGGGTCGCCACGCACAACGCCGCCTCTCGCGCCGTGCTCGAGAAGGTGGGTTTCACCGAGGTGTCCCGCGACGCGGACTTCGCCCCCGGCGTCGGCCGTGAGGTCGAGGAGATCGTGATGGTGCTCGTTCCGACACTCGAGTAGTCGGAAACGAAGAATGGGCCCCCTGGGGAGCCCATTCCTGTCGCTGTGCGCGAGGGGGGAGTTGAACCCCCACGCCCTTTCGGGCACTGGCACCTGAAGCCAGCGCGTCTGCCTATTCCGCCACTCGCGCGAGATGCGGTGCACCCGGGGGTGCAGTGCAAATCAACTTCCCGAGGATATCACGCGCGATCGCGAGCCCCGAACGGAGCGTCCGAGACCCGCGTCCACGGGCATCCCAGCCGGGACGATTAGCATGTACCGACCGGCACCACCTGCCTGAGGAGTCGTGTGGGACTACTTGACAGCTTCGAGAAGGGTCTCGAGCGCGCCGTCAACAGCGCGTTCGCGAAGACCTTCCGCAGCGGCATCCAACCCGTCGAGATCGCGTCGGCGCTCCGCAGCGAGCTCGACAAGAAGGCCGCGATCGTGAGCCGCGACCGCATCCTCGCGCCCAACGAATTCACGGTGCACCTCTCCGTCGCCGACGATGAGCGCATGCGCACACTCGGCGGCGCGCTGACCGACGAACTCGACACCCTCGTGCACGCCCACGCGAAGACCCAGGGCTACTCGTTCGCCGGGCCGGTCTCGATCACGCTCGTCCGTGACGAGCAGCAGTCCACAGGCACGCTCAAGGTCGAATCCCGCACCGCCGAAGGGCGTGTCGCCTGGCGCGGCGTCGTCGACGTCGAGGGCAAGCGCCACCCGCTCACGAAATCGCGCACCGTGATCGGTCGGGGCAGTGACGCCGACATCACGATCTCCGACGCCGGCACGAGCCGCAAGCACGTCGAGATCCTGTGGGACGGCGAGCGCGCGATGGTGCGCGACATGCAGTCCACGAACGGCACGCTTCTGGACGGCCGCAAGGTGACCGAAGCCGCCCTCCCGCCGGACTCGACCGTCACGATCGGGCGCACCGACATCGTCTTCCGCGTCGTCGCCCAAACGGCGGCCCCGCGCCCCGCCATGCCCGCCGACGTCACCCGCGCGTACGACGTGCGCGATCAGGGACCGCTGCGATGAGCGAACTGACCCTCCTGCTGCTGCGCATCGGCTTCCTGGTGCTGCTGTGGTTCTTCGTGTTCGCCGTCGTCTACTCGCTGCGTGCGGATCTGTTCGGAGTGAAGGTGCGACGGATGCCGGAACCCGCGGCCGCCGCGACGCCCCCGGCGTCGGCACCTCGCTCGAACACCGCCCCTGTGGCTCCCGCGAAGGTTCCGAGCGGCAAGAAGGGCGGCCCGGCGACGACGGACGCGGTCACGCGCATCGTCATCACGAGCGGTCCGAAGGCAGGACTGGAGCTTCCCCTCGGGACCGAACCCCTCACGATCGGACGCTCGAGCGAGTCAGGTCTCGTGATCCGCGACGACTACACCTCCAGCCACCACGCGCGTCTCGTGCTGTGGGGCGATCAGTGGATGATCCAGGACCTCGACTCCACGAACGGCACGTGGCATGACGGCGCCCGGGTCAGCTCTCCCGTCCCCATCGCGGTCGGCGCGCCGATCAAGGTCGGCGCGACGACATTCGAACTGCGGAAGTAGCGGACCCGTCACCTATGGTCTTCCAGGGCTCGAGCGTCGCGATCTCGCACACCGGCAAGGTGCGCTCCAACAACCAGGACTCCGGCTATGCCGGCTCGAACCTGTTCGCCGTCGCGGACGGGATGGGCGGGCACGCCGGCGGCGACGTCGCCTCGAGCCTGGCGATCGCGCGGCTGGAGCGCCTCGACCACCCGTTCGATTCCACGTCCGCCGCCGAGCGCGACCTGCGTGATGCGATCGCGGATGCCGCCTCCGAACTGATCGAGACCGTGCACGTCAAACCCGAGCTCGCCGGCATGGGCACGACGGTGAGCGCGCTGGTCATGGTGGATCAGTACGCCGTGATCGCACACATCGGCGACTCGCGCATCTACCTGTACCGCGACGACGCGCTCACGCAGATCACGACCGACCACACGTTCGTGCAGCGTCTCGTCGACTCCGGCCGCATCACGCCGGAGGAGGCGCGCTACCACCCGCGCCGGTCGGTCCTCATGCGCGTGCTCGGCGACATGGACCCCGACCCCGAGCTGGACACGTTCATCATGCCCACCCAGCCGGGCGACCGCTGGCTGCTGTGCTCGGACGGGCTGTCGGGCGTCGTCGACGACGCGCACACCGCGAAGGCCCTCGGGCTCGGGCTCGCCCCGGGCCGGACGGCCGACAATCTGCTCAAGCAGGCCCTGGATGCCGGCGCCCCGGACAACGTCACCATCGTCCTGGTGGACGTGGGGGGTCAGCATCCGCTCTTCTCCGGCACGCCCACGATCGTGGGCTCCGCGTCGAATCCGCTCGGTATCGAGGTGCCCGCCGCCCGCTCCGGCCGCGGCAACTGGCTGCACCCGAACCGCCAGGCGGCGAACGAGCCGAGTCACTTCGAGCCGGCCGCGGAATTCCTCGAGGAGCTCATCGAGGAGGATCGCCGCCGTGCCCGCCGGCGTCGGATCGGCTGGATCGTGGGCTTCGTCCTCGTCCTTGCGCTCATCGCGTCGCTCCTGGCGGTCGCGTACTCGTGGACCCAGACGCGCTATTTCGTCGGGGCCGATGACGACACGGTGGTGATCTTCCAGGGCATCCAGCAGAACATCGGGCCGATCTCGCTCTCGACGCCGCACGAGGACACCGAGATCCTGTTGGCCGACCTGCCGTCCTTCAGCCGGGCGACGGTCGAGCGCACGATTTCGGCGCGCTCGCTCGCCGACGCCGAAGCGATCGTCGACCGACTCCGCTCCGCCTCGGAGGCCACGCGATGACCGCTCCCTCCGACGCGCGCCCCTCGACCGAGGCGATCTCGGCCGATACGGCGGTCATCCGGGCGCTCAAGCGCATCCGCGTGCCGCAGAAGCAGCGCAACCGCGAGCTGTTCCTGCTGATCTTCGCCATCGTCGTCACCGGCGCGGCGATCGCTCTCGTCCAGCTCGGTGCGCTGGGTGCGATCGAGGCGACCTTCCTCTTCTACTGCGGCGGCCTGACGGTGCTCGTCGCGGCGATGCACATCGTGCTGCGGCTGAGTGCTCCGGATGCCGATCCCTTCGTCCTGCCGATCGCGACGATCCTCACCGGGCTCGGCATCGCGATGATCTACCGCATCGACATCGCCGTGGGACTCGAAGGCTGGAACGCGTACTCGACGAAGCAGCTGGCGTGGTCGGCGATCGCGATCGTGGGGGCGATCGCCGTCGTGGTGCTCCTGCGCAACTACCGGATCCTGTTCCGCTACACGTACATCTTCGGCTTCGCCGGTGTGGCGCTGCTGATCCTTCCGATCATCCCCGGACTGGGCACCGACGCGAACGCCGACGTGTGGGTCTCTCTCGGGTTCTTCTCGTTCCAGCCGGGCGAGCTCGCCAAGATCTCGCTCGCGATCTTCTTCGCCGGCTACCTGGTCCGCACGCGCGAGTCGCTCACATCGGTGGGCACGCGCTTCCTCGGCATGACGTGGCCGCGTGCCCGCGAGCTCGGACCGCTCCTGGTGATCTGGCTCATCTCGCTCGGCATCATCGTGCTGCAGCGCGACCTCGGCACGGGTCTGCTCATCTTCGGCATGTTCGTGGCGATGCTGTACGTCGCCACCGGCAAGACGAGCTGGGTCGTGATCGGTGTCGTCCTCGCGGCCGGCGGAGCGTTCCTCGCTTCGCGCGTCCTGCCGTATGTGAACGGACGCTTCGCGAACTGGCTCGACGCGTTCAACCCCGAGGTGATCGACCGTTCCGGTGGCAGCTACCAGCTCGTGCAGGGGATCTTCGGTCTGGCCCAGGGCGGACTGATCGGCACCGGTCTCGGGCAGGGACGGCCGTACATCACGCCGCTGTCCCAGAGCGACTACATCCTGCCGAGCCTCGGCGAAGAGCTCGGCCTGGTCGGCGTCTTCGCGATCCTGTGCCTGTACATGGTGTTCACCAGCCGCGGCATCCGCATCGGGCTGGCGGGGCAGGACGACTTCGGCAAGCTCCTGGCGACCGGACTGTCGTTCACGATCGCGCTGCAGGTGTTCATCATGGTCGGCGGCGTGACCCGGCTCATCCCGCTGACCGGCCTCACGACTCCGTTCCTCGCCGCGGGCGGCTCGTCGCTCGTGGCGAACTGGCTGATCGTGGCGATCCTCCTCCGCATCTCGGATGCCGTCCGCAGCCGCCCCCGGGTGGTGATCGGCTGATGACGAAGGAGCTCCGCCGGCTCAGCATCCTCATGCTGCTCATGTTCCTTGCGCTGTTCGCGTCCACCAGCGTGATCCAGGTCGTGCAGGCCGAGACCCTCGCCGAGAACAGCCGCAACACGCGTGCCCTGTACGACTCGTACGAAGTGCAGCGCGGATCGATCATCGCCAGCGGCGCCGCGATCGCGAGCTCCGTGCCGTCGGACGACGTCTACGCGTGGCAGCGCGTCTACGTCGACGGGGACATGTGGGCTCCGGTGACCGGGTACATCAATCCCGCACTCGGCGCGGCGACCGGCATCGAGCAGGCGATGAACCAGGAGCTCAGCGGTACGGCCGGCTCGCAGTTCCTCGCGCGCATCGACCGGATCCTCACCGGGCAGCCGCCGCGCGGATCCAACGTCGAGCTGACCCTGGATGCCGCCGTCCAGCGTGCGGCGTACGACGCGCTCGGCGACCTGCAGGGTGCGGTCATCGCGATCGAACCGTCCACCGGACGCGTGCTCGCGATGGTCACCAGCCCGAGCTTCGACACGAACCTGCTCGCGTCGCACAACACCGGCGAGGTGAACGAGACCTACGACGCACTGGATGCCGACCCCTCGCATCCGCTGTTCAACCGTGCGATCGGCGGCGACCTCAACCCACCGGGGTCGACCTTCAAGCTCGTGGTCGCCTCGGCGGCGCTCGCCTCGGGCGACTACACGC
>JASBUD010000067.1 GCA_030148105.1 Microbacterium sp. | reverse complement strand
ACGGGCTGCAGACGCAGTGGCTCCTCGATCCGGCCGTCGACATCGCCCGGAGCCTGCTGCTGCTGGAGCGCATCCTCGCGGTCCCGCAGACTGCCCAGAAGAATTTCGACGAACCCGCGTAATGGACAGCGGCGCCCGGCGTCCTGGGTGTGTGAAGTAGAGATTCATGTACTTCGCGGTGCTGCCCCAACAGTGCCTGGGCCGTCGCTGCTTGGTTTCATCCCCAGAAGTCAGCGTCGGCCCTTAACTGTTTCCGCAGACTGCGCTGAGTGCTCCGGCTTTCTTTGCCGGCATCCGCGTGATAAGCATTCCTCATGGCAGACGATGTGGGATCGTCGCATGTTCGCACCGATTTTGGGGAATTGAGCGACGCCGAACTCGTGCGCGCCACCCGAGAGGGCTCGCGGCGTGCGTATGCCGCGCTGTACGCGCGGCACTCCTTGAGCGCGCTCAAGTACGCGCGCACCTTGTCGTCGTCGGATGCCGATGACGTGGTCTCCGAGGCGTTCCTGAAGGTCTACTCCGCCCTCCGTGCGGGGAAGGGTCCCGAGGAGGACTTCCGCTTCTACCTCCGCTCCGCGGTGCGCAACACGTTCGTCTCGATGGTGCGCGCGCGCCGGACGGTCGATGCGGGCGACGCGATCGAAGAAGTCGTCGGCGACCGGGGGGCGGACATCGCGTCTCTGCGCAGCTTCGACGGTTCGACCACGGCGAAGGCGTTCCTCTCGCTGCCGGCACGGTGGCAGAAGGTGCTGTGGTACCTCGAGGTCGAGGGCAACAGCCGGGAGCGCACCGCCGAGATCCTGGGCATGAACGCGAACGCCGTCTCCGCGCTGTCCTTCCGCGCACGCGAAGCGCTGCGGACGGCGTGGGTGCAGCAGCATGTCGGTGCCCCGTCCGACCTCGACCGGGGCTGCGAGGCGATCTCGCCGCTGCTCGGCGCGCACTCGCGACGGGGTCTCTCGCGACGTGATCGCCTCCGGGTCGAGCACCACCTGACCGGCTGCGGACACTGCCGCTCGATCGTCGACGAGCTGTCCGAACTGCTGACCCCCGGCCGGCTCGCGCTCGCCCTGCTGCCCCTCGTGGTCACCGGCGGTGGATTCGCGGCGTGGGCCGCGCGCTTCGGTGTGGGTTCGACCTCGATCGGTCCCGCGGCGCTCGCCTCGGCATCCGCTGCGGCACCGTCCACCGCGCTGCTCGCTTCTGTCGGCGGCAGCACGGGTGCGGCGGCCCTGTCGGTCGTGGGCAAGGTCGCCGCGTGCGCCGTGGCGGTCGCGATGATCGTGCCGCCCGCCCAGATGCTGATCGTCGGGGCGAACGACGCGCCGCTCACCCCTCACTCCTCGAGCACGATCCATCGCGCCGTGTTGAGCGAAGACGGGTCGGATCAGGTGTCGCCGACGGGTCCGCTCGTCGACGAGTCTCCACAGACGGACCCGACCGCGCCCGCGGATGCCGACGATCCGGTCGCGGGCGGACGGCCGGAGTGGGCGGGTACACCCGGTGGTAACCCGGACGGCGGCGGCAACGCGGCAGCCGACGCTGCGGGGGATGCCGGGGGCAATGCGAACGCGGGTGGGAGCAACCCGAATGCGGGTGGCGGAAAACCGAACGCGGGCGGAAGCAACCCGAATGCGGGTGGCGGAAACCCGAACGCGGGTGGCGGAAACCCGAACGCGGGCGGTGGCAACGCCAATGCCAATCCCAACGCCGGCGCGACCGGCAACACGCACTCGAAGGGAAACGCGAACGCCAGCGCGAACTCGAGCCCGAATGCCAACGCGAACGGGAACGGGAACGCGAACGGGAACGGCAACGGGAATGCCGATGGCAACGCGAACGGCAAGGGGCAGGCGAGCGGCAATGCGTCCCCGCAGGCCGGCGACTCCGCCCCGAACGGCGCAGCGGCGTCGAACGGCCAGGGCAGCACCGCGCGCAGCGCGAACGCGAACAGCGCCACGACTCCCGGGGCGAAGGGCGGCCCGGCGGAGGACGCCGCACCGACGACCCCCACCGGCCCGTAGTCATGGCTGACGGTGCGCCTCCGCCGTTCGATCCCGAATTCGACGAGGTGCTGAGCCGACTCGCCGGCACGGTGCCGCCCGCGATCACCCCCGATCTGATCGAGGGTTTCCGCGCGCTTCCGCCGGATCCCACCGTCGGGGGCCTCGTGGTCGCCCTCGGAGTCACGCACGAGCAGCGCACGGTGCCGGGATTCGAGGGGGCGGCCCTGAACGCATCGGTCTTCCGCTCGCCCGCGCAGGATGCACCGGGCCCCGGCATCCTGTATCTGCACGGCGGAGGGATGGTCTTCGGCAACCGGTTCGGCGGCGTCGGCGCATATCTGCCGTTCATCGCGAGCCACGGTGCCGTCGTGATCACGATCGACTACCGACTCGCACCGGAGCATCCCGACCCGGCGCCGGTCGAGGACTGCTTCGCGTCGGCGCGCTGGATCGCGCAGCACGCCGACGAGCTCGGCATCGACCCCGGCCGGATCATCGTCGCCGGGCAGAGTGCCGGGGCGGGACTGGCCGCCGGTGTCTGCCTGCTGGCCCGCGACCGCGATGAGCCGGCGATCGCCGCGCAGGTGCTCGTGAGCCCGATGCTCGACGACCGTAACGACACCGGGTCGGCCCACCAGATCGACGGCCGGGGCGTATGGGACCGCACGAGCAACGCGACCGGGTGGTCGGCCCTCCTCGGCGACCGGCGCGGTGGCGATGCCGTCACGGATGCCGCCGCCCCGGGCCGCGCGATCGACCTCGGCGGTCTGCCGCCCGCGTTCCTCTCAGTCGGCAGCGCCGAGGTCTTCCGCGACGAGACCGTCGCGTATGCGTCGCGCATGTGGGCGGGAGGCGGCGACGCCGAGCTGCACGTCTGGCCGGGAGGATTCCACGGGTTCGAGAATTTTGCTCCCCAGGCGGCGCTCTCCCGTGCGGCGGCGGCTGCGCGGGACGGATGGCTCACCCGGTTCCTGAATCGGTGACACGCTCGCCGTAGGCGCGCGTGCGCGACAGACTGTCTGGCATGACCCACGCGCCCGAACCCGATCACATGCACGCCATCTCGGACGACACCCGCGACACCGTCGACGAGGTGCTGCACTACGCCCGACGACGCGCGCTCTTTCAGGACATCCCGCTCGACAAGGCGATGTCGCCGCGCGACCTGGCCCGGCTGGCGTCGGGATCGATCACCGCCGACGGCATCGGGGCGCGACGGGCGATCGGGCTGTTCGAGAACGTGCTCGCACCGGCCTGCATCTCCACCGACCACCCTGGATACCTGTCGTTCATCCCGTCCGCGCCGACGAAGGCCGCCCTCGCGTTCGACGTCGTGGTCTCCGCGTCGGCGATCTACGCCGGGTCGTGGATGGAGGGTGCGGGGGCGGTCTACGCCGAGAACGAGGTCCTGCATTGGCTCGCGCGCGAGTTCGGCCTGCCCGAGGGTGCCGGCGGCGTCTTCGTGCAGGGCGGCACGATCGGCAATCTGTCCGCTCTCGTCGCCGCGCGCGACGTGGCGCGGCGACGCAATCGCCAGGTCGGGCGCGAGGACCCCGCGCGCTGGATCATCGTCTGCAGTGCGGAAGCGCACTCCTCGATCGCGTCGGCGGCCGCGGTCATGGACGTCGACGTCGTCACCGCGGCACCGGATGCCGAGGGGCGGCTGCATGGCGAAGCGGTGAGCGCTCTGCTCGACGAGCACGGCTCAGCGGTGTTCGCCGTCGTCGCCACGGGCGGCACCACGAACTTCGGCATCGTGGACGACATCGCCTCGGTCGCCGCGGCGACGCGTGGGAGGGACGTCTGGCTGCACATCGACGGCGCCTACGGGCTCGCCGCGATGCTCGTCGAGAGCATGCGGCCGGCCTTCGAAGGTGTCGGCGAGGCGGACTCGGTGATCGTCGACCCGCACAAGTGGCTTTTCGCGCCGTTCGACGCGTGCGCGCTCATCTACCGCGATCCCTCCGTAGCCCTCGCCGCGCACACGCAGAAAGCCGAATACCTCGACACGCTCACCGAATCCGCCGACTGGAACCCGTCCGACCTCGCGATCCAGCTCACGCGGCGTGCGCGCGGACTTCCGCTGTGGTTCTCGCTCGCGACGCACGGCACCGAGCACTACCGGGCCGCGATCGACGGCGGCATCCGTCTGGCTCGTCGCATCGCCGACGAGATCACCGCTCGAGAAGGGGTCTCGCTCGTCCGCGAGCCCCAGCTCTCGGTCGTCGTCTTCCGGCGGGAGGGCTGGTCGCCGGCGGACTACCAGGCGTGGTCGGACCGGCTGCTGAAGGACCAGCGGGCCTTCGTCGTCCCGAGCTCCCACGCGGGGGAGACGGTGCTGAGGTTCGCGATCATCAGTCCGCTCACGACGTTCGAGACGCTCACCGACATCCTCGACACCCTCGCCTGAGCGGTCCGGGAGAGCGGGAGGCGGGCCGACGCGCAAGACCATTGCCAGAGGGATAGGTCGCACATAGACTCATCGAACTGCTCGGCAGTCGGGGCGGACGGCGTCGTCGGTCCCGGAGTCAGGACCTCAATCCCCCCAGGAGTGTCATGCATTCTCGCCCACGCGCCCTCATGTCCGCGGTCATCGCCGCGATCGCCGTTCCGGCCCTGATCTTCGGCTCCGCGCCGGCATGGGCGGCTGATCCGATATCTCCACCGACGTTGCCCGACGCCGCGACCGGCGATGGCTACGACACCCCGACTCCTCGCGGTCTCGCCGACAGCCTGAAGAGGGCGTCGGGTGCGGTGGAGGTCAGCGTCCGGCTCGCCGAACCGGCGATCGCCGAGACGGTGCCCGAAGGGGCGATCGCCGACGGCACCGTGCCCGGGGCATCCGACCAGCTGGCGCAGAAGGACCGCGTCAATGCGCAGCAGGACGAGTTCGTCGCCGCGGCCGATGATCTCGGTGTGACCGAGCTCGCCCGCACCGACCTCGCTGCGAACCTCGTCGCGGTCTCGGTCGACGCCGGGCAGCTGGAGAGCCTCGCGGCTCTCCCGAACGTCATCTCGATCAACCCGATCCGCACGTACGAGAAGGACATCGTGACGGCCGCCGCGGAGGAGACCGTCGAGTCGGGCAGCCTCGCGCAGGCGATCGACTACGTCCAGGCCGCCCCGCTGCACGCGCAGGGCATCGACGGCACGGGCGTGAAGGTGGCCGTGCTCGACTCGGGCATCGACTTCACCCACCTCAACCTCGGTGGACCCGGCGACCAGGCCGTGACCGACGAGTGCTTCGCGGGAGCCGCGGCCCCCGTGGCCGGCATCTGCGCCACGCTCTTCGGCGAAGGAGCCCCCAAGGTCAAGGGCGGGTACGACTTCGTCGGCGAGAACTGGCCGAACTCCGACCTCGTCCAGGACCCCAACCCGATCGACGCGGGGCCCGAAGCGGGCCACGGCACGCACGTCGCCGACATCATCGGCGGTCGGAGCGCCGACGGCTCGCACCTGGGCATCGCCCCGGGCGTCGACCTCTACGGCGTGAAGGTCTGCTCGTCGGTGTCGACCTCGTGCAGCGGCGTCGCGATCCTCCAGGGTCTGGACTGGTCCCTCGACCCGAACGGCGACGGGGACATCTCCGACGCGGTCGACGTCGTCAACATGTCTCTCGGCTCGTCGTACGGCCAGGAGCAGGACGACTCGGCGTTCGCCGCGAACAACCTCGTCAACGCAGGTGTGGTCGTGGTCGCCTCCGCAGGCAACTCCGCCGACCGTCCCTTCATCGTCGGGTCGCCGTCATCGGCGCCCGGCGTGATCAGCGTCGCGCAGACCTCGCTGCCGGACGACCTGCAGTGGGTCATCCAGACCAGCGCCGGCACCACCATCACGAACGCCGTGCTGCAGTCCTGGTCGCCCGCGCCGACGGGGGTCATCTCCGCTCCGCTGGCGCGACCGACGGATGCCGGCGGCATCGGCTGCTCGGCAGGCGCCTACTCGTCCTTCCCGGCCGGCTCGATCGCGCTCGTCTCGCGCGGCTCGTGCAACGTGTCGGACAAGGCGGTCTTCGCCCAGGACGCCGGTGCGATCGCCGTCATCATCTACAACAACGCCCCCGGTGACCCGCCCAGCTTCAGCTTCGGCAGCACCGTTCCGGTCACCGTTCCGACATTCAGCATCTCCCAGTCCGCGGGTCAGGCTCTCGTGGCGGCGCTCGTCACCGGACCCGTCACCGCGACGATCGATCCGGCAAGTGCGATCTCGCTGTCGAACACGATGGTCGGCACGTCGAGCCGCGGCACGACGATGGGCGACAACCGGGCCAAGCCCGACATCGGCGCCCCCGGCGCATGGCTGTCGGCCGAGACCGGCACGGCGACGGAAGAGACGAACTTCGGCGGAACCTCCGGTGCCGCCCCGGTCGTCTCCGGTGCCGCGGCGCTGCTGATCGACAAGTTCCCGGACGCCACGCCGCTCACGATCAAGGCGCGTCTGCTCAACGGTGCGGACAACACCAACCGCACTCCGACCGCGGACGGCTTCATCACGACGCCGATCTCGCGCATCGGCGCGGGTGAAGTGCGGGTCGCCGCGGCGGCGGACGCAGCCAGCGTGCTGACGACGCCCGGCGCCGGCGGAAACATCGGTCTCGGCATCCCGTCGATCACGACGAAGTCGAACTACTCCACCGACGTCGAGCTCACCCTCACGAACACGAGCGACACGAAGCTGAAGTACGACCTCGCCGCGAGCTTCCGCGAGGAGGCCGATCAGGCCAGCGGTGCGGTCGCGCTCAAGTTCGCGCCGAACAGCGTCAACCTCGGTGCCGGCAAGAGCCAGAAGATCAAGGTCAAGGTGACGATCGACGGCTCGAAGCTGCAGGACTGGCCCTTCAACGACGTGGGTGCCACCGGTGGCGACGGGTCGCTGCTGAACGGACCCGAGTTCGACGGCTGGATCACGGCGACATCCGAGCGCGACAGCGTGAAGATCGGCTGGACCGTCCTGCCGAAGAAGGCCGCCGAGGTGAGCGCGAGCTCGTCGCTCAAGCTCAAGAAGGACGGCACCGGATCGGTCAAGGTCAAGAACACGTCGTCGGTGGCGAGCGGGGATGTGGAGATCTTCGCCCTGACCGGCACGAGCCCCGAGCTGCCCGACCCCGCGCCGGGTGAGCCCGGGTCGCCGGGCAGCAACGCGGCGATCATCGACCTCGCCGCGGTGGGTGTGCGCGAGCCGGAGCCGGGCTTCGTCCAGTTCGGCGTCGCGACGTACGACCGCCGCACCGTGCTGAACTACCCGGCCGAGTTCGACGTGTACGTCGACTCGAACAATGACGGGACCGACGACTACATCGTCTACAACGCCGAACTGGGCGGGTTCGCCCTCACCGGCCAGACCGTCGTCTACGTCGCGAACCTCGCGACCGGTGCGAGCACGGCGTACTTCTACGTCGACGGAGGATTCAACTCGTCGACGCAGATCCTCACCGCGCCGATGTCGGCGCTCGGCATCGCGCCGGGACAGACGTTCGGCTACAGCGTGTACGCGTTCGACAACTACTTCACCGGGGCGACGACCGACTCGATCGAGGGTCAGACGTTCACCGCCGGTGAGGTGAAGTACACGCCCTCGTCCGGCACGCTGACGGTGCCGGCGAAGTCGAACTCGACGATCGACGTGAAGGCGACCGCCGCCGCCGGAGCGTCGACGCAGACCGGCCTGCTGCTGCTCTACCGCAGCGCCGCGACGAACGACTACGGCGTGGTCCAGATCGCGAAGTAGCCGCGCATCACGGGGCCGGGCGTCGGAAGGCGCCCGGCCCCGTCGCGTGCCCGCGCGTCCTCTCTCGCGCCCTCGAGGTGGTCCCTTTCCCGCCGAGGTGGTCCCTTTTCTCCCGAGGTGGTCCCTTTTCTCCCGAGGTGGTCCCTTTTCTCCCGAGGTGGTGTGCACCATCTCGCGGAGAAACCGACCATCTCGGCGGAGGAGGCACCATCTCGGCGGAGAACCCCCCATCTCGGGGCGGAACGCGGGACAGAGGAGAAGGGAGCGGAGGGGGCGGAGGACCTTCGGCCTAGCGAACAGAGCCGGATCGGAGTGGACTGAGGGGTGAGTGAGAGGAGTCCGCCATGACGGACGACGACAAGGGCATCGAACACCTCACCACGACCGAATGCTGGCGGCTGCTGGAGAGCACGTCGCTCGGTCGGCTCGCGGTGGCGGGCGACAAAGGCGTCCCGGATCT
>JASBUD010000056.1 GCA_030148105.1 Microbacterium sp. | reverse complement strand
GAGTTGCCGTAGTCGAACACGGCGGCCCCGGCATCCTGGAACCCGACCATCGCCGCGACCTGCTTCGCCATCGAGCCGCGGGCCCGGTCGGTGAACCCTGACGGGTCGCGCTCCGCCTCGGCCCGCCAGTCCTCGACCGACACGCCGACCGGCAGATACGCGAGCGGGTCGTGCGCGCTCGTCTGGTCCGTGACGATGTCGATCGGGATGCCGCGCTGCAGCAGCTCGGGGAACACGAGCGCCGCGTTCCCCACCACACCCACCGAGAGGGCCTCCCCGGCTGCCCGGGCGGCGACGACGCGCTCCACCGCGGCGTCGAGGTCGGTGGTGTACTCGTCCAGGTAGCCGTGGTCGACCCGGCGGGCCAGACGCGACTCGTCGACGTCGACGATGAGCACCGCGCCGCCGTTGAGGGTCACCGCGAGCGGCTGTGCGCCGCCCATGCCGCCGCATCCGCCGGTCAACGTCAGCGTGCCGGCAAGCGAGTCACGCCCGAGCGACCGCGCCACCGCGGCGAATGTCTCGTAGGTCCCCTGCAGAATGCCCTGCGTACCGATGTAGATCCACGATCCGGCCGTCATCTGCCCGTACATCGTCAGCCCGAGGTGCTCGAGCCGGCGGAACTCGGGCCACGTCGCCCAGTCGCCGACGAGGTTGGAGTTCGCGATCAGCACGCGCGGCGCCCACTCGTGCGTGCGGAACACGCCCACCGGCTTGCCGGACTGCACGAGCAGCGTCTCGTCGGGCTCGAGCTCGTCCAGGGTGCGGACGATCGCGTCGTATGCCTCCCACGACCGCGCGGCCTTGCCGGTGCCGCCGTAGACGACGAGGTCTTCGGGATGCTCGGCGACCTCGGGGTCCAGGTTGTTCATGAGCATGCGCTTGGCGGCTTCGGCGCCCCAGCTCTTCGCGGTCCGTTCGGCACCGCGCGCGGCGCGGATCACACGGGTTTTAGGGGATGCGGTGGTCATGATGCGCGTCCTTTCGGAGGTCGAGGCTGCTCCAGATCAGGAGCTTCGGCTGAGACAGGAGGGATTCAGGCCTGTTCGGCCTGTACCGGCCGAAGCTCCTGATCTGGAGAGAGGGAAGAGCCGGATGCCGCCACCGCGGCTTCTGCGGCGTCCGCGACCCGGCCCGAGAGCACGAGATCGGTCACCGCTTCGATGTCGGGTGAGAGGAAGTGGTCGTGACCCGGTCCGCGCACGACGGTGCGGACGAGATCACGGGCGGCGCCGGTCGCCGCCCCGGGCTGCAGGGGCGCGCGCAGATCGATCGCGCGGGCACCCGTGAGCACCTCGATCGCGAGCACCCGGGCGAGCCCGTCGACGCCTCGGCGCAGCTTGCGGGCGGCGGCCCAGCCCATCGAGACGTGGTCCTCCTGCATCGCCGAGGAAGGGATCGAGTCGACGGATGCCGGAACCGCGAGCCGCTTGAGCTCGGACACGATCCCGGCCGCGGCGTACTGCGCGATCATGAGGCCCGAATCCACGCCCACCTCGTGCGCGAGGAACGGCGGCAATCCGTGGCTGCGGGCGGGGTCCAGGGCCCGGTCGGTGCGCCGCTCGGAGATCGAGGCGAGGTCGGCGACCGCGATCGCGAGGAAGTCGAGCACGTAGGCGACCGGTGCGCCGTGGAAGTTGCCGTTGGACTCGACGCGGCCGTCGTCGGTGATCACCGGGTTGTCCACGGCGGAGGCGAGCTCGCGGCCGGCGATCATCGCGGCGTGATCGATCGTGTCGCGCACCGCTCCGTGCACCTGCGGTGAGCAGCGCAGCGAGTAGGCGTCCTGCACACGGGTGCAGACGGCCGGGTCACGGTGCGAGGCGACGATCGGCGACCCGGCGAGGAGCTGTCTGAGCCGCGCGGCCGACGCCGCCTGCCCGGTCTGCGGACGGAGGGCCATCAGATCGGCCGCGAACACGGCGTCCGTGCCGAGCTGGCTCTCGATCGACATCGCCGCGGCGACATCGGCGGTGCGCACGAGCACACCGAGGTCGTGGAGCGCGAGGAGCAGCATCCCGAGCATGCCGTCGGTGCCGTTGATGAGCGCGAGGCCCTCCTTCTCGCGCAGGGCAAGCGGCGTGATTCCGGACGCTTCCAGCGCGGCGGCGGCCGGGACGAGCGTCCCGGAGGCATCCCGCACGTCGCCCTCGCCCATCGCTGCGAGGGCGACGTGCGAGAGCGGCGCGAGGTCGCCCGAGCAGCCCAGCGAGCCGTACTCGCGGACGATCGGTGTGATCCCGGCGTTCAGCATCGCCGCGTAGGTTTCGACGACGACCGGTCGCACGCCCGTGTGCGCGGTCATGAGCGTCTGCAGCCGCAGCAGCTGCAGCGCCCGTACGACCTCGCGCTCCACTTCGGCGCCGGTGCCGGCCGCGTGGGAGCGGATCAGGCTCGCCTGAAGCTGGGCGCGCCGGTCGGCGGCGATGAAGGTCGTCGCAAGAGCGCCGAAGCCGGTCGAGATGCCGTAGTGCGGTTCGGGGTCATCGGCGAGGCCGTCGACGAGCGTGCGGGATGCCGCGACGCGGTGCAGGGCCGCAGGGTCGAGCTCGACGCGCGCGGAATCGCGGGCGACGGCGACGACATCGGCGGGCCGCACGGGGGCCGCGCCCACGACGACGGTGCGGAGGTCGATGATCGTGGTCACGTGACCGATCCCACACCTTCGGGGCCGCCCTCACCATGAGATCGATGAGGTTTGTGTCTGAGATATCAGACAGCATTGGCAAGGCCAGCCCTCAGTGGTGCGGCGTGGCGGGAAAGGTCATCATGAACTGCGACCCCTCCCCCAGTCGGCTCGTCACGGTGAGCGTTCCGCCCATCGCCTCGACGAGTCGACGACTGAGCGTGAGGCCGAGGCCGGTGCCGTCGTAGCGGCGCGAAAGCGACGAGTCGCTCTGCTCGAAGGGTTCGAAGATGCGCTCCAGATCGTGCGGCGCGATGCCGATGCCGGTGTCCCAGACCGTGACCTGCACCGAGTCACCCACTCGCTGTGCGCGGATCCCCACCTTGCCGCCCGCCGGCGTGAATTTGACGGCATTGGCCATCAGGTTGATCAGGGCAGCGCGGAAGTGCACCACGTCGACCCGCGCGGGGGGCAGATCGGCGGCCAGATCGGTCGACACGGTGAGCTCCTGCCTCACGGCCAGATCCTTCACGACGCCCAAGGCCTCCGCGATGGGCGCGCCGAGTTCGCACTCGACGAGGTCGACGGGAAGTTTTCCGGCCTCTGATTTCGCCAGATCGAGGATCGTCGTGATCACCTCGAGGAGGTGACGGCCGCTGCTTTCGATCTGTGCGACGAACGTGCGCTGCCGGTCGGTCAGCGGGCCGTGCAGCTCTCTCTGCAGCACCGAGCTGAGCCCGATGACGGCGTTCAACGGCGACCGCAGCTCGTGACTGACCCCCGCGAGGATCTCGTCTTTCGCCCGCGCGGTGCTCTCCGCGGCGTCTCGGGCGTTGCGCAGCGCCTCTTCGGTCGCCTTGTGTGCCGTGATGTCGCGCGCGATCACGGTCGTGACGTCTTCGTCGTCGTAGTAGCCGCGCACGAACGTGCATTCCACCGGACGGGTGTCGCCGTCGAGCCGCCGCACCTCCAGCTCCATTCCGGACGCCGCGCGCAGCGCGTCCGCCGCATCCCGCGCGTACGCGCGCGCGCGACCGGGCGGCAGGAAACGCCAGATTCGCTGGTCGATGAGCTCCGACAGATCGTCTCCGACCAGCTCCCTCGCCGCGCGATTGGCGAGCACGATCCTGCCGCCGTCGCGGAAGGTGACGATCGCGTCGGCCGCCTCCTCGACGATGAGCCGGTGCAGCTGCTTGTGACGGGCCTGGCGGCGCTCCGCCTCGATGCGCTCACGATCCACGGTCGCCGCTTCGATCAGGCTTCCGACGGTTGCGGTCAGCGGGGCGAGGAAGTGCACCAGAGCCTCGTCGAATCCGCCGTCCCGGTTCGCGAGCGCCACCATGCCCGTGACCCTGTCGCCGCGGCGGATGGGCACGCCCAAGAACGAATCCAGGGGCGGGTGCCCCTCGGGGCGGCCGGCGGCCCGCCGGTCGGTGAGCGGCTCGTTGGAGATCACGGCGGCGTTGTCGGTGATCACCCGCCCGAACAGCGTGTCG